>JAISEL010000053.1 GCA_031264185.1 Deltaproteobacteria bacterium
AATCCTGATGAGTATTTAAACAATATTATAAAAAATAAAATGCAGAGTCTGCCGCAAGCTCATTCTCAGGATGAGCTGAATTCAAATGTACATGGAATTCTTAAACAATTGCAAAACGATCATTCAAAAGTAAAAAAATTTTTGACCATGATAAAATTAAATACGCGAAAGTCGAGGCGAAATCAAAGAATAAATAGATTCTCATAATTATCCGCCGGGGTAATATTTGATTTATATGGGGGTGCTCCATCTGCAACCATTACAACAAGTTTATTCGGATGAGCTTTGCTGCTTGACTTAAGAATCTGGACATACTATTAGTATTCATGTCAAATGACTCCATTCCATATAGTCTATATGTCCAGTTTTTGGGCAGACTGCACCGAAAATATATATGTACTCCCGAACAAGGGCTTTCATTATTTTAGGTCTGTGCGGAACAGGAATCCAACATCTTCCAGGATCAGACATTCGCCCAAATCTTGCTTCATCCTGGAGCATAAGGCAAACCGGAAATTTGTTTATGTTTTTTAAGGCAATTTTTTCCAGCTCCTCCGGCACAGTTTTTTTGGATTCTTCTTGAAGCGGGGGGTCTCCTTTAGGGTGTCGTCTTGTTTCAGGAAGCACTTTCCTCCAGTTGTGCCGCTTTAATAGTCTATGGAAAAGCAGATCGCGGGGTAATTCTGCCCGCAGCTTTATTGTACGCAGCGCGGAACTCCGGCATTGTGACAATTAGGCCTTCGATCGCTTTTCCAGCCCATTTATCAAGAAATTTAGTTTCTTCCTCAAAGGTCATCAAACGATTTCGTCCGCCGCCACGCCCACCTTTGCTTGCCACCAATTCGGGAGGCGCACCATCTTTATATCTCCGTAAACAGTACCTGCTCCAATACCGTAAAGGTCCGCAAGCTCTTCAGCTGTGCATCTGCCATGTGACACCATAAGGAATAACAGCCCCGCCCCATGTTTCCTGTCACTGCTGGGGGAGTTTCTGAATGTCTTGCCCTGGCGAACTCTTCTGCAGTAAAAATGAATGGTCAAGCCATGGAATTCCTCCATGGCAGATTTATACATTACTTCAATCTTAAAAGTTACACAGAATTAGTCTAAATCCTGCAATAATCACATGTTATAGCATTCTCAGAGTTTCGTGCCGCAGTAATATTTATTTTGCAATGCCTGGATCATGAAATATTAGCTATTTCAATTTCACCAGGTTTCTAAAAATATATTTCGTTTGGCTATTGGCATTTTTTTAGCAAATGCGATATTTAGCGCAGGCGGTGATTTAAATCACTAAAGTTCTGGCCAGACGGCAGAGATATAGTCTTTCTGTATTTAATTAAATCGTTAATATTGCTACTTGCTTTATTTTCACTAATTTAAATTAGAATTTAATCATAAACTAATTTTAAAGTTTTTTCAAACAAAGATTCAAAACATCTTTATGCGAAACCGCCTAATGGTTAAAGATTCAACCGTTCCTGAAACCTCAGGGCTTAAATGGATCTTTGGGATTTTCGGCGTCTATGGTGCTTTTGGAGTTTTGCGGACTTTGTTGATTTCTGGTTTATGAATCATATTAAGCTCCGATTGCTCAACAAATCCCACTTGAACCATATCTCTTCCGTAGACAGCCACTCCCAGGGCTATTATTCTTCTGGGCGGTAATTTGAAAGGAACAGTATATTTCCTTTTTTTTACAGCCGCCAAGGCCTCATTTAAGACCTTCGCCAATATTTTTTTTCCGTCTTCCTCTTTGTGGTCAAGAAATTTTTCTCGGTACTTCAGCTCAGTGATCAGTCGTACCCCGTTTTTCAGAAATGAGGTCATATCTATCCGGCCTCTGGACGTAGTCAACTCATCATAGGTTTCGATTCCTGTAGCCCGTAAGGAAGCATTGATTAGCGCATGGTAAAAGTGCTCATCGGGTTTATGATGATAATAAGAGACTCCAGAAAAAATATTGGTGAAAAGTACGGCGATTTTTTCCGAATTCCGTTTTTGGCCAGAGCCTCTAAAAATTCCTGCCGAAAGTTACTGTATTCATCCATATCGCAGTCAAAGATGGTTTGAAATAGAAAAGAGTTATAGGAACTTTCGACCTCTATGTTAGGGAATTTAAAGGAAAAGTGTCCGGCATTAAATATTTTTCCGCCAACTGTCTCAGGAACTGTCCAGTAACGATCAATGGTCAGGTATCCGCTGTGAAATAGAATAGGCACAGTTCCAGGGCGCCTTAAATCAACTTTTCTGATAGCTTTGGATAGATAATCATCCAACTTGAGCTGAATAAAATCATATGATTTCTCCTTGATAAGGGCGGAAAGATGGGAGGGTTGTCCGCTGAAAGGCCAAAAGACCTCAAATATTTTTTGTCGAAAGAAATAGAGTATGGAGTAAGGATTTAAAACCCGTTCCGGGCCGAGCCAATTATAGCCGTCATACCAGTTCAGTATCTCTTGCCGTAAATCCTTAACTTGACTGCCGGATTCCATCATGCCTTTATCCACCATAATTTTAAGAGTCTCAGCCATCCTGTATTGGAAAAACTCGTCCAATTCCGTGATAGTGAAGCCGCAGATGCCTGCGTATTCCGGGTCAAAGGATAGATCATAAAAGTGGTTAGGATCGGAATCCATGGCAGTGTAAGCGAATCTTGAGATGCCGGTGACAAAGGCGAACCTGGTGTCTTTTATGCTGTTTTTAAGGCCAGTGTAAAAGTCGTGTAGAACTTTACTGTTCCCCGCAGCTAATTCAGGATTTCCAATATATTGGGCTACAGGTGCGTCATATTCGTCAATAAGGACAACTATCCCGACGCCATATTTATCTTTAAGCTTATTAAAAAGCTCTGGGACAAAGCGGTCAATGTCCTGTTTCGTGATTGTCACTTCTTCAGTTATGGCAACGTCCTTCAGGTCATCAATTATGAGGGACTCCAGTTTTTCCTGGCTGTTGGCTTTCTTTAGCGTAGTTCATCCTGAGCCGCACGACTGGGTGTTTGGGGAACTCGTAGCCCAGAGGCTCAATCTTGAGTCCCCTGAAAAGTTCCTTATGGCCCAAGAACAATTCTTCAATAGTATCAAGCAATAGAGTTTTCCCGAATCGCCTGGGGCGGGAGAGGAAACAGCTCTTTGTATGACTTTTCAGCAAACTGGAAAGGTAGCCGGTCTTATCGACGTAGAGAAGATCAGACTCAATTATTTCCCTAAATGACATGTCTGATATGGGCAGTTCTTTCATGAAAAATTCCTATGCTTGAAGTGCTGTATGGCAGGATAAAAATCTTTCTATGAGCTGATTGTAATTTTAGCTTATCCCTGTCTGAAAATTTACTCTGGTTATAGGACTTATAGGGAGGGGGAAAATATTTATCTTAAATATTAGTTATTTAGTATAATTTATAATAATATAAATAATATCTTTTTTTACTTTTAAAAATAGGAACCTTTAGGCTGTGGTCGCCGTCCAAAGTTAGATTTTATCGGAGCCTCAGCCCGTCAGCTTCACTTTGATTTGGGACAGTCTCTACAGTTGGACAGGGCGTTAAACCTGTGGTTAGGCGCCGCGAACAGTTTAGATATACATCATCTTATTGCATGTTATTTATGGTGGTTAGTGCAAATTTGTTTTTAATTTTTTGGGGTCAAAAAAACGGTAGATTTGATAAATGGAAAATAGAATAATGTTGAGCATAGAATAGTTCATTTCGTTTCTGCAAATTGAAAAAAATAGTCAGCCTTTATTGGCCTATAAGACTGTTGCTAAACTTAAAACCCATACTTTCATTTTAAAAGGCGTAAAAATTATCTTTAAACTGGACCGGAGTAAATATAAGTTAGAAGTCAAGACCATTCAATAGCAAGCTGACTTAGTTCGTGTAAAACAAAATAAATTTCATGTTGAATGGAACTATATTGAATTCACTCAGAAGTTGTAAATTTAATTTGTTCTGCCGCCTCAGTGATTTTGCAAGTTAATTAAATTAAAAGCGACCGGAAAACGGCCGCTTTTAATTTGACTTAACCCAGACTGCTTTGATCGGGTCGCATTATGAGGCGATTTTTTTGGCCCGAGGTTTCCGGACTGGTTTTTCGGTCGTCTCTTTTTTGCCACGGGAAGTTTTCGGCTGGCTTTCCGAGCGGACTCTGGTCTTTTTGGGGTTGGAAGGGCACTCCAGGTTTGGGCAGATTAAAACGGTTTCGTCTTTGGGGCTTTCAACCATGTAATCCAGACCGCAGTCAGGGCATGTATGCGTCACCGGCCGGCCTTTAATGATCACCCGGCAGGTCGGATAATTGGAGCAGGCGTAGAATTTGCCTCTTTTGGAGTGTTTTTCCACAATGTAACCGCCGCAATCGGCTTTGGGGCATTTAAATCCGGTCGGATATGATTTGGCGTTAGCGCATTTGGGGTAATTGGAGCAGGCAATAAACCAACCTCCCTGGCGTGTCTTTTTCGGAACCATCTGACCTCCGCACTTTTCGCAGACAGGGGAGATCTCCGGCGGCCAAGGAGGTGGAGGATCGTTAGAGACTTCTGCCAAACCGTCTTTATTAATGACTAATGGTTTGGTGTTCAAGCAGTCAGGGTAACCTGAGCAGGCCAGAAAAGAACCGAAGCGCCCTTTCTTGGTGATCATGGGGCGGCCGCATTTCTCGCACAGGACTTCTTCGGCCAGAGACGGCGGTTCGACCGGTTGGGGCTGACCGTGGGCATCCCGCACATAGTCCCTGGTTAAGCCGCAGCTGCAGGCCAGATAAAAACCGTTCCGGCCGTAACGGATAGTCATGTTGGCTGTTTGGTGGCAGGCTGGGCATTCCAGTTCGACTTTCTGACCCTCTGAGCGGAAGTTAAGCATGTTCTGCCGGGCTTCTTCCAGATTTTCGGCCAGCGGCAGGTACAGCTTTCTGAGGATTTCCAACCTGTCGGCCTGACCTTCCTCAATCTGGTCGAGATTTTCTTCCAGGTCGGCCGTGAAGTCCACATCCATGAGCTTGGGAAAATTGGCTACCAGCAAGTCATTGACCGCAAAGCCCATTTCCGTGGGTTCTAAAACCCCTCTTTGGGCCTGAACGTATTCTTTGTCTTTCAGGACCGAAATAATGTTGGCGTAAGTGGACGGCCGGCCGATGCCCTTCTCTTCCAGCTCCTTGACTAAAGTGCCTTCGTTAAAGCGGGCCGGAGGCTGAGTAAAATGCTGCTTGGGTGTAAACTTTTGGGGTCTTAAAGTCTGGCCCTGGCTTAAAGGCGGCAGGACGGCCCGATCTTCTTCGGCGCCTGGATCGTAGACCTGCAAAAAGCCCTTGAACTTAATGACCGAGCCGGTGGCTTTAAAAGTATAGTTACTGACTTCCAGTTCAGCTGTGGTCTGCTCCATAATTGACGGGGCCATTTGTGAGGCCACAAATCGGGTCCAGATGAGGTTGTAAAGAAGCCAGTGACTGTGGTCCAGATGGTTTTTCAGTTTTTCCGGGGTATGATGGATAGAAGTGGGTCTGATGGCCTCGTGGGCATCCTGAGCTCCTTTTTTGTTACGGAAAAAATTGGGTTTTTGGGGCACATAATCAGATCCGAAGTGACCGCCTATATAGTTTCTGGCCTCAGAGACGGACTGGTCGTTTAGCCGGACCGAATCTGTCCTCATGTAGGTAATTAAGCCCACCAACCCTTCGGGCAGTTCCAGACCTTCGTAAAGATCCTGAGCCAGGCGCATGGTCCTTTTGGAGGACAGCTTAAACTTAGTGTAAGCCGTCTGCTGCAGAGTTGAGGTGGTAAAAGGCGGCAGAGCACCTCTTTTCCTTTCTTTGGTCTGAAGGTTCCGGATAATAAAGTCTTTATCCCGGATATTGGCCATGACTTCCTGAGTCTGGGCCTCATTTTCCAGTTCTATTTTTTCCTTGTCCCGCTTAGTCAGCTGGGCCTCAAAGGCTAAACCACATTCCTCAAACACGGCGCCGAATGACCAGTATTCTTTGGGTTCAAAGGCAAATATAGCTCTTTCCCGTTCCACTACCAGCCTTAAAGCCACCGACTGAACCCGGCCGGCTGAAAGGGATCTTTTTAGTTTTCCCCAAAGTATAGGGGAAATGAGATAGCCCATCAGGCGGTCTAAAATTCTTCTCGTCTGCTGAGATTCAAACCTTGGCTGAGATAAAGACACAGGATCAGCCAAAGCCTCTGTAATGGCCTTCTGGGTCAGCTCGTGAAACAAAACTCGTTTAAAGTCGTAGTTCTGGCCTAAGATCGAGGCAATGTGCCAGGCAATAGCTTCACCTTCCCGGTCCGGGTCGGGGGCTAAGAAAATGGTCTTCTTGTTTTTGGCCGCTTTTTTCAGATCATTTATGATCTTTTCTTTGCCAGTGATGGCCACGTACTCGGGTTCAAAATCCCGTTCCAGATCCACGCCCAGACGGTTGTGGGGCAGGTCGTAAATATGGCCGACCGAGGCCATGACCTGAAACTCGTCCCCTAAGTACTTGGCAATGGTTTTAGCTTTGGCCGGTGATTCTACGATCAGAAGGTTTTTGGACATGGGTTATATGTCAGCCTAAGGTAGGTTTAAATTCTGGCCTGAAAACAGGCCGAAAAGGATTCATATCACAGTCAGGCCGGTAAGGCAACCGGCCTGAGTCCGAGACCAGAATCTTATCAGTTGATTAAAATATATATAATTATATTGTATTTGTGGAAAATTTTTAGGAGATCAAAGTAAATCATTTTCCTTTCAGCCAGAGTCTAAAGTAAACGTCACTGGCGCCTCGTTCAGGGATATCATTGTCATGCCTTGGTGTTCCCGCCTTAAAAAGATGTCCTTTTTAGTTTCCAATAATTATTACAGTCATTGACTGAAAACTTAAACCGGTAAGCCGGGTTTTCCTGGATTTTACCATTCAGCGGCCTAATTTTCCTCTTTTATGAATTTAATTGTAACCGTTTAGGTCCTCATTTTTAACCGCCTCTGGTGTCCCATGACTGCTTGATAATCGACCCATATGAATATTTAATAAATATAAACGTACTATTATATTTAAAATATATTTTATATTAATAAATATGTTTAAATATATAATTGTGAAGTCTGACGGTTATTGAACCGGGCCAGAGATGGGTATTCGCTCAGAAAAAAACGTCACCGGCTGTGTCTAAAGTTTTACGACCGTCTCTTCGGTGGCCAGATGGATATCCATGGGTGGGCCTTTTTGGAGGAGGCGGGTATAGGCTCTGGTCTTGTCGAGCATGTCATAGAGTTTTTCGTCCGAGTAGTTGGGATCGTGGTGGAAAAGGAAAAACTTCTTGACCCCGGCCTTGGCGGCCATTTCCACTACGCTTAAGGCATTGGAGTGCCCCCAGCCTTCCTTGGTTTTATGGTCCAGATAGGTGTACTGGGTGTCGCTTATAAAGACATCGGCGTCTTTAATAAAAGTGGCCAGATGTTTGGGGTCTGCCTCGGTCAGAGGTCCAAGTTCCTCATACTCATAGTCAGTGGCAAAGACCACGGTTTTGCGGCCTTTTTTTATCCTGTAAGCCAAAGTTCCGCCGGGATGGGGAAGGGGCAGGGAATCAATTTTAAATTGGCCGACCGTAAGTCCTTCGGCCGGAAAATCATGAAATAAAATGGCCGCTTTCATAAAATCAATGGGCACCGGAAAGAGGTAAGGGGAGTTCTGCTGGGCGGTAAAGGCCTCCTTTATTTGGTTCCGGTCGGCCCCGTATATATCTATATGGTAGTAAGGCACATAGGCGGGCCTGAAAAAAGGGAAACCCTGAATATGGTCCCAGTGGGTATGGGTCATAAACAGATTGAGCTGTCTGACAGGTCCTTCAGGAGGTTCTAAGGAATTGACCGGGAGCCGTTCGGTCACGTAAAACTGCTCAAAAAGTTCCGAAATATGGGAAGGCACCAGTTGGTGCCCTAAGTTCTTAATTCCTGTTCCGGAGTCAAATATCAAAAGGTCATCATGATCGGAAACTTCCAGGCAGGCTGTATTGCCGCCCACCAGACCGGTAATCCATTGAGGCAGGTCATCTAAGAATCGGTCGGGATTGCCTTTAAAGCCTACCCGGCTCCGTTCTAGGGCCGCCCGGAGCTTAGCCCGGATCTCCTGGTTGGAAGGGGGACAGGGGACAGAGCCCCGAACTCCCCAGAACTTAACTTTCATCCGATCTTCGGCGTAGACAACCCGGCCGAAAGGCCGGGAAAAACACCGCCTCCTCAAGTTTAGTTAAAATAAAAAAGTATCAGTATCCGTCCGCTTTCTTAATCGGGCGCCCATATTTATGGGAAAAGTGGCCGCCTAAACGTCGCCGGCACGTTACATGAACCGGAATTCCGGTCGGCTGGTCTTTCGGCGACTAGTCCGGACCGTGTCTCCGGTTCGGAACTCCAAAACGCTTTTGTTCTGGGAGCCTGCCGGGTTATAGTGCCAAACCTTTGAATTTATTGAATATTTATATAAACAGTCTGTCGAAAAAATCTCGTAAAATCAACAGCCTAGAGGATTTAAAACCTCATAATACGACAGGCTCCCTGGCTAATATCATCTGGGGCAGCTGGGACCCGTGAACCGGGTCCGCTTCCTGCTGCACTCACGGCAGACGGTCAGCAAAGCCGTTTTTTCAGAACGGATGCGGAGGATAGCTGACCAACGCCGACTGCATCCTGAGCCTCGGTCTTCGGGATCCGAATTTTGACCTGCTGAACTTGGTCGGGCCGCTACTGTCTATCCTTAAGAGTGGCTTGGGCCTTTTGGAAAATTTTCTGCCTAAGTTCCGGCTTCCGTTTTAGTGAAATCTTAAGATTCTGATCAGCCTTCTTTCTGCTGCCATCATGGCAGGCCAAGGCCGCATCGGCCAGGCAGTCAGGACCTCCAACGGCTTTGGACCCAATGGGGAGAATTAAAGCGGTATGTTCTGACCGCAGCAAGCGCTTGGCCGGACCTCTTTTCCCGGCCAATATTTCCGGCTCTCGTAGCCCAGGAAAATCCCCAGGCTGAATCCTGGCCAAAAGATTTCCGGCTTTCCTTTTTCCGGCGGGTCGAACCTGACTGTCTAGGCCTTCAGGCCAGAACCGGAGTTCGGATTATGGCTGTAAAGTTGCCGAAACTCCCGAAACTAGGCCGGAGTGACAACGGATGCCAGCCTTCCGATCTCCGGCAATGTCAGTGATTGGAACTCTGCTCAAGGCTTTGGCTAGAGCCTGGCATATGTATCGGATCTCGAAAAGAGAGACGTCCTTGACCAAAGGCTCGGCATTATCGTCTGCGGCCGGAACATGTCCGCATCTGAGGCCTGACGGCCGGGATCTAATTTCCTGGTCAGAGGCCTGAGGCCGAATTTCCGACCAGACGGTCAGTCAGCCTGGTCGCGTTTGGATACTTCTTGTGTATACTGCCCCGGCTCTTGTAAGAAGATATGGAGCCGATTAATGAAACGAAGGGCCTGAGTCCCAGACTTAAGGCGGCGGAACTTTAGAATCACCAGCTGCAGGTCTGAATCTCCAGAATAATTAGCGGACTGGGTACCGCTTTTCCTGGTCAGTCCGGAGCTTTTCAAGCCCCCTTTTAGCTGGTGACTGACTATAATTAATTCGAATCCCTTCCGGGTCCTGGCCTGAAAAATCTTTAAACTCTGTCCGGCTATTTGGCGTAGCCCACCGCCCTGGTCTCCCGGATAACTGTGACCTTAATTTGGCCGGGATAGGACATCTCCTTTTCTACCTGCCGACAGATGTCGTTAGCCAGAACCAGAGCCAGATCGTCGGAGATTTGATCGCTGTTGACCATGATGCGCACTTCCCGCCCGGCCTGGATGGCGTAAGTTTTAGAGATGCCCACAAAAGAGTTGGCAATCCGTTCCAGGTCTTCCAGCCGTTTAACGTAAGTCTCCAGCATTTCCCGTCTGGCGCCGGGCCGGGCTCCGGACAGAGTGTCGGCCGCTTGGACTAAGACGTCTAAAATGCTTTCCGGAGGAATGTCCTCGTGGTGAGCCATGATGGCGTGGACGACTGCCGGAGATTCGCCGTAACGCTTGGCCAGATCAGCCCCAATTACACTGTGGGGACCTTCTATCTCGTGATCAACGGCTTTACCGATATCATGAAGTAAGCCGGCTCTTTTGGCCTGCTTGACGTTCTGGCCCAGTTCGGCAGCCATTATGCCGCACAAAAAAGCCACTTCCAAAGAGTGCTGGAGAACATTTTGGGCGTAGCTTGTCCGGTATTTCAGTTTGCCTAAAAGCTTAATAAGTTCATGGTGAATGCCGTGGACTCCGACATCAAAAGCGGCTTCTTTACCGATCTCCTTTAAATTCTGATCCATTTCCTCGCTGACTTTAGCCACTATTTCTTCGATTCGGGCCGGATGGATGCGGCCGTCCACGATCAGGCGCTCCAAAGCCAGCCGGGCAATCTCCCGCCGGAACGGGGAAAAAGAAGATAAGATAACCGCCTCAGGCGTATCGTCAATAATTAAATCCACCCCGGTCGTGGCTTCAATGGTTCGGATATTACGGCCTTCCCGGCCGATAATCCGGCCTTTCATGTCCTCATTGGGCAGGTTAACTACAGAGATGGTGTGTTCGGCCACATAGTCTCCGGAGTAGCGTTTAACGGCTAAAGCTAAAATTTCTTTAGCTTTTTTGTCGGCGATCTCCCTGGTCTCGGCTTCAATACGCCTGATTAAACGGGCCCCTTCGTGGCGGACCTCATCTTCCATGTTTCTTAAGAGGTACTCTTTGGCTTCGGCGGAGGTCAGCTCGGCCGTTTTCTCCAAAGCCAGAGTCTGATCCTGGATCAGTTTAGCCAGTTCATCGGATTTTTGGGTATTTTCCTTTTCTTTCTTGACCAGCTCGGTTTCCTGTTTGGCCACTGTGGCTTCCCTCTGGGTCAAAGTCTCCGAGCGGCGCTCAAAGTTTTCTTCCTTCTGGATCAGCCGGTCTTCCTGGCGCTTTTGCTCCACCCGTCTTTCGTTCATCTCCTTTTCGAACTCGCTTTTCATTAGAAAAACTAAGTCCTGGCCTTGGAGATGAGCCTCTTTTTTTATATTAACAACATCGCGCTGGGCTTCATGGATGATTTTTTGGGCGTAGGATTCTATATCTTTGATTTTATTTTCAAAAACTCTCTTCCGCCACCAAAAACCCAGATAAAATCCTAAGATCAGGATAAAAGGAATAGATACAGCCAAAATTGGCAAGCCTATATTCATTGTCAAAAACCCTATATATAGTCAGGCTACCCGCAATTTCAGGGACAAAATCCAAAGGCATATAAGCCCTTTTATATTCCCAATAAGTCACAGGTCCGCTCAGTAAAACAGAAACCTATTGTGGCGACAAAAGCTGTTCTATAGTCCGGGTCAGTTTTTCCAAACGGTCCTCGGCCTGTTCGACCTGGTTTTTGACCGCAGTCAATTCCTGGCGACCGTGGTAGAGACTGACTGCTAACCGGAAAGCGACCTGAACCATAATGTCAAGATCGCTGATGTCAGCTTTTGTGGAATGCCTGCGAATGGAAGCCGCCTGGTCGTTAACCAGCCGGGATATCCGGTTAATCAGTTCCGGTTCTCCGCACCGGATCTGGTAATGGCGCTCCAAAACCTCAGTCTCCACAAGCGGAGCCTCCTGGTCAGAAGAGAGGACCGGTTTAGGCGGGGCAGAAGAGGTTTTGGGGTCACCGAGTTGATCCATAAATAAATGTATATATAAGGTTGGCCAATTAACCGAGCAAGTCGGCTTGACTAATCCGTTCAAGAAGAGCGTCTATTCTGGAAACCACGGACTCGCGGACTTTGGACAGTTCAGCAATCTTCTGTTGAGCCACGCTGAGTTCGTTTTTTGCGGCTTGGAGGCCGTCGTTTAAGGACAGGTTGTCTTTTTCCAAAGACTTAAGTCGGTCCAAAAGAGATCCCAGACGGGATTCCAGCAGATCAAATTTACCGAAGTCCATAAAAATCTCCCAAAATATTAGGCCAAAGGCCTGAATCCTAAAGTTTTTTTAACCCGATCTTATTAAATAAACAACCTTTTTTAAGGAAAATCAAGACCTAAATCATAACTTATAATTCATAAGCTTAAAACACCCTGGGCAGTCGGATGCCTCACCCCGAAAGCTGACCGAAATTATTAGGCCGCTTTAGTGAGCTTTCTAAATATGGGTTATTAGAAAGCTTTGGGGGTATTTTTAAATTTAATATTAATTTGGAAAACAGAGCTGAAATTCAAGCTAAATGGCCGTCCCGGCCAGACTGGTCAGAGCTGATTCCACCAGTACCTCGGGTTTTGTGCCGTCTTCCGGACAGGAGACCCTGGCCTGGTGACAGCTGAATCCGGACTGGCCAAAAATATCAATCAGCCGTCTTTTGAACATCAGGATGGTTTTGTCCAGCTCTGGCTGTTCTTTAGCCGGTACGGACAAAGCGAAAATACCGTAGGATAGGTGACCGATTTCCCAGGAGTCCTGGGAGTTTTGGAGTAGCTGAAGAGACAGGGATCTTAGCATGTCCCTGGTGGCTGCCTGACCGTTATTGACCGAATGGCGGCCTAAACCGGAGATGCCGACAATGGCTAAGATGAGTTCCTGCTTTTTAACCTGTGAGATCTCAATCTGCCTCTCCAGCCTTTCTAAAAAATGGCTGCGGTGAGGCAGGCCGGTCTGGGAATCCAAGCCGTTTAATTCCAAAACCCGGCCGACCAGTTTTTCCTGCTGGAGCTGGGCGGACAGCCTTAGAATCAGGCAGTCTAAAAATTTAAGCTTATCTTCTTTCAGGTTTTGGCCTTGGGAGCCTACCAACAATAAGCTGCCCCAAGGAACGTGGTTGTAGATTAAAGGCCAGCCGTAAAATGAAGTGGCTTTTTTTAAAGGATCGCCCCGGTGGAAAACGGCTGAAAAATCATCGTGGGGGTTTAAATTCGGCAGGGCCAGGGGAGTCAGTTTGGCGTGAATCAAACCGGCCAGACCGGTGTTGTTGGCTTGGCGGGTATCCAGAGCCTGAACTTGGGGACACTCGGCTAATATAGCGTAATGTTCCGGGTCTCCGGTCAGAATCTCGGTAATAAAAGCCCAGGAAAGATCGGTAAAATTCAACACCAGAGGCAAAAGATCAGTCAGCCAGCCGCCTTCGCTTTCCGGGCTGGCCAGAATCTCCTCTATCCTTTTCCAAAGACTGGGAAAGTCTAAGGTAACGGTCAAGGCAGCCTCCTTATTATTTTATTGTAGCCCGGACGAAAAAACTCATCCGGGCTAAAGGCAGATTACTCCGTTCCGGGCACGGTTCCGGGCAGGTCTTGAGAAGTCGGCGGAGCTTCTTCCGGCTGGCCGCCATCGGCTGCCACGGAAAGATCGTCTCCTTCACGGGTGACCCGGACCTTTAAATTTCCTAAGACCTCCGGATGGAGCCGGACCGTAACCTCAAAATCGCCGAGGGTTTTAATGGGTTCAGCCAGCCTCAGCTTTTTGCGATCTAAAGTCAGACCTTTTTCCTGAGCCGCTTCTACCAGGTCCTGAGTTGTGACTGCTCCGTAGAGTTTACCTTTTTCGCCGGATTTTCGGGCTAAGACGAGAACGGTTCCGTTAATCCGGTCCTTTAAAGCTATGGCGGCCTCTTTCAGAGACAGGGCCCGGGCCTCGAACTCGGTTCTCTTTTTGGCCAGGGCCGTAAGATTGGCTTTGGTGGCCAGAAGAGCCGCTCCGGTGGGCAAGAGAAAATTCCGGGCGTAGCCGGCGGCCACTTTCAGGACCTGGCCGGACAACCCCAGATTCTCCACATCTTTGGTTAAAATGATTTCCACAATGCCCTCCGCCTTAGTACTGGGCCGACGGAACCATGGCCGTGTAAGGCAGAAGGGCCATATAGCGGGCCCTTAAGACGGTCTTGGTCAGAAGGCGTTGATGTTTGGCGCAGTTGCCGCTGATGCGGCGGGGCACTATTTTGCCGCGCTCGGTGACAAAAATTTTAAGGGTTTTGATATCCTTGTAGTCCACCGTCTTGATATGGTCGGCGCAGAAGCGGCAGACTTTGCGGCGGTGGAAGGATTTTTTCTTATTGCGGCCGCGTTTATTGAGGCGGTCGTCACCTGAGCTGTAGTTATCGTAAGCCATGGTCTTGCCTCCTACTCGGCCGGGTTGTCGGAGTTGGGTGACTCATCTGGAGTTTCGAGTTGGGTTTCTTCCCGGTCAGAGATGTCCGAAGTCCGTTGTTCGGTCGGGGTATCGAACGCCCCGTCTTCCGACCCCGGTTCGGCAACTGCCACCGTCGCTGCGGCTGCGGCTGCGGCTGCGGCCAGATGGGCGAGGACCTCTTCGTAGCGCTGGTCCGTGAAGTCTTTCTCCAAGACCAGAGTTAAAAACTTAAAAATCTGTTCATCAATTTTTAAGTTACGTTCCAGTTCCGCAGCCAGAGCCGGTTGACCCTGATAGTCATACAGCAGGTAATTGCCGTAGATCTCTTTTTTGACCGGATAGGCCAGACGGCGGCGTCCCCAGTCTTCAAAGCGGACGATTTGGCCCCGGCCCTGGGCTAAAATGCCGTCAATCTTGGTCTTGACGGCCTCCAGCTCGGGTTTGCCGAGGTTGGGTGACAAAAGGATTAAGGTTTCGTACCTTCTGGGATGCATTAAAAACACCTCATGGACATTAGGCCCCGGCCCGAATGCGTCAGGAGCGGAGCGAGGTTTCAGGCTGCCGATGACGGCCTTGGTTGTAATCTACTTTGACGTACTTTCACAGCTGAAGACCGCAGGATTCCGAGACCAGCGAAAAGCGCCAGCCGGGACCGGTCTTACTGCTTCCCCCGAGTGCCAAGGCCCCGACTTTGAGACAGTTTAAATACGCCTATGTCCTTAAGCCAAGAAGATGGGGAAAAGGCTCCCTCCTATCATTCCACAGCTTAAGCCCTTAAGCCCTGGGTTTTCCCGGCGGGGCCTAATAATACTTCCAATTATAGTCTCGGGTCAAGAGGAAAATTGAAGAAATGAGGAAAATTTTAAAACCGTTGTTTTAATTCTGCCTTCAGGCAGGCGAAGAGGCCGTATTTTAACCCATGTGAGGGAGATTAACTGCGGGAGGTTGGGGCTTATGAAAAAATAATTGTATACAAATCCTTAGAGTGTTCTGTCATGGCCCCATGATAGATATACCCATTTTTTTCGAGGCTCTCAGACCTAATTTAAATGAAAAGACTAGGCGGTTAGTCGCCGCAGCCCTAACGGTCGGCGGAAACCGGGGTACAACCAGTCAGGTGTCTAGATGGACCGGAGTCTCGTTTCGCGAAATCAGGCGTGGTCACATGGAATTGAAAGGCTCCCCATTGAAATCAAGCGGTTTCCGAGCAAAGGGAGGCGGAAGGAAAACAACTCAGGAGACGAATCCGGGCATAACGGAAGCGTTAAAGTCCTCGGTTGACTTTACAACTGAAGGAGATCCAGAATCTCCGTTGCTTTGGGCTTGTAAAAGCCTGCGGATGTTAGCTCAGGAACTGAATGCTCAAGGTTTCAAAATCAGCTATCACACTGTGGGAACTCTTCTTGAAGAGCTTGGGTACTGTCTTCAAGCCAACCAAAAAGTTTTGAAGGGCTCTTCCCTTCCGGATCGACATGCTCAGTTTGAATTTATAAACAGGAGAACAAAAGCTTTTATGAGAATAAATCAACCAATAATTTCAGTTGATTGTAAAAAATATGACTTAATTGATAATTATAAGAATAATGGGCGGAAATACGCGATGAAAGGCAACCTTACAAATGTTAAAGATTATGATATTACGGGCAGCAAAGGATTTGCCACTGTTGGAATAACTCGTGATACTTCAATTTTTGCAGTCCAAAGTATTAGAAATTGGTGGCATTCAATAGGTAAAAATTCGTACTCTGATGCCAAAAGACTGTTAATAACTGCTCATTGCGGCGGCAGTAACGGCTGCAGGAGAAAGTTATGGATAATCGAATTGGCTAAATTTGCAGCCGAAGCGGATTTAAAAACCGCTGTATGTCATTTTCCAGTTGGAACCAGCAAATGGAATAAGATTGAACACAGGCTTTTCTCTGCGATTACTATGAGCTGCGCGGCCGTCCTCTGACCAGACTTGAGGTCATTGTCAATTTGATATCCGCCGCGAAAAACACAACAGGCTCGGCAGTCAAATGTGAAATTGACTCAAACGAATATCAGCACGGAATTAAGGCATCAGACGGAGAAGAGGATAACATGAGAATCAAAAAAGCAAAATTTCACGGTGACTGGAACTACACTATTTTGCCATAACTGTATACAGTTATTTTTTCATAGACCCCAAATCAAAAAATCATGGATGGCCAGAAAATCCTCAGGTCCGTATCTTGAGGGAAGCTGAAAAAAGAGAAAGGTCCGAAAAAGTGCCATTAATTGTCTCTGACGGCTGGCGACTTTTATAATCAGTGAGTCCCGTTTCAGTCAGGAACCATGCCTGGATACCAGAGATATTGTATCAGAATTGGCGGAGAGCCGCCCGGTTACGATAAATCGCGTGAACGGATACAAGATTATAGCATATAATTTGTGCTAATTTAGAAATTACAAAATCTGCCTCCCTTGTTCCGTACTGAAAAAGACACTCTTTTATGATATTAAAAGTTTAAACATCAATTTTAATCAATATTAAAAGCTATAAAGTAAATATAATAAATATTAATTAGAAAAAATAGATATTATTCTCAAAAATACACCCCTGAACTTAACTGCTGCTGTCTTGACTTTTCTCAGGCCCGGCTGTCTGAAATTTTGTGCGGACGACTATGGTTTATTTTCAATACCTTGTCTTGGCGGCGATTCTAAGGAACAAATCAATCTCAATGACCGGGAGTCACGCATCATGCCGAACAGCGGTAAAGGCTTTTCCCAGGCCAACAACACCCAAGCCTGTGCCGAGCCGGAAAAACATGATAATAGTCTGAGACCATGTCACCAGAAATTCCAATGACAAAAGGGAACTGATCCCGGCTTTGGAAGAATTGAAAAACTTACCGAATCTTTAGGTAAGGTTACAAAGATTACGGCTGATGCCGGATATTGCAGCGACGAAAGCGCCAAAGCCTGCGGCGATGAAAAAGATCCTTATATTGCCACTGGCATAATTTTCCGCCATCGGCCTTTTACGGAAAAATTTGATCCCACAGCGACAGAACTGCCGGAAGATGCCAGTCTAACTGAAGAGATGCGGGAAAAACTTAAGACTGCTGCCGGTCAGGCTGCTTACAAATTGATGAAGCAGGTGACTGAGCCGATTTTTGGAGTAATTAAATCTGTTTTAGGTTTCAGGCAGTTAAGTCAAAGAGGTTTCCTAAATGTTGAGGCTGCGCGGAAATTAGTTTGTATTTTTTATAATGTGAAAAAAATTCATAAACCAACGGCTGTCAGTTGAACTAATATAAAAACAGAACCAGAAAACCGGCCTAAAATAGCCTTTACAAGGATATAAGCATAGAGCATAAATTAAAGTATCAATTTTTCTAAAGGCACCGTCAGCAGGATTTTTCTAAAATGACTCCATGGGACAGGGAGATACACATGCAAATTTATAATCCTGCTGGCTCTTAGATGAATTCGGCTTAATTTTTATAACACCTATAAAACATTCAATATTAACCCAGCGGATAATTATGATAGATCAAATATTCCTTATTATTTAGAGATGATCTCGGTATAATAATTCTTTAGCCATACTCCAAATAGACTATATAAGTTGCATAAATTTTGAGTATGATAAAGACTGAAGAAACAAAGGATAAACTCTTTTATCATAATTATCCGCCGGGTTAATATTTAAAAGATATTTTGGACTAAAGACTAAATAGGCTTAGTTTTTAGCATAGATTCCCTCAATTTTGGACAATAGGCCGGCGGTATTGCGTTTGAGGGGTTTAGAGGGCAATTAAGCCTGTCTTAGCCTGAAATCCGCTGTCCTGTGGGGCCAGGTCCGGACTAAAAGCGGACATTTTTTGACAACAAACCTATGTTGAGCGTAAGATAACGTCATGACAGACAGAACCCGAAAAATCCGTTTTCGGAAGAAAAAATCGTACAAGGGCTGGTTTATCCCGGTAATTCTGGTCGCGCTCATTTTTGGGATCAGGTATTTTTGGCCCAAATCTATCGGCCCTGTCAGTTCGGTCGGCGGGCAGTCGGCCACCGTAAGCCGGACCGAAACGGCCGAGCCCAACCAGTCGCCTCCGGACGGAATAGTTTCGGTCCGTCAGGTGCTTGAAAAGGTCTTAGGCCTGTGGTCATCGGCTCTTTCCAGCGGCAGTTACAATCAGTTCTACTCAATAATATCTTCCGAGTGGCAAAAACAGGACACTCCCCAAAGGCTGGCTCAGGCTTACGGACCTCTCCGGCCTCATAAGGATTTGATGGAGTTTTTCCCCAGGCGGGGCAAACTGGTGGTTTTACAGTCCGGACCTCTGGAGTCCGGCCAGTCCCAGTCGCCGGCTGTTATCCGTGATACCTTAGGTCCGGAAAGCCCCTGGCTGGTCAGGGGCGAGTGGCGGACAGGGCGTTCGGCTTTGGGCTTTTCTTTGAATCTGGTCTGGGAGTCCGGCCAGTGGAAACCGGCCGGACTGCGGGTTGAAGTTTTTAAGTCAGAGATCCGTAATCAGTAGTTTTTGGGCGGTCAGTCCGGGGCCTTTTCGTAAGCCGAAAGATCGAGTAAGCCGTGACCGGACAGGACAAAGACTAAAACGCCGGGCTGACCCTGTTGTTCCAGTTCCAGAGCTTTGCGGCAGGTTAAAGCCAGAGCGTGGCTTGATTCCGGAGCCGGGATAATATACTCGCTTTGGGCCATGATTCGGGCGTATTTATAAGCTTCGGCCGAATCCACGGTTTCGGCTCCGATCAGCCCCGATTTAAGTAAATTGCTGACAATAGGCGAGGCTCCGTGGTAGCGCAGACCGCCGGCGTGGATGGCCGGGGGCTGAAAATCCGGGCCCAAACTGTACATGGGCATCAGCGGTGTCAGGCGGGCCGTATCCCCGTAATCGTAACCGAACGTGCCTGTTGTCAGAGTCGGACAGGCTGCCGGTTCGGCGGCCAGCAGCTTAAATTTCTGACCTTCTAAAAGGGCCGGGATAAAAGGCGTGGCCAGGCCTCCAAAATTGGAGCCTCCTCCGTGGCAGGCGATTAAATAGTCCGGTTTTTCGTCGGCTAAAGCCAGCTGTTTGATGACTTCCTGACCGATAACTGTCTGGTGAAGAAGGACGTGATTTAAAACGCTGCCTAAGGAGTAATTGGTATCGGGCCGACCGGCCGCCTCTTCTACGGCTTCGCTGATTGCCAGACCCAGACTGCCGGGGGTGTCGGGGTCTGCGGCTAAAGCCGCTCTTCCGGCCTTGGTCATTTGGCTGGGACTGGCCAGAACTTCGGCTCCCATGAGATTCATGATCACCCGGCGGTAGGGTTTTTGGTCCAGAGAGACCCGGACCATGTAGACCCGGATATCAAGTCCAAAATGCCGGGCGGCTATGGACAGAGCCGTACCCCACTGGCCCGCCCCTGTCTCGGTGGCCAGACGCTTGAGACCGGCCTGTTTGTTGTAATAAGCCTGGGCCATGGCGGTGTTGCTTTTATGGCTGCCGGACGGGGAGATTGATTCGTTTTTGTAATAAATCCGGGATGTTACGCCCAGAGCTTTTTCCAGGCCAAAGGCTCTGACCAAAGGGGTCGGACGCCAGAGGGCCAAAGCTTCCAGGACCGGTTCCGGAATGGGATGCCAGAGCCGGTCGCTTAATTCCTGCTCAATTAAGCCGGGCGGGAAAATAGCAGCCAGAGCCTCTGGCGGCAGTTCCTGACCGTCAGGGGTGTGATAAGGTCCCAGGGGTGTGGGCAGCTGGGGCAGGACGTTATACCAATTTCTGGGCATTTCGTCTTTAGGCAGATAGATGGAGTTGTCGGTAATGGTCATGATGATCCTGGTTTTGTCGGCCGTAGCGGACTTTTTTGAACATTTTTAAGCTAAGTATAAAAAAACTTCCTGACTTGGTTATTTTAGTTGCGACTGAAATTTGCTAAAATCAGATCAGCAACTTCATTCAAGTCGCGGGCTATGGTTATTTCAGGAGGACATAAAGGCTCCTCTAACAGTCCGTGGCCGGTTCTGACCAGATAAGGTTTAAGGCCCGCCGCCAGACCGGCTTGCACATCGGAGAGCTTGTCTCCGGCGAGATAGGATATTTTTAAATCAATATTATGCTCGGATGCGGCTCTTAAAATAAGACCGGGAGCTGGCTTGCGGCAGTCGCATTTTTCATAGTCCGGGTGGTGTGGACAGAAATACAGACCGTCTAAAGTCAAATTCCATTTGGTCAGAAGATCCTGATTGGCCTGCCGGTGGAGTTCAGTGACATCGGCCGGAGAATAAAGCCCTTTGGCAATGCCGGCCTGGTTAGAGACCACAATAAGCTTCAATCCGGCTTCTTTTAGCCGGACTAAAGACTCGGGAATCCCTGGCAGCCACCGCCAGTCGGTCCATTGCCATAAGTAGCCGATATCGGCGTTTAAGGTGCCGTCGCGGTCCAAAAAGACGGCCGGAAACGGGGTCACCTAAGACCTCTTGGGCTCGGTAATTAGATCGGCCACTGCCGTACCGACCCGGTCGGTGTCGGCCGGCCCGCCCAGCTCCAGGGGCAGATAAAGGCCTCCGGCCAAATATTCGGCCACAGCTTTGGTGATTAGTCTGGCTGCCTCATTAAGCTTTAAGTGTTCCAAAAGCATGGCTCCGGACAATATGGCGGCCAGGGGATTGGCCTTGCCGGTCCCGGCTATATCCGGGGCCGAGCCGTGAACCGGTTCAAACATGGACAAACTGTCACCGATATTGCCGGAGGCGGCCAGGCCCAGCCCTCCGGCTAAGGCGGAGACTAAATCGCTGACAATATCCCCGAACAGGTTAGGGCAGAGGATAACCCCAAAAGCCAGGGGATCCCGGGGCAACTGATAGCATAGATTATCCACGTTCATCAGGTTAACCCGGATATCAGGGCACTTTTCGGCCTCGGACCGGGTGATTTTGTCCCAGAAGCCGTAATATTGAGGCAGGGCGTTGGCCTTCGTGGCTACGGTTAAAGACTTCTCGCCTCTGGCTTTAGTCAGAGTCAGAGCTTTTTGGGTAATCCGGCGGATCCCGGGCTCGGATAAAAGGCCCAGACTAAAGGCCGCTTTTGTCTCGGGGGAGACGCAAGTATTAAGAGTAGCCTTAAAACTATAAAGTTTTCTTGGGGCTGAGAGGTTAAATGAATCGGCCGGATTCTCAGTCAAGCCGCCCAGACCCATGTAATAGTCTTCCGTATTTTCCCGGACTACGGCGATATTGATTGTTCGGTCCGGTGGGATCGGACAGGGCAGAGGCACATTGGGAAAACTTAAGGCAGGCCTCAAGTTTAAGTACTGATCAAAATGGAACCTTAAAGCCAGAAGTAATTCCTGCTCCAGAGGTCCGGGGGGAACTTTAGGATCTCCGACCGCGCCCAGCAGCAGAGCGTCATAGGCTCCGATATCGTTAAGGGCCCCAGGCGGCAGAACCACATTATGGGCTAAGTAATACTCGGCCCCAAAAGGAAACTCCTGCCACAGCAGCTCATTTTGGGTAATTAAAGCGGCTTTGTTCATAACTTTCCTGGCCTGGGCCGTCACTTCCGGGCCAATGCCGTCGCCGGGCAAGACTGCCACGCGGTAAACCATGGAGACCTCCAAAAGAAAATACTTCAATTAAGACATAAGCCACCAGGCCGCCAAAATCATTGGCGACCTTATATTTTTTTTGGCCATTATAAAGACGGACTGCCTTTTAGACAATAGACCCAAGTCCTGTGACCGTCCAGTCGTTTAAGACTATTGGCCTCAGATTGAGCTTTTTTGATTCTGCGGGCAGCTTATTTAGTTAATCCAGATGGTCCCGGGGGTTCCCCAGGCGGCCGGAGAAGAACGCATGCGGCGCGAACTAATTTTTCAGGCTCTGGACTGCCAGCCGGTCAGCCGAGTGCCGGTCGGTTTTTGGTTTCATTTTCTGCCCGACGTTTTAACCGATGATTGGCGTGAAAACCCCCGCCTTTTGGAACAGAATGTGGCCGGGCATCAGGAATTTATTAAGGCTTTTAAGCCCGCTCTGGTTAAGATCATGAGCGACGGTTTTTTCTTCTATCCCTCTCCGGGAGTCTTTCAGCCCATAGATCTGCCCATGATTACGGCCATTGATTCTGACCACAAATGGCTTCAGGCCCAGGTGACCTTAATTCGCCGGGTCCGCTCCTGCCAGGAAGACGCAACATATTTTTACAATATTTTCAGCCCCTTAACCAGTCTGAGGTTTAAGCTGGGCTTAGAGCGCCTTAAGTACTTCTGCGAAGCCCAGCCGGAGGCTCTTGGTAAAACCTTGAGCCGGATGGCCGATGGTCTGGCCCATCTGGCCAGGGCCGCCGTGACCGATGGCGGGGCGGACGGAATTTATTTAAGCGTCCAGAATCCGGACCTGAATTTTTTTTCCTACGATTTTTATGCCCAGTATGCCGCTCCCGGAGAAAAAGACATCTTAAAAGCGGCTCAGTCGGCCGGAGGCCGGAACATCCTCCACATCTGCGGTTACGCCGGGGTTAAAAACCGTTTGCCATTTTATGCCGACTACCCCTTCGATGCCGTTAACTGGGCCGTTAACGTGGAAGACATCCCTTTGGAAAAAGGTCGAACCATCTTTCCCCAGAAAACTTTGATCGGCGGTTTTCCCAATACCCCGGGCTCAGTTTTAACTGACGGATCGAAAGAGGAAATTAAGGCCAAAGCCCGGGACTTGATCCGTAAAGCCGGCCCTTTAGGTCTAATCCTGGGGGCCGACTGCACAGTGCCTTCGGATGTACCTCTGGCCAACTTAGACTATGTACGGGAAGCCGCTCAGGAAGCTATCAGGTTCGGCGGGTCAGGCGTTCAGCTATAAAGGCCATAATTACTGTGGCTATCAGCATGACTGTGGAAATGGCGTTCGTTTCCGGGGTCAGGCCTCTTTTTAAGGAAGCGAAGATATAAATCGGCAATGTCACCGATTCAGGGCCGTGGATAAAAAAACTTATAATAAAATCATCAAGTGACAGGGTGAATGCCAGCATGGCTCCGGCTAAAATGCCAGGGGTGATTAAAGGCAGGGTGACCCGGCGGAAATGGTAGAATCTGGAGGCAAAGAGGTCAATGGCCGCCTCTTTTGTCTCCCGGTTCAAAGTAGCCAGACGGCTGCGGACAATGAGCGTCACAAAGGAGATCTGAAAAGTGACGTGGCCTAAAATTAAAGTGCCCAGACCCAATTCGAAGGCCCCGGAAAACTGCCTTAAAAAACTGAAGGCCAAAACTAAAGCCACGGCCATGATGATGTCCGGCACCACTACCGGGATATTAATAATCACGTCAAAAAGTTTATGGCAGCTTTTGGGCCAGGGGGCGTTCTCCAGGCCCAAAGCCAGAGCTGTGCCTATGACTGTGGCAATAACCGTTGTTACGGCGGCTATTATCAGGCTGTTTAAGGTGGCTTCCAGGATGTACTCATTGTTCCAGAGCCTTTGATACCACTCTAAAGTAAAGCCCTTCCAGTTCAGGCCAAAGCGGGCTTTGTTGACCGAAAACACGGCTACGGCCAAAGAGGGCAGATAAAGAAGAATGAGGCTTAGATAAGATATTAAAGCTCTGGCTGTTTGTGGCTTCATTCTTTTGGCCCTTTTTGGTCCGGGGATTTCAGTTTCCTGAAAGTCAGACTGACTAAAGTCAGGAGCATCAGGGCCAGAGACAGGGCTGCTCCGAAAGGCCAGTCCCTGGCCTGGGAAAACTGCTGCTGTATTAAATTTCCTATGAGCATGTATTTGGCCCCGCCTAAGATGTCCGTAACCACAAACATGGCCATGGCCGGCACAAAAGTCACAATTAAGCCGACTGTTAAGCCGGGCATAGTCTGGGGCAGGATTATTTTTTTGAAAATCAGATAGCCGTTGGCGTAGAGATCTCGGGCGGCTTCTAAAATTGACCAGTCCAGGCGTTCGACGCTGGCGTAAAGAGGCAGGGCCATAAAGGGCAAAAATGTGGTCACCATGCCCAGATAAACGGCCAGCGTTCCCGGATAAAGGGCGGTTTCGGGCGGCAGAAATCCTAAAAAGGCCAGAAGTTTAGCCGGCGGCATCTGAGGGCTTAGGACTAAAAGCCAGCCGTAGGTCCGGACGACTACATTTGTCCAGAAAGGGACGACGATTAAAATCAGCCAGAAGACCCGGACGGATTTGCTCCTGGTGGCCATATGGAAGGTCAGCGGATAGGAGATAGACACGCATAATATAGTCGTAACCAGTGCTATGACCAGACTCCTCAGCAGAATAAATATCAGGTCCGAACTCCAGCCAAACAGCCCGAAGCCGGCCAGTCTTTTTAAATTCTCAGTCGAAAATGTCCAGACCACATCCCCGTACTGCCCTCTGGTGGCCAGAGCCATGGCCACCAGAGACAGGCAGGGGACAGCCAAAAAGATCGTAAGCCACAACAGACCTGGACCTGCGGTCAGAATTCCGGCTATGGTCACTGTGTTTTTTCTTTTGGGGATTTTGGGCGGGGAGGCGGCTAAAGAATCTGCGGCCCCGGTAGTTTCGGTCATCCGGCTCTCCAAAACCCAAGGCCTCCGCAGGGAGGCCTTGGGGGATTTAAAGTTTACCCTAGGGCAGTTCGGGATCAGGAGGGATCAGATAGCCTGACCTTCCAGAGCCACCAGGTCGGCCGGGGGGATAAACAGAGAGACCGTATCTCCCAGTTTTGGGTTAAAGCGGGGACTGGTCACCACTTTGACCGGACCGGGATCAAGGAGTAATTCCACACTCGGTCCCCGGTAAATGGCCCGGATGACCTTAGCCCGGACAGAATTGTCTTTGGGCCGGGGATCGTCTTCCAAAACTATCAGTTCCGGACGGATGGCCAGATGACCTTCCGACCAGGCGACTGGATCTTCGGTCTTTAAAGGACCTAAAGTGGTCATGAGCCGGTCGCCGTCCCGGGTGGCCGGCAGGATATTGGCGCCCCACAGGAATTCGGCCATGAACTTGTTTTTCGGCCGGGAGTAAACTTCTCGGGGGGTGCCGGTTTGGATCATTTTCCCGTCCTTCATAACCGAAAGGCGGGTCCCCATAAACATAGCTTCACCCTGGTCGTGAGTGACCATAATGAAGGTTGTATCTATTTTGCGGTGGAGCTCTAAAAGCTCCGCCTGAACCTGGGTCCTTAAGTGAGGATCCAGAGCACTCATAGGTTCATCTAAAAGGAGGATGCTTGGTTCATTAATTAAGGCTCTGGCCAAAGCCACCCTCTGTTTCTGCCCCCCGGACAGCTGGTGCGGAAAACGCTTGTCCAGACCGCCCAAAGCCAGCATTTCCAGAATCCGGTCAACTTTGGATTTGACTTCCGAAAGTTCAACCTTACGGGCTTTAAGACCAAAGGCAATGTTTTCGACAACATTGAGGTGGGGGAATAGAGCATAGCTCTGAAAAACCGTGTTGATTTGACGTTTGTTGGCCGGGAGGGAGGTGATGTCCTGGCCGCCTAAAAAGATTGACCCGGAATCAGGCAATTCCAGGCCCGCGATTAAACGTAATAAAGTGGTTTTTCCACAACCGGAAGGACCAAGGAGAGTAAAAAACTCACCCCTGGATACAGCTAAACTCACGTCTTTTAAAACATGATGGTTGCCGAAGCTTTTGTTGACCTGGGCCACCATAAGCCCGTGTTCAATCTGGCCTGCCAATTCCTCTCATATGCCTCCTTTTACCCTTGCGGGGTCCCTTAAGGTCCTTATTTTGTAGAGTCGCGATTTTGGGTACGTTCTCCCGGCTGACGGAAAGGGTGAAGACAAAAACCCTGTTGAAACGGAATTCAGACCGTATCCAATTCAACTGACCTGATAAAAAAGTATTTTAAAGGTCTTTTCCAACAGCTATGAATGGGAAAACGCAGCAACTCCGGACCGGCTAACGCCTCTAGTACAGAGACGGTTGAGGACAGCCGTCCTCCACGGGTCTACCGTGATCCGGCGGAAAAGCTAAAGCTCCGATCCACCTGTGAGCCAAAAAACAGGCTCTCACTCAAAGCAGTGTCTGGAACCGCGGTTCTGACTCCCATCAGACCCCGGGCCCCCATTACCCCACCAACTTTAAGTTTATTTATTTTAACCACCCTTTCCACCCTTGTCAAGATAAATATTGGCCTTTTAGTTGTAAAATTTTTGTTCAAAGCCTCAAGATTTTGGGGCCGTAGGGCCGGACTGGATTTTAGATGGAAAAGTCAAAAATATCTATAGTTTTCGGGACTAAGGGACTGAAATTTTGGTAATGTTGGTGTTTAGCTGATATAGAAAGATTTTTCGGCTGTAGATAAACTTCATCTGTTGGTCTTAGGGGCGGGTTATGGCCAAATTTGACTTCAATCTGGACGAATTCTCTTGTCCGAACAGCGGATGCTCACAATCCGGGCTCAAACGGGAGGGCAGCATAGCTAACTGTCCGCAGCGCTTATGGCAAGAAAAACAGCGACCTCTTATCGCCATATCTGCTGAAATCGTTTTGCGGCGGCATTTGGGGCATTTTTCTTTGGAGCTCATCTGCCAGCGGAAACGATACAAAATATCATTTGCCAGGCTGCCGAGGGCGTTCGCACTGCGGCAAGATTGTTGAACCTGGATAAGGACAACGGCAGACGATGTCAGTCTTCGAATCGGGGTTCATTGCGCCACAGCTTTATCTGAAAGGTTTCATACACGTTGTTCCAGTACTGCCGACTGGAAAGCGAGGCAGACTAAGAGTTTTTTAGTTGTATTAGACTCAAACATAATATATTCTACAGTACATAAGACACGAAAATAAGGTAAAATTTGTAACAATAGAGACTAAAATTGTCTTTGGCGATCCTAAAAAAATTGATTAAATTTTTTCTACCTCATCAAGTAAGCTTGTGACTTACGAAACTAGTACCATGTAACCTCTAATTTGATGGATAAAGACGCTTCAGCTTGACCTGTGCATCAGATGCAGTAAATTGCCATTTTATCTTGGAAGTCCGATTGTTCCTGTCTTTCTGCCAGG
>JAISEL010000096.1 GCA_031264185.1 Deltaproteobacteria bacterium
AAATTATTGTATAAATCATAGGAATAAAAAAATGGATTTTCGACCGGGTATTGGGAGATTATAATCAATACACGGTCGATTTTAGGCTAGGATTTTTCAAATTTTAGAAGTAAAATCAAGGACTTAAAGGATTCTCAGGGACGACTAATTATTTCTATCTGAAAGCCGATTTGGTCATTAAAGGTGATTTAAGTGACCAGCGCTGCTCCATGGTAGCCAGGAAAACCTCGGTGGGCAAAAAACCCTCCGGTAAGTACAGCAGCCCGTTTAAGTCTTCTTCCTCATATTCGTCCGAAATATCCTGAGGGCTCTGACTTAAAGTGTCCGGTTGTCCGTAGACATCGGGTAACACCGGCAGACCGTCGGTCACGGCCAGACCAGCGCCAGGGTTTGGAGAGGCTGGTTCCAGAAACTGCTCTACCAAAAGTAAGGGTTCTTCTTCCGGAGCCGGAGTCAGGGGCCTGGCAGTCAAAACTTGATGCCCGGATTCTGGCTGAATTTCTTCGGCCGAGAGATCATCTATTAAGTCGCTTAATGCCACATTAAGTTCATCTTCTACTTTCTGGGGTATGGCAAAGCTTAAAGTCTTAAGTTCTACTGATGATTCGGAAGACAGCGGTAGTTCGGCCGGAGTGCCGGAAGGCTCACCTGAAGAGGCCGCAGCTGCCGAATGGGCGAAATCCGGGTCAATAATTTCTGCGTTGCTTAAGGTGAAAGTAATGATGTCTTCCGGCTTTAGCTCAAAGACGGGCGGGGAGTTGTAAGTTGCCTGAACGTCCTGACTCTCCAATGCAGTATTCATATCCTGGGAACGTGCAGCTTCCTGATCAGGTAAGGTCCAATTCTGTTTTTTGACCAGCTCTTCCCAGGCCAAAACTACTGCCTGAGAATCGACCTCGGTGTCCAGATTATCAAACAGGGACGGTTCTGCTTCTTTGGCTTGGTTGGGTTTATCTAAAAACTGATCCAGTTCCAAAACCAAAGAAAACTCATCGGCCGAGGAGGCAATGGTTTCAACCGTATCCGGATAATCTTCCCGTTCAGCTTGATAAGCCGTTTCTTCCTGAATGAATTCTCGGGCAATGGCCTGAGCAATTAAAGCGGCCTCAGCCTCGGAGCCGGTTTCGGTTTGGCCGTCTGCGGCCGGATAGGTCTCAGCGGAAATTTCATAAGTTGACACCTCCCGGGATACCATAATGACCTGGGAAGTTTCCAGAGCCTGAGTCTGGGAAGTTTCAGCTCCAGAGGCTTCACAGACTGCCTCAAAGGCTGTCTCTGGTGCCGGGTAAGTTGAATCTTCCGGTCCTGGTTTTTCTGCAGTCTCGTCAGCTGCCGAAGAGGAGGCAGTGTTTTCTGAGGAGAATTGGGGCTGTGAAACTGAACTTGCTGAGGCAGAGAAAGAGAAATCGGTATTGGAAATTTCTGCCTGGGCGGAGACGGCAAGGTTCTTTAGGGAATCAGCTGGCGGAAAAGAATTTGCGTAAGCCTCCGGGCTTTCGGCTAAAACGGCTCCAGTTGCTGCTGGTGGGGACTGTGGGGCTTCATAGTCATCTTTAAAACCAGATTTTTCGGCGTCGGGCAGGAAAGATTTTGAGTCCTCAGTTATGATCGGGGAGGCGACAATTGAATCAGCCGGCGGGATGACTTCCAAGGCCTGGGCATAATCTGTTTCCTGAGCCTCTGGTGTGGTTCGGGCTTCGGCGGTCAGACTGTCCACCGCTGCTATGGCCATTTTCATGAGACTGTCCGGAGATTCAGAGCCTGACCCGGGCTCATAATCCAGAGCCGCCTGTTGGAATGGGGAAGAAGATTCGGATTTCTGGGTAACGGAATCATCTTCCAGAGACGCTGCCTGAGCAAAAGAGACTTCGGGGTCAGTTGGCTCAAGTTCGTCCGTGGGAGCGATTTCGTCTGATCCGGCCTGGAGAAGTTCGCTTTTAGCGGCTGCAAGAACAAAATTGCCTTCGGAGTCGGCCTCAGTATTTTCGGCCGCTTCTAAATCGGCCTCAATCTGGGCCTCATCTTCAGGGCGATCTAAAGTGACCGCCAGATAGGCCCCAAGTTCGGAGAACCGGCCGGTTACCGGGAGTGTGCCGTCTAAATCGACTGATTTTTCGTCCGCACTTTGCGCCTCAGTAACCGGATTTTCGGTTTCTTGGGCCTTTAGAGAGGGTTCAATATCTAAGCCGTCAGAAATTAGGGAGGCAGAATTTAAGTCATCAGATTCGGCAAGGCCAGATCCGACATGAGGAACCTGGGATTCCTCGGCTTCGGTCTGAGCCATTTTAGGCGCCTGGCTTAAAAAAGAAGAGTCTGGATCAGTGGAACAATCCTCTGTCGGCTCTAAAATAATGAGATCTTCAGTCAAAATGATGAGATTCTCTTCCGGGAATTGGGAAGAATTCTCCTTTTGATGACCGGACCAGCCGGAATTGACACCGCTTATGGCTTGAGCCAGAATGGAAGGGCTTAACCGGTCCGGTTCTTCAGGAGGCTCAGCCGGTTTTCGGCCAATGGCCAGAATGGATTTGACCCCGGCTTTAACTTTAGGAATTAAACGGCCCCAGAAAGAAGTTTTGGCCGGGAGTTCCGGCAACTCGGGTGCAGGTCCTTCTTCGGCCAAAGGGTCGATTAAGATTTTAGGGCGGGAGGCCGAACTTTGGACCTTGTTATCTAAGCCGCAGAGATTGGCTGAACGATCGCCGATACGTTCGGCTGTCCGAATTCCGCTTGATTCGTTTAAATTTTGGTCTGAATTCTCTGCCCGGTCTTCGGGGGGGAGATTTAAGGTCTCCGGTCGGACTTCTGAGGCCGCCTCTCCGGAAGCTTCGGCTTCAGCTCCTGTTTTAGCTGAATTCGGCTCCTGAGAAACTGAGCCGTCTGAAGCCTGGCCGGCTAAAGTCCGGCCAAAAGAATCCGGGCAGGCCTCTATATTTTCATCTTCAGTTGTATCAATAGGGGCTTTTATCTCTTTGGTGTCTGACAACTTGTCCGGGTCTTTCGAAGTTAAAGGGTCAGGTGATTCCGAAGATAAGCTCATCGGAGGCTTTTGGGTCTGGGCTGTCAGTCTGGGCTCCGGCTCAGGTTCCGAAGTTTCTTTAAATCCAGTGTCTGTTTCCATATCTGCCCAGGAGAGGTCTAATTCGGTTTCCAAGGACTGGGAAATTTCAAAAGCAGCGCCTGGCTTAAGTTCTGAAACAGAGGTGTAAGAACCGGAGAGACCAAAAGAAAATCCGTCGTCCTTAAGACGAAGGATAAAATTGCCGCCTCCAGCCCTGGTCAGATGGAAAATCTGCTTTTTTAGGATCAGATCTCGCAGGATAGCCGAGATAAACAGGCCGTAAGTAGGAGTTTCATAGGTCTGGGCGAAGCGTAAATCCCCAATATTGTCAGGACATAGGTCTGTATTAAGGGAGATCGGGTCAATATAGACCGGCAGACCGTTGGTCCGCCGGAAAATACGCTGTAGAAAATCCCGGGAGACTTTTTTATTTTCAGTTATCTCGGTTAAGGAATCCTTCAGGCTGCACTGGAAGTTAACCAAATCATTATAGAGTTCAGTCCCACTCTGAAGAGTGGCGTAGCGGTCCAGACCGGACCGGTTTTTTTCTTCAGTGGCAATTCCAAGATTTTTGAGGTGGTCGGTGTATTCCCGCCAGTTTATGCGCCAGCGGTTTACAGAGGACACATGGTCTCCGTCAACCAGCTTAGTAGAAACCTGATTCAATTCAAAATTGAAATTTAAAAAAGCCACTAACTCTTCGACCATCAGACAACTCCCCCGGTGAGCTGACTTTATGTCACCACCAAAACTTCGTACTTTAAAAGCCAAAGTTTTAACATAGGGCCGAAAAAGACCGTTTGACGCTTCAGTCCTGTCAAGTCCGATTTATAACTGACAACAGAAATTTCACGATATTTTGTCGGATCCTACTACATTTAAAGAGACAAGTAAAGACAATTAGCGCTCTTGGTCAGAACCCCAGAAACTATAGATCAAAAGTTTTGGGAACATTAATTCGGAATTATGGATTAATTTATCCCTTGACAAGGGTTAGTGCCAAACTGACCGATATTAATCCCGAACCTGGACTTACATTATTTTTGAGCATAAGTTATTGAAACCAAAAAGCTAATTAAAATTAAAGCACTCTTTGGACTGCTTATGGGCGAATGATTGTCTGCCAAAAAGTATCCAATCTATATCGCGCTATTATTATAGCGTAACTTTTGAATAAATCAAGACCTAAAATAGATTTGTCTGAATAAGAGAGTTAAATTTCTGTCAGGAGGATAAAATGACACCTCGGAAGGTAGACTTCAAAGAATTTGAGGCCAGGAAGAGAAGTATTGTTGAGAAAATTTAAATAATTTTTTAATTACTATATGTTATTTGAGTTATTTTTTGTCTCTAATTTGGCATTTTTTTCTCCATTGTTCAGACCAAGCGCCCCCACAGCCCAGTCCATGGCCCCAATAATACGTGGAATGACATCGACCAGAAGTCTTTTTTCCAGCGGCTGGTCCGTGCGACCGAAATCCAGCCTGGTCCGGAAGTAGAGAAACCCATCCTCTTCATCCAGGCCGAAGGCCCCGCCCATCAAAGTTCCCCAGTCATAGGTCGCCTCTAAGATGGTGGTCAGAGCCTCATCGGGATTGGCTAAAGCGGACAAAGGACAGAGACAGGATTTAATAAAAAGGGAGCTTAATACTTCATCGTAGTCAAAAGTGAAAGAAAAACCGTCAAATTCAGTCCGGCAGGAACCCTGGATCAAGATCAGATCCGGGTCAATAAAATGGTCGGACAGAGCCATAAAAAGTTGCTGGGCTTCCTGGAGATGTTTCATCCGAATCTTCGGCGTGGAAACCTCGGCCGTAAGGCCGGGAAAAACGCCGCCTCCTTAGTCTCGTTCAAAAGGCCATCCGTTCAACGAAAAACCGTAAGATAAATCTTTCAAAAATTCTTTATGGGCTGAAGGACTGGACCCTGGCCAACTTTAGGAATGATTTCGTCAGCTTTTTGTCCGCCGTTTTGGTCATGCCCCTTTTAAGCCGGGGCTCAGTAAAACCCCACTGGCTCCAGCCGGGCGTAGCTGATGACGGCAGAACCTTCAGCTCTTAATTCATGCGGTAGTCGGGGCAGAGTAACCGGTAATCGTTTTCAGCCAATACTCGGCCAGGCCGGTCTGGATGGCCATGGTTTTGAGAAAAGATTCCGGTTTTTCACTTTCCAATGGGAACCGGTACGTCAGCCAAACCAGCCCGCTGGCTTTCTCCAAGCCCAATATTCCGCCCATGGTGCCGGCTGAGGAGTAGTTATTGGCCAGAAGTTGGGTCAGTAGGGTCTTTCGTTTGGCACCGTGAGGCAGAACCGTAATGGCCACCCGGCTAAGAAGATAGTGCTGGCTTTCGCTGAAACTAAAAACAAATTTATAGCGACCGATGGTCACCGCTGCCTGGGAATCATCGCCCAACTGGATGATAGGCTGGTGTAAGTAGCGGGACAGGGCTAAAAGCAGCTCATTGGCCTTTTGGCTTGAATTCATGTTTGTTGACTCTGCGGCTGGGAATCCCCGGACTTCCGGCCTGAGGCAGGACCGCTTCCTTCAAATAAGTTAAAATCAGAAACAAAGTCGCCGGCCTTTCCGTTCTCAGAATCAGGCGGTCATTTTGAGCCGGTACTATAATTAATTAACTCTTGCCAGTCTGCCCTTTAAAACGGAGGCTTTTAAAGACCTAATTAACGGTAGAATGACAGGCCCGTAAAATCATTCTATACGGAATTTTATCCGAAGGTCTAAGGTTCCGGCTTATTTTGCGACTGCTATTGGCCTGCCTGCAACCCGGCCTAAAAGTGGCAGACTGAAGAAGCACTTTTCTGCAGGTCTAACCCTGGGACATATGCGGACCGGTCAACGTTTTACCCGGCCAATCGGGGGCTCTGTCTCCCTCAGGCTTTGGCTGAGTAGGACTGACTTATCGGACATAGGTCGGTGAAGGGTGACATCACTGGGAGATTTCCTGATTCAGGTTATCCCATATAGTTATAGAGTAGCAAAAAAGTTTCAGTTAGGGAATACATATAGGCTTTTTTCTCTAAAGATCGGAATTATTTTCGCCGGAAAGGGGAAAAATCTAAAAACCCGAAAGACAGGCCAAAATAGGATCAGCGGGTAAAAAATGACCGTTTTTTCAAGCATAATTTATAAGATCTTATTTTAACATGATATTTAGTCAGTTCAAGCAGTAGCTTTTTAGGTCATCTTTTAGGAAGGTTGACTTTCACCAGCTAAAGCAGGTGATTCGTAAGAATCCTGGATTGACCAGGGAAAGTGGCAACCGGACCGATTTTGCTTTCCTTAGGTTTAGACTGCGGCGGGATGTTTCAAAAGTTCCGGCCTCTTAAAGTTTGGGGCGGTTACCAAAGGGTAGGTTGAGACTGGGATTGATCGAACCGACGAGGGTTAGACAGGCAAATAAGGAGTGTCATTTTGGACAAACTGGCAAGAAACTCGGTCTTGTCGGCACAAAGCTCCTGAATACTTACTTTTGGGGTGCAACTCCTGAAAATATGGCTTACGGCGCCGGCATCAAAATAACTCAAATAACCAAATGTAATATAGTTGGAGGGTTGAATGAGAAATTGGTTAAATAGTATTAATTATTTCTGATAATTATCGTCATGCTTCTATTTAACAACATGGATGGTAAAAAATTCCGTAGAAGATAAAACTCCTCCTTCCGTCCGCCGACGGAGAAATATCAGAGCCTTAAGATAAGGTTTTTGAGTCAGGTTTATACTGTCTACTTTACAATAATATAATATTAATTGATTGTTATAATTGTATTAAAAATTTCAAAAATTATTTTTTATAATTTTAAAATATAATAGATATATTATCATAAAATTTTTAATTAAATATACTGATAAAAATATTCTTTATAGCTTTATTCCGGTTCGTAAACGACAATAAAACTGAAAAAAAAGATGCCGTCTTTAGTCTCGCTTAATTTTTCTATTTTCCCCTTGACATAAGTATCTGTGTTGTCCATAATCGGAAAGTTACAAAAAATACTTTTAATACAGATATTTAATTCGTTTCATGCCATATAGACTCAGATAACAGCAGAAACGGTTACTCAGTTAATTGGCCTGAGATGGCCATAAGGGTAGAATAGTTATGAATTGGCTGGCCCTACCTGCTAATTTCTTCTCATTTATTGAGCCATTGATGTTGGCACAGATATTGCTCTCTCTCTCTCTCTCTCTCTCTCTCTCTCTCTCTGATATATCTGCCTTAAAAACCGCCTTTTTCTTGCTCCCAATAATACTTCTGCGTAAAGTGGCCGGAATTGACTTTCCTGAGCTGACTTCGGCGGTCTCTCTGCATCATTCCTCAAAGATAAAGATAATTCAGCCAGAGCACTGGGGCTGCAGTTTCCCTATGTTCCGGCCAAAGCTGGACATGAGGTCAGAAAAACCATGAATTGCCTGACCTCTCCTGCTAATTTTTTTTCGTTTATTGAGCAATTGATGTTGGCACAGATATTGCTCTCTCTCTCTCTCTCTCTCTCTCTCTCATAGATCTGCCTTAAAAACCGCCTTTTTCTTTTTCCAAATAATACTTCTGCGTCTAGTGGCCGGAACTTGCCTCCTGCAGTCGGCTGCGGCAGTTTCCATATATATCATCTCAAACGAATTCGGACAGTCTACCGAGGCTGTCTCCTCGGTCAGATTTTGACCTTTGCTAAAGGAAAAGGTTTACTTATGTCTTCTTCTCCTTTTATCTGTTTTTTCCGGCCCATCATAAAGGGCCTTGTGAACCTGAAGTGGAAAGAGGCCGTTATTTTAATAGCGGCTTTTGTCATGGCTTTATCTCCGTCCGCAGCTTTAGCCGCTCCCCAAAACGGTCAGGTGGTTAAAGGCCAGGCGGCTATCAGCCAGTCCGGTAAGGCAACCAATATCGA
>JAISEL010000162.1 GCA_031264185.1 Deltaproteobacteria bacterium
AGTTTGTCCCTATCTTCATCGGTCAATTGAAGTTCAGCTTGGCGCACAACATACCTCCTGGCATGGACAATATCATTCAGAGTATAATACGTCAAAATTAATTTGTCAAGGCACTAGAGGAAAAGGTCCAGGGAATGAGTACCAAGGAACTCTGCGGATTTCTGAGCAGAAAAACGCTCAAAAAGCTCAACCGCAAGATTGCCGGGTGAAATGACAGGTTCGCAATTTTCCGGCAGGATTTCCTGTCAAATCTTCCAGCATGAGTAGCCGGAACTGCCAGAACGTGGCCGCCTTGGACCTGAAGTTACCGGACTCAGTCTGCCAGGCCTATAACCGCCCCGTCGAACTCTACGTACGGAACTTCCAAGCCATACGCGGCCTAAACCAAATCAATCCCGGGGCCAAAGCCGACCATGTTCAAAACCCCGTCAGAATCGAAACTTGCCGCAAAGAGGAAACCCAGACTAACCGCCACCGAATATTCAGACTAAAAATACCAGGAAGGCGGACCGCCAAAAAAAGGCAGCGGACTGTCTCTGGCCAAATTCAGTGCCGCAAGGCAAACACAAGGGCAATGCCTACCCAGACCGGCCCTAAAACGTTCTGGCGGCCGAACAAACCTTGTCAAAGACTCAAGGTCCAGAGTGTCTGATGCCAGTAATTTAGGTGAGTATCTGCCAAATAGACATGAAGCCTGATAAGTTTAAAACCATGTCGAAATCCCCTGCGGAAGCCAAGGGATTGGTCCAATTCCAACCTCCCATAATTCTCAGCCAAAATAATAGGACTCATTTTTCTCAGAAGCCCATAATAGCTCCCAAACTTATACCTCTGAGCAGGCTGAACTGTCTTATTTCGCACTGGGCTTAAGATGAATGCCAACTTCCGGCAGAGAAGACCTGGCCGTAACCTCGCATATTTGTTTGACAAATCATTTATTTTTCCTTAATCTGAATCAGAGCATAATAAACCTCCACGGCAGGAGGACTGGGTTAGACCAGGCCTCCTGCCAGTTTTAAAATATCCGATTTTTTCAGGCTCTTTCAGCCTTTGCCTTGACTTGTATCCCAGCCATAAGTCGAGATTACTTACTTTTATTGATGCCTTCGCAAACTGTCATGAGGTCAGGGCCTCACCCCTTGGCCATGAACCAGGTCATTGGCAACGACTCGGCACCCCAATATATTTGGTTGTCATAAATACCGGAAAATACAACGTTTTGTCTGATTCACGGCAGAAATCTAGTAAAATAAGTAGCTTAGAGGATTTAAAACCCTAAAGTCCGACAGGCTACCAGAACAAATAAACTGCTGTTTAAATTTTTTCATTTATTTTCCCTTTTTGAGCTTTTCCCGCTAATATTGCCAATAATCCCAACCGCCCTGACTTGATTGATTATTCCAGGTTGAGATACCACCAATCGCCTTGTTTTTTGAGCTAAAATCAGGGGGGTTTTGTTGTCCAGTCAGAACATAGTTACCATTGATGGTCCGGGGGGCGCCGGTAAATCGACTTTAGCCAAGCTTCTGGCAGGGAAACTGGGCTGGGCTTTTCTGGACACCGGGGCTATTTATCGGACTGTGGCGCTGGTTCTGATTGAAAGAGGTCTGACCGAAGCTTCTGATGAAGAGGCCGGTCGAATAGCCGACCAACTGGATCTTTCCTTCAGATTGGAAGGCCATGAACAGAGGCTTTATCTAGCTGGACGCAACTTAGGTGTGGCCATCAGAACCCCTGAAGTAACCAAGCTTGCCTCCAGGATTTCTTCACTGCCCGCTGTCCGGACAGCCCTTCTTTCGGCCCAGCGCCGGTTGGGAGAAAGAGGCCAGTTGGTGACCGAAGGACGAGATATGGGCACTGTGGTATTCCCTGGTGCCAAACTTAAATTTTTTCTGGATGCCGACCCGGAAATAAGGGCCAAACGCCGTTTTGATGAATTAAAGGCTAAAAGTGCTCAGGTACCTTTTTGCGAGGTTTTAGCCGAACTTAAGGCCAGAGATCAAAGAGATCAAAATAGGACCACCGCCCCTTTAACAAGAGCTCCTGAAGCTGTGGTTATTGATTCATCCCAATTGAGTCAAACAGAAGTCTTTGACCTTCTTTACGAAAAAACCAAAGAGGTATTTAATCTTTAAGTTGGAAGCTCCCTGAATTTTTTCCATTTTCAAGAGCTTTTCGGCGGCCGAGGCTTCCAGAGGGCGGAACTGAGGAGTATCCGTTGCTGTTCTTAACCTGCGAAAGCATAGTCCGCCGGTTATCGCGTCTATGTCCTGATTGGATGCTGTTGAGCCCCCAACTTTAGCCTGTTTAATTTGCGACTATTAATTCCTGAAATTCTTAATTCATTATTATAGCCTCTTCATAATCACCAAAATATTTAAACATAAAGCCATATTCTTTGAAAAAGACTTCTATCAGGATCTACCTCTTTGCCGATTGTAGCCCAAAATGATGGTGATTTCCTTACCCACCAGTCCGGGCGGCGGCGGAGACAAAGATACCTGGGCCACTGCGGCTAAAGCGTTTCTGTCCAAAGCCTCATGTCCGCTGGTGCCTTTCAAAACAACGGAGCTTCCTGATATCCGGCCGTTTTGATCAATCCGAAAACCGACCCGGGGACGTCCGGTTAAACCCTGTCGGCGGGCATCCCGGGGATAGGATAATTTAGAATT
>JAISEL010000095.1 GCA_031264185.1 Deltaproteobacteria bacterium
TTATAATCAATACACGGTCGATTTTAGGCTAGGATTTTTCAAATTTTAGAAGTGAAATCAATGACTTAAAGGATTCTCAGGGACGACTAATTAGCAATTTACCTATATTCACGTATTCCCGAAAAAAGCCAGCCTGGCCTTTTCAGATTCAGAATCAGGCTGGAACAGAAGCCGGCAACCGAATGGAGGAAGCTCAAACCATCCCCGAACATCGGCCTGAAATTCCAGGAATGTCGGCCCGGCCAAAAGGGTCAGCAAACAGACAAAACGCCAGGTCCAAGGACCTCAATGGCGGGTACGAGGCAAATCAGACTAGGGCAGGGCTTAAACTAAATTTCATAAAACATCCGATTTGTTATAAAAAATTACATAACAGCAACAAAAATATATCACTGGACATGCAGTTAAATTTGAAGCCAATGTCGTAAATTCTTTAAAATAAAACCATAATAATCAGGCAGTTCCCCTGATGATTCAGGCAACTTTCTTTGGGAACAGATAAAGTTTGGGAGCATGAAAGGATGATTTATATTCTATCTCCGACATTATAAAAATTGTCTAGCCTGCGGCCAATCGTGTTATGGTGTAGAAAGTATATAATGGTCAAAACTATCCACCGGAGTAATAAATCAGCTTTGGCGATGTATATTATGCTATTCTTGAACTTTCAGCTATTCTTGCTGAATAGTTCAAATTAAATCACCAATATATCCCCAGAAAACAAACTAGACAAATAAAAAATCTCTCAGTTCACAACTATACAAAGTTAAATTTTGAAAATATGTAGTCTATAATCTAAATTAAAGATATATAATTGTATTAATTTTGGCCAAAGACAATGTATTTCAATAATAAAACAAAAAAATAAGCGGTATTTCAAACCAATCAAAAAATAAACCCAGACAGAATACCATCGCAAAAACCCAATGTTATAAATTGCCGGATGGGTCCCCCGGATAAAGAGTATCACAGGCTTACTGCCAAAAAATTTGTCTTGGAGCTGCTCCAAACTTAAAATATAGTCCGCCTATTTTTCAGATCATTTTGTATGGCATAAAATAGAGCAATTGTGACCGACAAAACTGCATTTGCGGCTATTTACTTGCCAAATAATCAAACGCAGTCAACATAGCCAGCCACAGCTATGAAACCATTCGCAGCCACAGCCACTTGCAATCATTTACTTAATAGGCCACGTATTCTTCTGCCTTTCACAATCCGGAAGCCGGTCTAAATTATTAATTTACAGGTATTTAACATTTGAAGGGAATACCCCTAATAGCTTTTAATTCAAACTTTCTTGACCGAACAGTGAGGTTGTCCGGGCTTTTTCACCAAAGTCCAGCTGACCGCTTCCTCAAAGACGACCCGAATGTCGACATGACCGGATACGACTAAAGCGGTTTTATATATTTTATTACCCTGGCCCTGAAATTTCAGGGTGTATTTATTTTTATCTATCTGGACCATGACCGTGGCGAGGGCTTTTTCCATATTATTTTGGATTTGTTCGACAGTCAGATCCCTGTCTTTGCCTTTAACCTTAACCGCAGCCTTAACAAATTTCAGCTCAATGACATAATCGTTTCCGTCTCTGGTCCTTAGATGGGCATCCAGCTTGCCTGAACCGACCGACCTCTGACAGTCACAGTTCTGATCGGCCATAGCCATGGCCATCAGAAAAAGCGTCTCGCAACAGGCCTCGTTCTTTAATTGATCTTCCCATGGAACGTTGCTGAGAAAGCTCTGAAGAGCCATCTGAAATTCCGGGGCCTGCCTTTAATTAAAGCTGTCAGCATAGCTTGAGCCTGCTTTTTCATTTCATTCATAACGGGCCGTCAGGAGGTTCTTCAAGGAACAGCCAAAGACGGGCCATGACCGCTTTAATTTCAAGGTTGGGGAAACGCAGGCAGAACTTCTTTCCCCCTCCTGTAACCAAAACCCGGTCAACAGTCAGGTAGCCGGCCGCCCAAATCTCCAGAAAAACACAAAAAATTTACAAAAACAGGCCGTTTTTGTCCTTGACAAAGCTGAACACTTGTAGTAAAGTCATAAACTTAAATGTTACCGGAAATGTTACCGGAATTTTTCAGAATCAGTCTTTCTGACTCCCCCAGCTTTCTGGAAAATTTTCCAATCTCGGGTAACAATTTTCTTATGTTTGTTTCATATAATATAATTGATTGTGGCCTTTTTTTCAACAACTTACATAAAAAAATATGTTTATTAGCCAGCTAAGAAATGTTTACTCCATTTTCAAGAGTTGGAGTTAGATTACTTTGACAGAATCTCCCTGATCATCACACACTCTGGCTGCAATAATTTTTCAAGCTCAGGATATAAAAGACCTGGAAAAAACAGACTCTTTGCTGAACTTCTGTCCCTTATTTGAAACCAGCTTAACCTTAAATTATGACCGGATTACTGTTTGCGGTCGGTTACCCGGCAAAAACCCGGACCTGCTGAACTTAACCGACCTCCGTTCGCCGGCTTTTTGACCTGCTTTCCGGTCTGAGCTGTATTAATTTTTTAATCCGCCTCTGTTTGGGAATTTATGACCCCTGGTTCGCGGATCTTTTGGGCGGACCTTCTTCAGTCCGAACCCTGAAAACTAGGAGAAGTTATGGCTGACACTCCTTCAGTGGCCCCCAAGGAACGGGTCAACATTGTCTACAAATCCGCGACTGACGGAGCCCAGGCTGAAATTGAGCTCCCCAACAAGACTCTGGTCATGGGCGATTTTACTCTCCGGCCGGACGGCCGCCAGCTGGAGGACCGGGACCGGATCTCGGT
>JAISEL010000114.1 GCA_031264185.1 Deltaproteobacteria bacterium
ACGGACTGAGCTGATGCCATCATTTCGGCAGGACAAGCCGAGTTTCACTACATTTTTTGAACGATCAAAATATGTAATAATTACTGATAGTTACTAAACCTCAGTGTCCAACTTGGGTCTAACTAAAATCGGGCAGGACTTGGACGAAAATTTCTTCAAAAAAGCCTCCTCATCTGAGTCAGTCTGAAGACTGCCCCTTAAGATCCCTTCTTTGATACAGGTCTTTAAGTGGATTTTGGCCTGACTGATGCAGGCATCCACATGAAACTGTCCAGATCATCGGTCAGGCCATTTTCGGCAGCTAATAGGCCGCTTTTTCCTTCCTTGTTTTCCCCAGTCCACCGGGCACCTCGTTAAGGCTCTGGTCAAGGCAGAGGCTAAGGCATGATTATCTTTAACAAAATCCTTGTCTAAAACAACGACTATAAAGCTGTTAAGAAGACCCCAAGCACAACGGCACACAACACTGTTCCGTACAGACTGGCGATTTAGAGTCTCCGGTGTTATGGATTAGCCAGTTTAGCCAGGCGGAGTCTCCGGTCATCTCGGCGGCGGTTAAAATAAAAAAGGACATTTCTGCCTCGGGTCGCAGACCGTAAAGATCTGAGGCAGACCGGACGGTAAAGTGAGGCGGAAAGAAGACGGTATCCCTGTTTAAGTTCATATACTGGGCCGTTTTAATGAACTGGGTGGCGATATTTTTAAAAGCGTTTGGTGAACTGAAAAATATCGGCCACAATGAGACACAGGCTAAGACAGCTATTTGGGAGTTTCGCCTAAGCCAAAGAAGATGACGAAGACGGGAAAGAGACAGTAGGGGTTTATGAACCAGAAGACCAGAAGTAAACTGTCGGCCCGTCTGCCTGAACCAGGCAGGACTCTGGCCAGAACATAAGCCAAAGGCACGGCCAAAAACAGGGCCAATTAAAGGTCCCGATATGATCCGGTCAAAAGAGATAAGAAAATGGGTGCCCAGACTGACAGAAGTCCATTTCTTCCAAACGGCTTTGACCGAGCCGGACAGTCCGGGCACAGCACTTCGGCCTGCCCGATGTGCCCGGCCGGAAATCTCCCAAAAAACCAAAATAACGGTCGATAAGCCGTATTTCCTGCTGAAGAAGAAAAGTATTTTCATGGCTTAATGCCAGACGGCTTTTTAAAGTAAAGCTCAAAAGAAAGCTCTAAAAAGGTCCATAGTTTTCCAGAGGACTTTTCATCTTTTGGCCAGACGTTCCAAAGCCTCATCAATTGGCCAATGGACGGTCAAACCTATGATGCCCCGGTCAGCAAGAGCTTTTAAGGCTCCTGGCCCTAGGCGACCGGCTAAAACGAGACTGCAGTCTTTAAGGAGTTCAGCCGATTCTTCCAAAACAGTCTGGTCGTGTCTTTGTTGCCGGCAGGGTTTGGGCCCCGGCCGTATTTCCAAAAGTTCGTAAACCGGATTTTTTCCGTCCGATTTCAGCTCATAGATCCGAAAATGTTCCGTTTTTCCGAAGCAGGCGTCAATATTTTGGCCGGTCTCAGAGGCCACGGCCAGTCTGTCCGGGCGGTAAGGGTTCCGGGGTGTACAGGTTTTTAAGTTTTGAGCAGTGGTCTCAGCCATGGGAAAATGTCTCCGCAAGATTAAGGTTTCCGTAAATTGCTTTGGAATAATCCGGCCCGCCGGGTATGCCGCAGGCATCGGCCCGGCAGTGCCGGCAGTTACGCTTAACCGTCAGATGTTTCTCGGCCGCCAGGACTGCGGCGGCTTGCTCTTCTTTAGTGGGAGCCTGATAATTGATAAGCTCCCCGGAGGGAATGAGCGGAATAATGTTAATAAGTTCTGCGCCCCACTTTTTGGTTGTTTCGGCAATCTGGGCCACATGGCCGTCATTGACTCCGGGCACCAGAACCGTATTAATTTTAATGATGAGATGATTTTGGCAGGCCAGACGGACGCCTTCCTCCTGAGCGGCAATCAGTATTTCCGCTCCGAACAGGCCGTCTACAAATTGCCCGTCAACCAAAACCCCCCGGTTAATGTTCTCCAAAACGGCCGGGTTGACTGCGTTAACCGTTACTGTCAAAGTCTTGACCCCGGCAATCAGAAGCCTTTCCATGGATGTGGCTAAAGCCAGGCCGTTGGTGCTTAAACAGGCTATTATCCGGGGGTATTTTTCTTTAATCAGCAGAAGTGTATCCAGAGCCTCGGGACCGGCCAGGGGATCGCCCGGTCCGGCCACTCCGGCCACTTTTATCTCCGGACATAAAATCAGGGCCAAGTCCATGATGTCCAATGCTTCCTGGGGATTAAGAAGCCGGGCGGTCTGACCGGGCTGTTGGTTAGATTCAGTCACTCCCCGGCAGCAGAACCGGCAGAAGATATTGCAGTTCGGAGCTACCGGCAGATGAATGCGACCGTAAGAGGTGGGGCATTTTTGACTGAAGCAGGGATGCTGTTCAGGGAAATCCAAAATTGACTCCTTAATTTAGGTAAGGTTTTACTTTTGGCTGGGGTGAATAAATATGAAATTAGGCTCGTGGCAGGAAAGGGCCTGGGGAAATTTACGGCCGGCAGTAAGCGACTTGGCGGTTGGAGGTCAAAAGAGCCAAGACTGGGGCTGGCGCCGGGGGGTAAAATATCTTCCTGAGCCAAAAACTAACAAGAGATTTAAACAGGAAGAAGACCGAAATATTTTGAATCATCCAGTCCTCTCAGGCTGAATCCTATTGGGCCCGAGCATAAAGATTAGCCTTTGACATCGGATCGGATATTTAAGGGCCGAAGGAAAAGGGGGCAGCATAAGACCCTATTTAGGCCAAAGCCTTGGCTTTAGGTAATGGCCAAAAAATAAGGCCAAAGACAGTAAAACTGTCTTTGGCCTTCATGATGATGATCAGCCGGGTGGATCAAAGTCGAATAGTAAATTTTACCTCTTTTGGCTGGTCAACTTGATACAGCCAAAAAAACGCCCAAAAAATCTGTCAGAAAAAAAAGCTGAAAACACCTGCAGTGTCTAAAGCTTTCAGTTTGTCTGATCAGCAGAAAAAATTATAATAATATTTTTGAAGCTAAAGGCTACTTAAATACAGTTAATTTGAAAAATTTATCTTTGATTGTCAGAGGCTTATAGTCTTCACACCACCCATGAGCTGAATTTTAGCCTCTGCTGAGGGAATCTGTCAAGCTTATTTTTTCGAAAACCATAAATTTAAGACTTCCAATTCCGGCGAAAGTTTGAAGGTGGCGGCTGTCATTTCCGGCCAACGGAAGGTTATGGGCCCAAAAACTGGGGCAGTGACTTGAAAGGCCAGTAGATGTTTTCGGTGAAAAGCCCTTAAGGGCGAGAGTAAGTTGGATGACAGGAAAACAGTGTAAAAAAATATATTTTTTTACTACGTAAAATATAGTTATATGATTGATATAAAAAGAAAATGACGGAGATAATAAGCTGTTACTTCTTGAAGGCCATAAGTCTGTTAAGGCTAATTTATACTATATATAGATGATTTATGTTTTATAACCGCTAAAAATGGTAATAGCGATCCTGTAGCTTATTTGACTAATTCTGGAGCCAGGTTAAATTTTCGGCCTTAAAGTCTTCTGAAGATATAGGGAAACGATTATTGACATAGAAAAATAATAGGCATTTAAGGCCTTTTCTCTAGTTGAAAATTAGGCTATAATGATATATATATAAAGTAAGCTAATGACGGAGATTTCCCTATGAGACTTTTTGACTATAAAGATGCCCCCAAGGAACTCCTGACTCCGGATATAGTGCTGATGCTGACCGGGATTCACGAACACAAGGGCAAACAGGATCTTTTTATTGACCGCCACCCGGATGTCCTGACCACGCTTTTGGAAATGGCTATGATTCAAAGTACCGGGGCCTCCAACCGCATAGAGGGCATAGTCACCACCGATAAAAGACTTATGGAGCTGGTCAAAGACAAGTCCGCTCCGCGTAACCGGTCAGAGGCGGAAATCATGGGCTATTGTGATGTTTTGGCCTCAATTCACGAGGGCTACGCTTACATAACACCCCGGACGGAGACCGTTAAACAGTTGCACAGTCAGCTGTATTCCCGTCTGAAAACTCTAAACGCCGGACAGTTCAAAGTATCGGATAACATAATTGCCCAAATAGGGCGGGACGGCGGGCAGCAGGTGCGTTTCATTCCTGTCCCGGCTTTTGAGACGGGCGAGGCTATGATCAGGCTTTTTACGTCATTTAGCGAAGCGATGGAAGAAAATAAGTACGACACCCTTCTTTTGATTCCCATGTTCGTTTTGGACTTTCTGTGTATTCATCCCTTCCGGGATGGTAACGGACGGATTAGCCGTTTACTGACCCTGCTTCTTTTATACCGGGCCGGGTATGTGGTGGGTAAGTATATCAGCTTGGAAAAGCTGACCGAAAAAACTAAGGACCTCTATTACGAAGCCTTAGAGGACAGTTCCGGGGGCTGGCATGAAAATACCGGTGACTATAAGCCTTTTGTCCGTTTCTTTTTGTCCGTGCTTCAGATGGCTTACAGAGATTTTGAAAGATCACTGGATTATTTCTTAAAACCATGGCAGTCAAAGCCCGAACGGATCAAAGAGGCCATTGACCAGAAAATTGGCCAGTTCTCCAAAGCTGAAATAATGGCAGTTGTTCCAGACATCAGTAAAGTGACTGTGGAGAGAACCTTCGGTTCTCTGGTTAAGACCGGTTATATTGTCAAAATCGGGGCGGGACGGAGTACTATATATGCTAAAAACCCTACCCAAGATTAACAACCAGGGAACGGCTCAATGAAGTGCCAGAATATTTTTCCAATAAATTGGCCTTATTTGATATACCATAAGGCGTCTCTGCTGTGAGCCGCTGATAATTGAACCAGTTTAAACTGTCCGGTTAATGGCTTTACGGTGGCAGTAGGTCATAGCCTAAAAGGCCTTAGAATAATTCGATATAATTCACAATAAAAGTACATCAAACGGACAACAAAAAAAGACGGCCACTGGGCCGAAGCTAAGAAAAAATGCCGTTTAAATAACGAGGATACTGCCCGGGCCAAATGTCTGGGTTTAAATCCCTTATAAGTCCGATTAAAAACATCCCCAATAAAAGTGAGCAATGGAAAACCCCGATCAAAGAGTGGCTGATGAATATTGAGGAAAAAAGACTTCATAAGTCGGAGCAGAAGAAAAAGCGGAAAGAGAAGGAAGCCTTAAATGCGGCTTCGGGATAGTCAGTCGGAACTTCAACCGAGTAATCACAGGAGGCAGAACCGAAATAAATTAAAAGTCCGCTGAACTGGCTGTTCTAGAAGCCTGCCGGGTTATAGAGTTAAACTCTTGAATTTATTGAACATTTAGTTAAACAGTCTGTCGGTAAAAATCTAGTAAAATCAACAACTTAGATGATTCAAAATCCTAAGCCAGGGAATATGATTTTAGAATGACGGCAGTTTTTTCAGCCGAGTCATCCGGCAAAAACCCTTTGGCCCCGGTGACTGCTAAAACTGAGCTAAGGAGCAAGTTCGGCGGCCACTACGTTTATAAGCCCCCAGAGAGTATCCAATGGCATATAATAGTGGGCGTTACGGTCAAAGGTCCAATGGATTTGGGCCGGAAACTCTTCGTCGGCCGGGTTTAGAAAACAGCCGATCTCAATATTAGGCAACACCCGGTACCGGAAAGCCGCCGGAGGATCGGTTACCGCGCCTAAAGCTAAAGCTCTTTGGGTTAATGCCTGAGGATTATCCCCAAAAGCTGCGACAAGTTTGGCTTCCGGTAGAGCGTGAGGTCCGGTGAAGAAAAAATGGCCGCCCGGGACCTCAAAGGCGCCGACCTGTTGGCCGAAAAGTCCAGGAGCAGGACCTACAGCCGATTTGATGAGGTAAGTCAAGATCACCAAAGTTTTGACAAAAGTCACCGGCCGGTGTTCTGGAGGGCCGACAATCGTTTTGGTGGCCGGATTTACGTTATAGTCACAGCCCAGGAACTTAAGGACATATCCTTCAGGTGACTTTTGGGCCCCAGAAAGAGAAACCACCTGTTCCGGTTTAAGTTGAATCAGATCTGACCACTGAATCGGACAGAAGACTTCATTAATTGGAGTGTCGGCCATAATTTTCAGCAGCAGTCGCAGCAGCCGCCGCAACCGTCGGATTCCGAAGGCGGGAGGATTTTTTCAGGGTCAACCACAAAACCGGAATCAAATCCGTCATCTTTGAAATCAATGGTAACCGAACCGGTCATCTCCTGAAGCTTCTTGTCAATGGACAACGTCAGCTCGCCGGATTTAACGGAAAAATCGTTTTCGTTGGGTTCGTCAACCGTCAGCGACAGTTGGTTGTCCCCGCCGCACCCAGCCAGTGGCAAAAAGACCCGGACCTGGGGTTTGGTCTGGTTTTCAGCCAGAAAAGCTGATAATTTTTCCTGGGCCAAAGGTGTTATAGATATCATCCAATCTTCGGCGCAGAAACCCTGCCAAAAAGCCAGGGAGGAAACGCCGCCTCCTTAAGTTTAGTTTAAATTAGAACAGAAATATCCGTACCTGTAATACGAATCTTTTAAAAATAACATCAGCAGGTTGAATGGCAGGCCATTCGGACCCGCTTCTTCGGGCATGTTTTGGGCCGGCGCGGGGTTGCGGCCTGTTTTGGGTTTATCCTTGGCTTATTTTGAGTCCCAGATTCCTGGAGGGCGGAGATTTTTGAAGTTCCCGGCCGCAGGTTTTAAGCCTGAGGAAAAATTGGCGGGTTGGTTGCCGCTTTCTCTGGTCTGCCGCTCCTTTGCACTTACTGCCCCCGGCTTGGCTGGAGATGATTGACGGGCGGCTCCTGAAAAAAATGAAAAAGTAAAACCCCGAAGCTCTAAATTAAAAATAAGGCCCTTCCGGCTATGAGTCAAGAATTAAAATTCACTTTTTTATTTATTATTTGGATGGTACTGGCTGCTTATGGTCTGCCACTGGGATAAAGCGGCCAGAGCTGCAGTTTCGGTGCGGAGGATTGCCGGTCCCAGACACAGGGGCCAAAACTCCAGATTATTAAGCTCGGATATCTCCGAGTCAGTAAAGCCGCCTTCAGGACCTATTAAAATTAAGGGAGGTTCTTCCAAAGCAGGCCAGGATTGACCGTACAGAGTCGGCAAAAGCTTGGGACCTTTATACGTCCGCAGGGCAGCAGTAAAGTTTGACCACGAAAGGATGTCATTTATGATTAAAGGCGTTGGGCGGGCACACTGTTTTCTGGCTTCCTGGGCCAGTCTCCGCCAGCGGGCTTTTTTTGATTCGCCCACTGTAGGTTCGGAGATCCTGGTTCGGGCCGTAATTAAGGGCCATAGTTCCGAGGCCCCCAGTTCCGCCGCCTTCTCCACTGCCCAGTCGAATCGGCTCGGTCTTATCAAAGGAAGGACCAGGATGGGACCGGGGTCCGATGAGCTTTCAAATGGACCGAGTAAGCGGACTTTTAAAATCAGGCTTTTCCGGTCAGCTTCGGTTACCTCTGCCGGCGCCAGACCCAAGTGACCGGTTAAAGTTAATTTTTGGCCCACTCCCAGGCGAAGACTCAGAAGACCGTGCCGGGCCTGATCCGGTTCAAGATTGACTGTTTCTCCAGGGACAGGGGTAATATCAGGAGGCCAGGTCAGGAGGCGTTCTTTCAAGCCGGACTCTCCGGACGGGGAACTTCCTCCCTCTGGCTACCCGGACCGTCCGGACCTATTAAAAGAGCCGACCACTCATCCTGACCTAAGTGGCTGTAAACACCCAGGTTTAAGTTTTTAAATGTCTCTTCCATGGCCGGAACCTGCTCGGTCAGAAGGCCCGAGACAATCAGTAAGCCGTCCTGGGCCAATTTACTTTTTATTTCTCCGGACAGTTCGGTCAAGGTGTTTAAAGTCAGATTGGCGGCGATGAGATTAAAGCCCGGTTCCTGACCGCTTAAAGGCTCTCCGGCAAAAGAGGCCCGGCCCTGAAGCTGATTGGCTTTTAGATTGTTTTGGGCCACTTTGAGCGTATTGCGGTCTGAATCCAGACCGGTAATTTCGGCTTGGGGAAAAAGTAGAGCCGCAGCTATGGCTAAAATACCGCTGCCGGCCCCGAGATCTAAAATCCTAGCCGGGCTCCGGTTGTCTTCGGCCAAGGAATAAATCAAAGTCAGGCATAAAAAAGTCGAGGGATGAAGACCGCTGCCGAAAGCCGGGCCCGGATCTAGACGGAGGATTTTGGTCTTAGGACCTGGTTTTAATGGCTCAGTCCACCAGCTGGGTACAATCCAGAGTTTAGGACCTACCGGAAACGGCTTTAAGTCCTTTTTCCAGGTTTCGCTGAAATCTTCTCCCGGTTTAAGTTCCAAAGAAAGAGCCATGGAAGTTAAGGGCAGTTCCAGAGTTTCGGCTAAACGGACTAAGGCGGCCGGAATTTCAGACATGAGCCTGGATTCGTGACCCACAGGAAAACCGGCCCGAAAAACCAGGCGGCCCTCCGAATCCGGCAGATCTTCCCAGATGCCGTAAGCACCGGCCTCAAATAAGACAGCTCCGGCCGCCTCCCCGGCGGCGGGCGGGGTTATTAATGTTAAACTCAGCCAGTCTTCCATAATTACAGCTCCAGAATACGTTACAGCTCCAGAAATCGGGCGGCGGTTCCGCCTGAGACAGCTTCAGTTTCCTCTGGCGATAAACCTGCATCGGTAAAGTATTTTTGATAACGAGCGGTCTTAAGCAAAGGGTAATCGGTCCCTAAACAGAATTTAGGCCCTAAGATTTTATAGGCTAAAGCCAGAGTTTGGGGCTGAAACAGAAAAGGCATGGCTGCGGTATCGAAATAAGTCGTGGCCAGATTTTCCTTGACCTCTTTGCGAAGGGCGGCCAAAAATGGCAGACCGCCGCCGAAGTGAGCCAGGATGAGCTTAACTCCATGGCAGCGTTTGACCAGACTGTAGATCTGGCTTATTTCCATAGGAGCTTTACCGGGATACTGATGTCCGATGGGTTCATTGACATGGACCAGCATAGGTAAATTTCTGGTTTTACATAGAGCCCCTAATGCCTCTAAACTGTCCAGGATAGCCGGGTTTAAGCCTTCGTCATAGACACAAAGCTCCCCCAGACCGAAGCCGCCGGAGTTTAAAAACTGTTCGGCGTGTTTATAGGCCCAAAGAGCCCGGGGATCAAAGGCGGCTAAAGGATAAAGACGTTCCGGGTATTTTTGGCACTCGGCTAAAAGCCAGTCATTGTGGCGGCGGGCGTTGTCTTCCAAAGTCCAGGGAAAACCCATGACCAGAGCTTTATCGACCCCGGCTGAGTCCATATCAGAAAGTAATTTATCGGTCGTAGCCAGAGGAGACGCCGGATCACTGTAGAGCACGGCCAGACCTTTTTCCCCTTTCAGGTAGGGCGAGCGGTCAGCCACCAAATCCGGGGGGCTGAGATGGATATGAACATCTACTATCATTGATGAATTATACCTTACTGTGTTGACCAGTTTACCCGAAAAGAGCCGAGAAGATATCCGGCCCGAGGGCAGGTTAAGGGCAATTTTGCTCAGGTGATGGTCAGAAGGACTGATTCCGCTTCCACCGGCTCGCCTTCTTTGACCAGAATAGATTTAACTGTCCCGGTCTGAGGCGCTGTTACCGGAATTTCCATTTTCATAGCTTCCATGATGATTAGTTCATCATCTTCGGTGACCGGATCGCCCGGCTTGACCAGAATCTTCCAGATATTGCCGCTCATGGGAGCCAAAATATCGGCCATGGGTTTTTCCCTCCATCCCGCATAGGGGTGGGTTCATCTGATCTGGCTGTGGCCTCAGATCAAAAGGTGCGATAAATGTATAAAGGGCCTTCCGGGAGTCGGCCGGGTAAAATCCCCAGAATTTGCCCCAGGTAAGCTGGATTAAGTTCCTTATATAGCACAAACCTGGTTTTGAAGTCACTAAATTTTTTGTTCGCTGAAGGCTTGTAGTTAGGGCCGGGTTTAGTGTTTTTGGTGGGTACTGCCATTATAAAATCGATCGGTGAGCAGCGTATTACACGTCAGTCCAGGAAAGTCCTGTAATGGCAGCTGGAGTGAGAATAATTGCTTTGATTTTTCGCGGCTTCGGCCCGGTATTGGAGCTTGCCAGGCTGCTATGGCCGCATCTCGGAAAGCCGGCTCCTTCAGGAGAGAGTTGACGGAAAAATGACACAGTTGTCATTGCTGGACTGTAGGCCGCAGTATGGCAGCGACCTTCTCTATTTTGACTGACCACTTTTTATGGGGTCAAAGATGGAACTGCCGGCTGTCTGCGGCAATATTATCGGTCCTGATGTCCGTAGGAGGAAAATCACAGGCTGCTAAATTGAGACCGACAAAAATAAGCAGTTTAAAGGGCCGTGAATTTTGCTGAATTTGGTGCTTTTTATGACGATTTTTAGGCAGTGGGCCAATGGGCTTTTGACCGTAAGTCTGAGGCATTCATTACGGAGGGTGCCGAAATTTATTGAAGGAATCCCCGCGCCCACTTAGTCAAGCTTGGTCTCTGCTGTTAGGCGGTCAGCGCCTGTCACATAGAAAACGTCCCCTGGCGCAAAAAAGACGCAGCGGCTAGCAGAAATTAGCCGCGCTTGGGAAGTCAGGTCTTCTGAGGCCAGTTTCGTTCCCGCTTCTGAATGGGTCGAACTTCGGGAAATATTTCTGTACAGGCAGAAACCAGTCTGTGAATTCAGCTATGGAAAAACAGGCAGAACAAGACTCTTAACGGCACGGCGTTCAATTTGGTCATGTCGTCAATGACCTGCATGGGTATTTGGCCGGACTGATTGTTGAGGTTCTCATTCATAGAGATAAACCAGAGGCAACGGGGACCATCCGGCTTTCAGCTGAAGGCAGGCCAGAATTTGATTATGAAGGCCTTGAGCGGCGATATTACCCATATCAAAAGCTGTTAGCTCTCGAAATCTTAAGGCATGTAAAGCCACTCAAAAAATAGGGCTTGACGAACGTCTAATTCAAGGGTTGTGTGAATTCCAGCAGCATCTTGAGGTACTGAAGCATGCCCGGTGTTGACCGTATTACAGCTTCGCGGGCCTGGATGTGTACTGGCAACAAAGTTACGGCGGAAGGAAAATAGTTTTCGGAAAACCAGGGGAAATGTTTATTGCCTGGTTTTTATTCCCGTCTTTTAAGCCTTCTGCGGACTGAAATCCTGGCGTGGACTTAAGCTGGTTTGGGGCCGAAAGTTCAAGCCTGGCCTGCAGGCGGTCTCGAACCCGGCAGGAAGTACCCGAGGTCACTGTTCCTGGGCATTATTTTGGTATGGCTTTTGGATAGTTTCACCGCCGCTGTAGTTCTTATATCTCCGTTCTGGTCAGACCAGCAATGAGTTCAATCTGTTCAACCGGCATTTGTCTGGCAGCAGCATTCTTCACCATTTTTATCTGTGCTTGCTCAATGCCTATTTTGAAGCCTGTTTTTTCAGCTCCCAGCAACAGGCTTCGTTCGCGAAATTCAGCTATCATCCAGTCGTGATAAGCCTTGCGGGCCTCCGGGCTGGCAGCGACCTGGTGATAACGGCCGACAAACTGTTCAGCTCCTTGGTCACGATCAACAATTTTTTTTATCTTTGGTTCCATCTCGGATGCCTCTCAAAAAAAATAGATGGCTTGACGAACGTCTAATCCAAGGGGTGTGTGAATTCCAGCCGCAGCTTGAGGCTCTAAAGCATACCCAGTGTTGGCCGTATTACAGCTTCGTTGGCCGGGATGTGTCCTGGCAGCAAAGTATCGGCGGAAGGAAAATAGTCTTCTGAAAACAAAGGGATATTTTTTATTGCCCGGTTTTTATTGCCGAAATTATAAGCCCTCTGCGGACTGAAATCCTGGCGTAGACTTAAGCTGGCTGGGGGCCAGAAACTCAGGCCTGGCTTACAGGCGGTCTCAAGCCCGGCTGGAAGTATCCGAGGTCACTGTTCCTGGGCATTATTTTGGTATGGCTTTTGGATAGTTTCACCGCCGCTGTAGTTCTTCTATCTCCGTTCTGGTCAGACCAGTAATGAGTTCAATCTGTTCAATCGGCATTTGCCTGGCAAGAGCATTCTTCACCATTTTTATCTGGGCTTGCTCGATGCCTATTTCGATGCCTATTTCGATGCCTTTTTCGATGCCTATTTTTTCTGCTCCCAGCAGCAGGCTTCGTTCGCGAAATTCAGCTATCATCCAGTCGTGATATGCCTTGCGAGCCTCCGGGCTGGCAGCGACCTGGCCATAACGGTCGACAAACTGTTCAGCTCCGGGGTCACGATTGACAAATTCTTTTATCTTTGGTTCCATCGCGTATACCTCCAGAGGCATTTTTTTATTGAAATGCATATGAAACAACAAAAAACACCAGCAATACAGGTGATTAGTAAAGTCTTTCCTGGCTGAAGGGAGATAAGGTAACTGGACATTGATCACCGTGAACTGGTTTAATGCCACTTCACGTGGTTCTTTTTCGTAGAAAAAACGGATAGGCTGGCTCAATTCCTTGTTTTTCTTCCGACAGTTATAAGCATTACCGAAAATGTTGATGGCCAATATGCGAGGCATTTCCTTCGCCATTTCTTCCGTCTTTGTCCCCGCATTCGCCGTGCCTCTAATCAAATAAGAAGCCATCAGCAAGTTCCGTTGAAGTATGGCCGGATCGAAATAAAGCTGAACCTCTAGAAAAGATAATCCGTTAGCGTCGTTTTCAGCCATCACATCAACATAACAGGCTCGATTGCCCAACGGGTGTGTCATTAAAATAATGTAAGAATCAAATCGTTTTGCATAATATTCAGATACCTCCGCGTGTCATATAATGGTTCCAAAATTGAGACCACCGATTATTTGAAAGGATAAGAGA
>JAISEL010000113.1 GCA_031264185.1 Deltaproteobacteria bacterium
GACTTGAACAGCGGCAATTTTTATTCTCCATTTGTTTATATTAATTATTATATGCCTGACTCTCCCAATAATACACGCACCATGCATTATATCAGAAGCCCAGGTCCAGTATCCGGCACTTTGTCCGGAGGTTCATTTTCATTAAGTCTGATCAACCCCGCCGCTGATATTTCGGTTTATTATGAGGACGAAAATTTAAACTCATATACCAGCGTGCCAACTGCGGCCGTTTTGACCGGTACTTTTGACAGTTCAGACCCGAACGTGGGCAGTCTGGTCACCGGCGGGAATGTGGACATAACTTTAGCCACCCCCATTGCGGGCATGACGACTAATTTCCCTATTCAAGACGGGACGGTCAGTTTGAAGTGAATTTGAACTGAGTGCACTGTTAAAAAAAGCAGGCCAAAACGGCCTGCCTTTAAAGGCAGGTTTGGAGAGGGAAGCCGGCTAAAATCAGGCTGTTGCCGGCAACTGAGGTTTTTCCGGAACTTGCTCCGGTAAGGGGCATTGTCCGGAAAAACCTTTCTGTTTTTAGCAAGGAATGTTTGCCCTCATGAAGACTGAGATGATATTAATTGACTAATTGACTTTAAAAAGGAAAATGACTAAAGTTAAAAATAGTAAATGTTCGTTGTTTTGGGAAATTAAGGTGAAGCGCCTCCGATACAAATTCTTTGAAAAAAGCCAATGAGTTCCAATTTTTTGCAGTCATCAATTATAAATTTAACTTTGGTTTTCCTTAGCATAGTCTGCTGTCACTAATTACATCTAAAAGGTTATTATGACAATAAAATCTTTTAATACTGCCGGACCCTGCTGGCCTGGTAAGCATTATTTTTTGCCGCCTCTGGAGCGCCTGTCTGAAGTAATGGCCTTGATAGACGACAATTATTGTTTTGTCATCCACTCGCCTCGTTAATCAGGAAAAACTACATTTTTAAATTTATTAACTAATGAAATAAATTCAAAAGGTGACTATTATGCATTATATTGTTCCCTTGAATTGTTGGATAGCATTCATGATGATCATAAATATATGAAAAGACTTGTCTCATCATTAAATATTGCATTAAAGTCATCTAAACTGATTATTCTTAATGAAAAAGCTTATAAATACGATAATTTGCCTGGTATGAATGATGAAAGCTCAATGGTCCAAATATTGTTAAATACCTTGTGTTTGGATCTTGATAAAGAATTAGTGGTGTTTTCCGATGAGGCTGATTGTCTTTCATTTGAGGCTCCTCGTATCATTTTTTTGCGGCAGATCCGCATGGCTTATAATTCCCGTCCATATGCACCTGAAAACAAATTTCCTCAATCCATCATTTTGGTGGGAATGCGTGACATAAGGGATTATTTATTCCGAGTTCGATCTGATGAAGAGTCCCGTAGTTTAGCCAGTTAATTTAACATAAAAAAAGGCTCTTTAACCCTAAAAAATTTTACGGTCAAGGAAATAGAGGCTCTTTCCCGGCAGAACACTGAAGAATCGGGCCAAGTATTTGACCAGACAGCTGTTGATCGAGCCTGGTATCAGTCTGAGGGCCAGCCTTGGCTGGTCAATGCTTTAGCTTACGAAGTAACCGTTAATGATTTGAAAAAAGACTTACGCGATTCCTATCACTGGACCGCAAATTGATAAGGCTGCGGAAGTCCTGATTAAGCGCAGGGACACCCATATTGACTCTCTTTCGGAAAAACTCACTGAACCACGGTTTATAAAAATGATGGACGCCGTGTTTGCCGGAACTAAAAGCGCAGTTCCTTTAAACGATGATGACCGGAAATACTGTGTTGATTCGGGTCTAGTTGTTAAAAACGATAATCAATCATTGAGGCCAGCTAATCAAATTTATAAAGAAGTCATGTCCAGAGTCCAGAGTCGTCATGGATAAAATACAGTATGCTTTAAATGATAACATCGCTAAAAAGCAGTGGGCTGATGGGAAAATCCTTTTTGTTAACGATCTTCTTATTTCTTTTCAGGAATTTTACAGGAGAAATTCAGAATCATTTCCAAAGCATTTTAAAAATTTAGCAGCTCTCAAGTTTGATGAAGCCACCTTCGCCTTTATGCTGCTCTCTTACTTTCAAAAAGCTGTTAATAGCGGGGTTGTAGTTCATAGAGAATATGCCGAGCCGAGGGACGGGGCTTGGTTGATTTAGTGGCCGTTTGTCAGGGCCGTGAGTATCTTATTGAGGTCAAGCTTCATGAAAACTCAACGCTTGAGGATATACTACCACGGCACGAAACTCTGAGAATGCTATAACCTGTGGTTATTGCAGGACTTAATCTAATACCTTTTAGCATAACCAAAATCATAAATAGTAGCCATTTTTAAACTGCAAAAATTTTTTCAGAGTTTTGTACCGTGGTGATAGTTTGGCGCAGTTAGCTGGGTACTTGGACCGGGCTGGAGAAGAAGAAGGCTGGCTCATAATTTTTGATCCTAGCGGTAAATTATGGGAGGATAAGGTTTATTATAACAAAAAAGTCTATAAAGATTGTACTATCCATGTTTTTGGGTGCTAAAAATTTTTGTTTGATTTATTCCTTCCAGATCTGATGCTTTCGCAAACTGTCATGAGGTGCGCTTTACACCAGGGTCATGAATCAGGCCTTTAGCTATATAATAAATTTTATACAATACAAATTGTATCAAAAAATCCGGATACTTCCAACCTCATTTTGACGATATCCATACCTCCGTACTGTATCAAATTTTTTTTGATTTACTGCATTATCATCGCTTTATTTTTAAGTGGAGTTCCTGGACCTGGAATAAAAAATCAATAAAATCAGATAATTATTTTTTAACTTAACTGCATTTTATCCCCTATCAGCCGAATGGCATTATCTTGCATTGGGGGCAAGTCTGTTTCAGTTTGATATTTGAGTACTTCGGAATCATTTGAATAAATTGCCTGGTGATTTTTGTACATGCGCTGACAACTGGCTCTGTAATACTTGGAAGCTTATGACAGTATTGCCGATGCAATTTTTTTAGTACTTTTTTAAAACTTCGTTTGATCGTATGGCGGGTGCGAGTGAACTATATGACAGACAGGGATGTTAATTCAGCTGTTTATACCTGAAAACAGGGCAGGCGCCTAATAGCACGCAATAACACTGACTACTTGTAAATTTGGATAGCAGCTGAATTATGTATTCATTCCGGGAGAAATGGATACTGTTATGGAGATGGCGCGGGAGGAGACCGCATTTGGTGAGTCAGGTAGAAGATGTTTTCTTCAAACTTACTTTATAGATTATTGCGTTTGATAAAATCGGCCAGTTTTTTATCTGCTGCTCCGTAAGGCTTGGATCTTCCTGCCGAGGATAAGACGCCACACCGGCTAAAGTTAAAAAATCTGTTGAGATTTTGCAACATCAGTGCGCTAAATTCACCGGCTGCCGGACAAGTAATATCTTCTGGCGGAAGATTAGATATTAGCGGCCAAAGAAGCGCACACCGACCGGGGCGACACTAGACGCGGAATGTTTCTGGATCTGGAAGAATCCCCCGCTGCAAGGGTGGTGGAAGGTGTCAAGAGCTCTCGTTGACTAAATAGGGTTTCACTTTGGCCAGCCACGCATCAAGGGAGAAATCGGCCGGGTTTTTAAACAGTTCTTTGATGGGCTGACCTTGAACTTCTGGCGGAATGAGACTTATTAGTTCATAATAATTGGGTTTTTTAGCCAGCCTGGTCGGCAGGTTAAACAGATATTTCTCCTGCTCCGGAGTTTCCACCGAACCGGCTCTGGCCTGTCTGACCAGCTCAATGGCCTGGTCGGGACTGTAGCCTGACTCAATTAAAAGACGGGAGACCATAGTTCCGGTCCGGCCCAGACCGCCCCGGCAGTGGACCAAAACACGGCCGCCACGGGCTAAAAAAAGACGCAGTAAAGCCATCGGCAGAGACCAGAAATCATTTTTAGGATCAAACAGGGGGTGGCCGGAAAACTCCAGGGGATGTTCGTCGGGCAGAGGAAAATGCCACCAGGAAAGGCCAAGTTTTCTGGCAACCTCTGGCATATGGCTAACTTTTAAAAGCTCCATCTCCAGGTCTTCCACCAGCGTTACCACTACGGATGCCCCCCAGTTTTTGACCAGCAAAAGATCTTTGGTCACATCCCGGTGGCAGGGTCCGGTCCTGGCAAAATCATCATACTTGCCGGGGCAGATGGAAATACCGACAAGACCCGGCCGGAAATCCACTTCATCTATTCGGAGTGGGTTGTTGTCGCTGTCCTTGATAAAAGGCATGTCCATGATATTCGCTTTCTGGTCTGAACGAGAAAAAAGACCTAAATTAAAACTGTAGCCCCAAAAATTTAACTCAAGGCGGTCCGCCTAACCAGAAAGCCAGCGGAAAAGTCAGCTGCGCCGTGGTCAGCCAAGTCAGAGATACCTGGTTATTGATGGGATTATCTGCCTGGGCGAGATGCTCCCTCCATGCCTGTTCCAGATTATTTGCTTCACTTATTATAGGAGAGCTGTCGGATTTGGCCAGCAAAAAGTGCATCCTGGCTAAACCCTGGGAATTATTTAAAAACAAAAGTTCCATCCGGCCCTGATAATGGACATCCCGGCGGTTGGCAATCTGGATGGCCTTCTGGGCCAGCTGGTCTGTGATGTCGTCCAGAGAGGCCTTGTCAGTGTTTTTTAGCCTGACCAGAACAGACATAACAGCGGCCAGACGGTTGGACCAGAAGACCTTGTCCTCATTTTCCCTGGAGAACTTGTTTTCATGGATCAGTTTAACTTCCGAACTCTTCCGAATAACGGAGGCCAGTTCCTGGTAAGCCCATGACTGGTCGGGTTTTTCGGACAAATGGGCTGCGCAGACAGAGCTTAAGGCCTCAAAATACAGTCTTAAAGCCGAGACTTCCTTGTCCGACCAGGGGATATTCTGATCGGCCCACAATCGGTTCAGCCAGTCGCGCCGCTCTTGAGCTACCCAGGGAGTGTCTTCCGGGGAATGGGCTTCTGAGGCTAAAGTCCAGGCTTCACTGGCATAACGCATGGCCAGAGCCGCGACTGTCTTTTGATCGCTTATCCCGGCCACCCTGGCTTCGAAATCAGTTTTTAACTGCCCCAGTCTCTCTTCCAGAGAAAACAGAGGAACAGGTTGAGCCAGTAATACTCCAGAGCCCAAAGGCCCGCCAAGACCCACAGCCAAAAGTGCCATAAGCCCCAGTAACCTTTGGGCCAGAAGTAAACCGCCGTTAGGACCTGCAGTGAAATGGCACAAGCCTCTTTCGGCTTCGGCCGGAACTGTCAGGTTCCGGCGTCCCATGAGCCTAAGTACTTGACTTGTTCCTTGGTAAGTTTATCTGTTTTATAACCCATGGCCTGAAGTTTCAGGCGGGCGATTTCGTGATCCATTTTTTCCGGAACCGGGAAGACTTTCAGCGGCAGCTGGCCTTTGTTTTTCAGGACATATTCGGCCGCCAGAGCTTGGTTGGCAAAACTCATGTCCATGACGCTTGATGGATGGCCTTCGGCTGCGGCCAGATTAATAAGCCGACCTTCGCCTAAAATATAGATCTTATGGCCGTTTTCCTTGAGCGTAAATTCTTCCACAAATTCCCGGATTTCCCGGCGGTGATTTGAGATTTGGGCCAGACCAGGCAGGTCGAGTTCCACGTTAAAATGCCCGGAATTGCAGACAATGGCTCCGGACTTCATGACTTTGAAGTGTTCCGGCCGGATAACATTGATGTTGCCGGTCAAAGTCACAAAGAAATCCCCGATTTTGGCGGCCTGTGCCATGGGCATGACTTCATAACCGTCCATTAAAGCTTCCAGGGCTTTTAACGGATCAATTTCGGTCACTATAACCCGGCCGCCTAACCCGGCGGCTCTTCTGGCCACCCCGCGACCGCACCAGCCGTAACCGGCCACCACGAAATTGGAGCCGGCAATTAAGCGGTTAGTGGCCCGGATAATACCGTCCAAAGTACTTTGGCCGGTGCCGTAACGGTTGTCGAACAAATGTTTGGTCATGGCGTCGTTGACGGCTATGACCGGATATTTTAAAGCCTGATCCTGGGCCATGGCTTTTAAGCGAATGACCCCGGTCGTTGTTTCTTCAGTGCCGCCAATGACCTGACTCAAAAGTTCGGGACGTTTGGTATGGAGTGTGGACAAAAGGTCGGCTCCGTCGTCCATGGTGATTTGAGGCTTGGCATCAAGAACCGAGGTTATGTGTTGATAGTAGACAGTGTTGTCCTCGCCTTTAATGGCAAAGACCGGAATCTTGTCGGTTTTGACGAGAGCTGCAGCCACATCGTCCTGGGTAGACAGGGGATTTGAGGCGCACAGGAAGACTTCGGCTCCGCCGACTTTAAGGGTCCGGCATAGGGAAGCGGTTTCGGTCGTTACATGGAGACACAGCCCCAGACGGATTCCCTTGAGAGGTTTTTCCTCAGAGAAACGCTGTTTGATAAGTTCCAGGACTGGCATGCTTTGGGCAGCCCATTCAATACGATCGTTGCCCTTGCCCGCCAGGGTCAGGTCCTTAATGTCGTGGTTCACTGACTACTCCTTGGATTATTAGATTTTTAAAGATAAGAAATTGATTTTGGGCCGAATGGGCTGAGGCAGAAATACCACAGCCGGGCCCTGTTTTGAAAAAAGACCCGCCCAAAATAGGCGAGCCTGAGCAATCTCAGGCCCGTGTTAATTTTTTAATTTTAAACCAAAATGATACTAAATTCAAGACTCAGATCTGTAGGCTGAGGCAGGAGAGACGGCGGCCTGAACCGGAAAGGTGCCTGGGACAGACAGGTGGGCGGTAAGACTTTAGGGCAAGGATTTCGAACTTTCACCTGAAGACAGATTAGGCAGGGAAACAATCCGGTTGGAGTAGAACTACGGGGTCGCCGGAGGCGGCAGATGGCTTTCGAGTTAACAGTACAATACAGGGAGAAAAAGCTTAAAATTCCTGACCGGTGCGCTCATATTTAAGAAGGATTACCGGGTATGTTGGGGGCAATAAAAATATAATGGGTTTTTGGTTGAATCTGGATCGTATATTTGGGGCCTTCCTGGAAATAGTGAGTAGAAAAGGCTGTCAATTCCTGATGGTTTATATCTTTTCCGCCAAGTTGTGACGGTATTCTTGCCCGGTTCCAGCTTTTTGGTTATCTCGGCATTCCGGGTACCGGCTGAGCTTAGTAATACCAAATTGTAGCACAGAGCGGTATTCAATAGTCTGGCTGAGGATCCGGCTCTCCGGTGCCTCTGCGCCGTCTTAAGAACAAACGGGTTTTCCGCTGCAGGCTATGAAATACAGCTTCAGGCCCCTTAATATATAATCTGATGAATTATATCAAGTAATGATGGTTTAGCAAAAATACCGCAAAAATATCATGTTTTCGGAAATTTAATTAAAAAATGTAATTATATCAATTAGCTATAAGTCTAATTTACTAAAAAATAGGCTTTCTGCGAGGCCGCCAAACACTCATATTAATATTTAAATATCATTCAATTTTATCTATTGTCAACGATCGTTTAGACATTTAGAAGCCGACCAATAGTTTCACAAAGTTCACTGGCCTTCCTGGTGGCTTGGCCTGGAATATGCGAGGCGGCTAAGGCTGTCGAACGATCGGACGATTCCGAGGGCAGGAGGCTTTCGGCGCTCTCTCCGGCGGTCGGTCACGGGACGACAAGGCCGGCTCGCATTCCGAGGTCTCCAGCCTGTCCCTGGTCACCGGCCTGTCCAAAGGCCGTGGGGCTGAGGTTCGTACGGCTGACCTGGTTTTTTTTCGAGTACTGCACGGCAATTATGACACCTGCATTTATTTCCCCGCAGCCTCTTTCTATTAGCGCCGCCAGGCAGATTATCCAGGTGGCGGTCTTTTGGGCCGCCTGGATTTGGCCGTTACGGGCCACGGACACATTTTTATGCCGATGCCCACACTCAGGTCAGCCGCCTGCGCAACAAGTATAAAAATTCCGACTTGCTCGATGAGGAGTGACGCTGGGGAGATTATGATTCACGTTCGGCCTGTTATGGCGCCCAGGCGGATGCTGGTTGTCTCTGGATTATGACGGAGAAAACCTTCTTAGATCTGTACGGTAGTTTCTTCTGGACGCAGCAGGCTGGCGATACCGTCACCTTGAATTTCCGGGATCTGTTAACACTCAAGGCTGCGGATTCCCGCGCCTGTGCGCGGCGGTGTGCGCCTCATCTGGGCCGTGAGCGAATATGTCAGCCCACATATCGGTCTGCCCTATGAGCGGGAATTGGTCGGCCAGATCAGAGCCACGACTTCCGGCCTTCCCATTGACGAGCCCTCTTTTAAGGGCGGCACAAGCCTCGGCGAAATAGACCTGTCCGTCACTGCCCCTATCCTTTGACTTGAGCGCACATGGTTACGGGGCTGAAGGGAAGGTGTGACGGGTCTTTGCAAGTCAAACTGTAACTTTAGCGGGCCATATCTTGGCGTTCTAAGGGCAGGCGGGATAATCCTGGGTTGCCTTCGCGCCCAAGTGTATAGGACGAGACAGCGGACCTTCTGCGCGGCGTCACCTTGACTCCAGTGGTGATCAGCGCCGTTCCTGTTTTTGTCAGGGGGCGTCCCTAAATGACTATTGCCAAAAATGCTGAAAGATGGCCAAAAAGGAGCTTTTCCCGCACGTCATGGCAGGCTTGACCAAAAAACGGACCGGAAGGCCTGGGGATTATCCTAAGCGGCGTGAAACGGCTCCAGGAAAAAACGCCGTGGACAAACAACCCCGCCACCGGGCTGGAACATGTTTCAGTCCTGCTGTGAATTTTGGCAGAAAGGCGGAAATAATCCGGAAATGGACACAGTCCGTAGTTTCGGTAGCTAGAAATATCGGAGTCAAAGTGGGGTCTGGTGTTATTATTGGGTCAGGTCTAGCCTGAGTTTCTAACTGTCAACATAATTGATTATAATTACTCAATTTTATTATATTTTTTATTTATATATTAGCAAATAATTGCTTAAATAGCAAATAATAATTTATATTACTTTATTAAATCATATTTTTTGTAAATATTTTTAATATAATTAACTAACCAGGAACTATTAGCACTATAAGAAAATTTTTTAAGTCCAAATTTATCTATATAGTCTTTGACTTGTTTTTCAATCGGAGTATAGCAAAGCGTCATGTTATTTTCATTATCCCAGGAATATGTATTAAGGATCTGTTCACCAGCTTTGAAACAATCTAACATACTTCCTAAACTCTTTGAGCGACCAATACTGTTAAATTCTAGATTTAGCAGTGAGGCTAAAGTTAAACCAAGCATGCAAGAAAAAACATGAACTCTGATATGATCATCAGTAAAATGTCGAATAGGCGTAAATGTATTATGCTTAGTGTTTTTCATTGAGTCAAGGTGCTCCTCAACAAGATATTGAGACCGGTAAGCCTTAACTATTTTTTCATTGCTCCAGGCATGTTGGTTAGTAAATAATATAGTTTTTCCTAATATTTTCTCTTTTAAATTTGAAAATGAATTGTCATCTAAACAATATGTCAACATTATATTTTCCCCATTAACCACTTCGATCTCATACTTAATAATCTCATTCATGTACTCAGCCGATAATATCGATTTAACCTTCTTTGTTATAGATTCCATAGTAAATCCTCTATTATCACGTATTTCTCCGTCAATACGTTTTTGTAACTTGACATTTAGATCATTGAGTATACTGAAACATTTATCAATGTTTACAGATATATTTTCCAACTGCAACTTATACAATTCAGGATTATTGTCAATAACTACCGTCATAGCTCTGCCGTGCACGTCTTTTGTGCGCCTCAATACAGTCGTGTCTCCAAGAGTTTTATCCTCAAGTTTAATATAGTCCTGCTTTGATATTTGCAGTAGAACTTCGCATTGATCATGTTTGAGACTTCCAACAAAATTGACCCCGGAGTCAATGATATCAAAATTACTGCACTGGTCATAAATTAATTCTTCTATACTAGACTCGGAGTTATTTCCATTATCGAACACGAGCGTAGTTTCAGATTCTGGGATTCTCAAGTCAGAGCAGCGGTTCCTTAATCCGCATATTACATCTAAAAATTGCTTTGTGTCATGGACATTGCCTGGATAAATATCGTGAAAAAGAGGAATATTATATTGTTGTGATACCGCAAGAGACAGCCCCACTATTTTGAGGTCTGTATGCTTTTTCTTACTGTGCTCCCTCTGAGCAAGCTCAGACGGGTTATTGGTACCGACATAAGTAGAAAAATTTGTATTGTAAAGCAATAAACAATTCGTGTCAATATTATACTGTTTAGATATTTGAGCTGCAATTTCATCTTCTATACGGAATATTTTATCTTTATCAAGGTGTTTCATATTATTCCAAAAAATCTGGCTTGATAGAGTTTGTTCATTCCCTTTTGGAAAGGAATTTGGCAGTACTGTTCCCTCAAACCATTGATAAAAAGTATTCTTACTTGTGGGTGCTACGACTCTTTGGATTGCGGCCAAAAGAATAGAGTCGCTAACATTAAGACCCTGCCGCCGTTTTCCAGTATGCTTGTCAATGATATTTCTTATCCCAAGCCTTTCAGATATATCCAAAAGGGCGGCTATATCTGCAAAGGCGAAGTGAACTCCTGTGTGAGGTTTAACGGGGCCTTTATTCTCATTTTTGAGCTTGACGGCTTCAGCAATGTTCTCAAGAGTCCCAAGGTACTTTTGTTCGACTATCCTGGGTTTCCCGTTAATTCTGGCTGAAACTGCCAGATAGTAGTAGTCATGGCCTTTTTTACGTTTTTTGATAAGCGATGCCATCGGGGCAATCTCCATCTAGTTAGGTAATACACATTTAGAGTCTACCACTTAACCTGCTGAAAATAAAGAATTTTTTAAATTAAATAAAAAGCAGGGAAAAACATTTTGAAGCCATAACACATTAATTTTATTATGTTTTTCGGCAAATTTAGTTCCTAACTAAGAAACTAGGGCCAGATCCCTCTGTTTTTTATTTGGCAAATTACGTTGACTGTAACTGCCTTTGTGTTTCCAGTCCGCAGTACTCCCGGCTATTATGCACATTAACCTTTAAATCACGTCATTATGAGTTAAAACAAGAGAGCCTGAAAAACGAACAACTGTCGGTCAGGTTGATTGCTTTTCCGCTTGAAAAATTTTTCGGCCTTTTATTAAAATCTTAGGGATTTCCTGACTCTGAGCGGAATTGTAGCTTCAAACCGGAAATTAGGTCTTAGAGGGTTGGGAGGATAAATAATAGTAATAGTTTTCTCAATTTAGCTGAACTGATTTGTCAGTTCTAGGTTTTTGTGTATTGGATTTCAGACTGAATTGGTCAGCTTTTTTCTCTGAGCATGTTAAATTCTTTGAGGCTTTCAAATGTCGGCAGGACTTTTCTAACTAAAATCTGTGCCATTGGTTTTGGGACCGGTTGGTCCGAGCCTCTTGGAAGTGAGTTTTAGCCGAAAAGTCCAAAGTCATTATAATGAATTGGGGGTAAAAATTATAATGGGTAAAATTTTTTTGGTTCTCTTAAAATTATTTATCGTTCCCCAACTGTGGAAAAACAGCCTGGAAAGTATATGTACCAAAATCTAATTTAGCTCAATAATTATATTTTTCTGCCAACCTTTTGTTGATAGGGCAACAGATAGTCAGGGCTTTTTTCAGTCAATAAAGACTCCTGATGTGTATTTCATGCTCAGTCCAATTATAGCAATTATTTTCTCTAAATGAGCTTACTTTAGCTGTTTGGGGCCGTTTTTTCCTTCTCCAAATCCTTTTTTTTTCAGTGTAAAAAGCTTTAAAGTATTGACAGGCTACGGCTTCCAGACCTGACTACAGACAGTTAGTTAGCCATATTCGCGCTCTGTATTGAATAAGCGCTTGAGATGTTCGCTGTTATAATTGGCATCAGGCTAAGTTAATGCTATAGTTATCAGTAAATTACGGAAGCCTTTGGCTTATCCGAGGACCGGGCCGTTTAATGAGGCCGCTTTTGGCTTTTGGCCCAGAGTTTTCAGATTCTTTTGTCGTCAGCTTCTCAATTGTCGGAACTATAATATTTTGTTCAATAATATGACAGAACTATGGAATTGATTCTTCCCGCGAACCTGCGCGGGCAAAATGGCCTTTGATTATGTCAACCTATCAAGGCCGACTTGACGAGCTGGTCTCCCTTCGGGGGCGGATTAGCCTCAGCGGCCTCACTATCCCAGCCCTAGCCCGTTTGGTCGGCCAAGTTTTAGGCGGACCTTTGAAGGATCGGACCTTTTTAATCCTGACTCCCACGGCGGTGGAAGCCGAGGATCTGGTGGGAGATCTGAAATATTTCTGGCCCCAGGGACGAGTGGCTTTGTTGCCCGCCTCTGACCCTAAACCATTTCTTAACCGCACTTTAAACTCCGGGGTGACCGCCGAGCGCCTCAGAGCGCTCTATGTTTTAAGCGAACAAAAAAAGTCAGCTGTGGTGGTAGCCTCCATCGGCTCGGTCTTGCGACTCGTCCCGACTGTTACGGATTTACGAAAATCTGCCCGCATTTTGAAAGCCGGTCAGGAGACTGATTACAATGACCTGGCTCAGTTTCTGGCCAGCTCAGGCTATACTCCGGTGGGGCAGGTGGAATCGGTCGGAGACTTTTCCTTACGAGGCGGTCTTTTGGATATCTTCCCTCCGGGTTACCAGAGGCCGGCCCGGGCTGAATTCTTCGGTGACTTCATAGAATCGCTCCGCCGATTTCGGGTAGACGATCAAAAATCCATGGGCAGCATTGACGAGCTTCTTTTGATGCCAGCCTCGGAAGTTGTTCTGACCAGGGAAAACGGGGAAAAGGCGGCTTTAGCTTTAGGCGAACTGGCCAAAAAGTTCAACTGGCTGAACCTTTTGTGGGAGCCTATTGCCGAAAGATTCAGAAGTAATTTTGTTTTCGATGATCTGGAAAGCTGGTCCTCCCTGTTTCACGGACCCAGAACTACTTTGACCGGATATTTTAGTGAGTGGACTTCCGTAATTCTCCATGAACCGGAAAGGCTGCGGGAAAAAGGCTATGATGTCTTTTTGGGCTTGGAAAACCATTTTGAAAGATTGGCCTCCGAAGAAAGGCCTCACCTGCCTTTAAAGACAATTTACCGGCATCCGGATGACTTTTTTAAAGAATGTCTGAAACAGGTGGCCTGGGAAGTCAGGGAACTGGAACTGCCCGGTCAGTCTAAAGGGGTCAAGTCTTATATTTTTCCCTACGAGACTCATACGGATTTAAAGACATTAATGAGCGTACCCAGGCGGGCGACCGGACTTTTGGGTCCTTTAGCCGCCAGGATTAAGGCTCTCTTGGGCCGGAGCTTTAAGGTTTATTTAGTTTTAAGATCCCAGGAACAGTCCCGGCGTCTGGCTGAACTTCTTGTCGAATACGATTTGGGGCCGGGTTCTGACTTAAAGAAAACAACGGCCATGGGCGAACTCCATTTTCAGGTCGGCCAGATCTCCGGCGGCTTTGTGGCTCCTTTTGATCGGGAGGCCTTTATTTCCGAAGAGGAGATATTCGGGACCAGACACAGATTTAAACGAAGAGCCGGGGCCGAAGTCAGGATTTTAAAAGGTTTTGCCAGTTTAAGGGATCTTATGCCGGCTGATTTTGTGGTTCATAACGAGTACGGCATAGGCCAGTACATGGGTCTCGTTAACATGACCACCGTCAACGGCGAGAGATGCGATTTTCTTCATCTTTCCTACTGGGGCGGCGATTCCCTCTACGTTCCGGTAGAACGTTTCGGTTCGGTCACCAAATATATTGGTTCCCATGACAATCCGCCCAAAGTTGACCGTTTAGGCGGACCCAACTGGGAATTGGCCAAAAGCAAAGTCAAGGAAAGTATCCGGGAAACAGCTGAAGAGCTTTTAAAGCTGTATGCCCGGCGTCAGGTCACCCCTGGTTTTGCTTACTCGCCCAGAGACACGACAATGCAGGAATTTGAGGCCGCTTTTGAGTTCGACGAAACCCCCGATCAGTCCAAGGCTATAGAAGAGGTTATGGCCGATCTCCAGGCTCCCAGAGCCATGGACCGTTTAGTCTGCGGCGATGTGGGGTTTGGCAAAACGGAAGTGGCCTTACGGGCGGCTTTTAAGGTGGTTTTGGACGGCAAGCAGGTGGCTATGCTCGTTCCGACAACTATTTTGGCCGAACAGCACGAAAGAAGCTTGGAAGAACGCCTCAGGGACTGGCCGGTCAAAGTTGCCTCCCTCTCCCGTTTTAAAAAACCCTCCGAGCAGAAGCAAATCCTGGAACAGATCAAAAACGGGCAAACTGACATAGTGGTAGGCACCCACCGGATTTTGCAAGACGATGTGTCTTTTAAGAATCTGGGGTTGGTTATCATTGACGAGGAACACCGTTTTGGGGTTCAGGACAAGGAAAAACTGAAAACCTTAAGAATGGAAGTTGACGTTTTATCCATGAGCGCCACCCCTATTCCCCGCAGTTTATCCATGTCCATGTCCGGCATAAGAGATCTGTCAATTATTGAAACCCCACCTCAAGATCGTCTGTCGGTCAAGACTTCCTTAATCCGCTGCGACGATGAGTCAATCTGCGAGGCCATTGACCGGGAGCTGGCCAGGCAAGGCCAGGTTTTCTTCATCCATAACCGGGTTATGGATATTCATCTGTGGGTTAAGCGTCTTCAGAAACTGATGCCTTTAGTCCGGTTCGGCGTAGGTCATGGTCAGATGAAGGCCGAAGAACTGGAAGAGGTCATGCGGGCTTTTTTGAACAAAGAGATTGATGTCTGGATTGCCACCAGTATTGTGGAATCGGGACTGGATTTCCCGGCCGCCAACACCATAATCATAGATCAGGCCGATCGCTTTGGTCTGGCCCAGCTCTACCAGTTGAGAGGCAGGGTTGGCCGCAGCGGCATTCAGGCTTACGCTTATCTGATGGTCGATGATCCGGAAACTTTAACGTTGGACGCCAAAAAAAGATTAAAAGCCCTGCTTGACTACAGTGAACTAGGTAGCGGCTATCAGATTGCCTTCCATGATCTCCAAATCCGGGGCAGCGGCAACATCTTAGGCACCGCTCAGTCCGGCCAGGCGGCCTTGGTGGGTTACGATATGTACATCCAGCTTTTGGAGCAGGTCATAAGGGAACTGAAAAACGAGCCCCAAAAGGAAGAGTTTGAGCCGGAAGTGGTGGTGGGTTTGTCTGCTTATCTCCCCGAAAGCTACGTCCCGGACACCGAAGCCAGAGTCCATATCTACCGGCGCCTGTCGAAAGTTAAAGAAGACAGAGAGGTCGAAGATATTGTGGCCGAGATGCGGGATCGGTTCGGAATCATCCCGGAAGAGACTTTGAACTTAGTCGACCTCATGGAAATTAAGATGATTCTGAGGCGAATTAAGGTCAGACGGCTGGAGAGCGGGGCCGAGGGCCTGACTTTGACCTTCGGTCCTGAAGGTCCGGCCGATTACGAAAAAGTTCTGTCTTTGGTGCAAAATAAGCCAGGCTGCCGTCTGTCGCCGATGGGTAAGCTTTTTGTGAGCAATAATATTTACGCCAAACCCGGCCGGCCTTTGGAGGGAGTTAAGGTTTTTTTGACCGATTTAAGTTAAACTAAGTAGCAGGCCAATTTTTGGTCGTCAGTTTAGCTAAAGGCAGAATCATCCTTGGCTGCTTTGTGGAATAATTTGGCTAACCGGAAAAGCTATTTCTGGCCGGTCTTAGGGCTCTCGGTCTTGGTACTTTTGGGGGCGGGGACCTGCCTTTTCCGTTATTATTACCAAAGACAGCTCTGGGATCCCAAGACTGCCGCTTTAGTCAACGGCCAGCCCATCTATCGGGCTGCTCTGGAAGAACTCATGCAGGCTGGCTTAAATCCCCGGCAGTCGGCTCACCCCCAAGGCGCAGCTTTAACTATCCGCCAAATCTTAGACCGCCTCATAATTGAAGAATTAATCAGTCAGGAAGCCCAAAAATCCGGGCTGACCATTCCCCCGGAAGAGATGACCGCTTTTATCGATCAGGTCCGCTCTTTTTGGCCGTGCCAAAGTCAACCCCAGCTGCCTATATGTCAGCCTACTTTGGGCCCGGAAATGGCTCCGTTTTTGAAATCCGTCCGTCAAAGGCAGTTGCTGGAAAAACTGGCCAAGAAAGTAATACCGGGGCAAATCAGACCGTCCAGCCAGAAATGGCGGGTTTTCTGGCGCAACTGGCTGGTTAAAATGCCTCTCGGTCCTATTTATAAAGTCAGGGTCTTGTTTATCCAGGACAGTCCCGGGGTAGAAGAGCTGATAAAAAAACACTGGGAAAAAAATCTAACGATAGAAGAGCTGGAAGTCAAGATCCGCCTGGATGGCTTTACGACTTTAATGTCAAGGGCCATGTCTCTGTCGCCACGGGATCCGGCTAACCGGGCCGTTTTTGGGGAAGTTGACTTAAAAGAGGAACTAAAGCCCCAGGACGATAAATTTCCTTATCTGGCTCAGGCAATGAAATTGCCGCACAGCTGGGCTGTGGTGGAAGTTAAAGACATTAACCCCGGTTTAGCGCCGGAACGGTTAGCCCGGGCCGGTCGTCTGGCTTATGAGTATGAGGCCGGGCAGGAGGCTTTCTGGCAGTGGGTGGATCAGCTAAAAAGCCGGGCCCTGATAGTAATTAATCCCAATTTTCCGGAGCTTATAGAACCCTCTTGAAGGTCTGGCAGTCCTATGCGGTCTGTTTGACAATTTTCTTTATGGTCTGGTAAAATTCCGGGCCAAAAGATAGACTTGTCAGTTCCTCCAGCTAGATCCGGGGGGTTGTAAGAGCCCTGGATTTACCTGGGAAGTGGGTAGTCTCCCCTCTATGTTTTCCTTAGGTTTAGACCTGCGGCGGAGTGCTTTAACAACTCCACCCTTTTGAAGTTCGGGTTCAAGCCAATCCAAGGGTAGTTCAGAAAGGGTTGATACCTAAGCTGATGTAATCCATTCCCGAGGGGAGTGACCCGAAATGGCCTGTTATTTAACCTGTTAACGGTGTTTATTTAAGTATTCGTACGGATACGGATACTTTGCCTTTAATTTAAACTGAACTTAAGAAGACGGCGTTTCTTTCTTGACCTTTCTGTCTGGGTTTCTGCGCCGAAGATTCGGATGATTTCCGCAGACCGGCTGCCGGAAGTTTTATGGGGTTGGGGAGAGGGCCTGAAGCTTAGGGTTCTGTCCTAACCGATTCTGTTTTTCAGTTTTTCTGCCGTTTAGCCTGGGTCACGCTTAAATGGCAAGTTTGGGGAAGTAACTATAATAAGTAATACAATTCCCTGGGGAGTAACAGGTCAACTTGACTTTCCCCAATTGCCGGACCCTTTGGCGGAGCGGAGTGGTAAATGGAAAAAACAGAGACAGGTTCCAACCAAGGCGGCAGTATGGCTGATGTTCAGATGCAGTTTGACAGCCGTCGAATTAAAATAGATCAGGTCGGGGTTAAAAAAATCCGTTACCCCATAAGTGTCAAGGATCGGAACAACGGTTCTCAAAGGACAGTGGCTTCGGTCAATATGTACGTGGAACTGCCTCATCACCATAAGGGCACTCACATGTCCAGATTTATTGAGGTGCTTTCGGTCCATCGCCACAGCATAGCCACTTCCACCATACCATCGATTTTAATGGACATGAAATCCAGGCTTCAGGCTGAAGCAGCTCATCTGGAACTGACTTTTCCCTTTTTTATGGAAAAAGCGGCTCCGGTGACTGGGGCTCTGGGTTTGATGGAATATTCCTGTACCTTGGCCGGCAGTCAGTCAGGTGAGGAAACCGATCTGACGGTCACCGTCTGTGTCCCGGTCACCACCCTTTGTCCCTGTTCCAAGGAGATCAGCTCCTACGGGGCTCATAACCAAAGAGGGGAAGTGTCGGTTAAGGTCCGCTATAAACAGTTTTTCTGGATGGAGGATCTGATCCGGCTGGTGGAAAGTTCGGCCTCAAGCGAGGTCTACTCTCTGTTAAAGAGGGCGGACGAAAAACACGTGACTGAGGCGGCTTACGAAAATCCTCGCTTTGTGGAAGACGTGGTCCGGGAAGTGGCCGTTAAACTCATGGCTGACGAAAATTACACCTGGTTTTCGGTGGCCGCTGAGAACTTTGAATCCATTCACAACCATTCAGCTTACGCCTTCCTGGAATACCAGAGACCCGACGGACCAATCTTGATGGATTCTTCCGACCTGGGACCGCTGAACGGAAAAAAACGCTAATATATATTATTAGTTAATCCGTAAGCCCCTGGGAGCCGGGAAAGCCTCTGGGGAATCTAACACCCAGGGATTTACCTCATGGATAAACTTATTATAGAAGGTGGCCAGCCTCTGGCCGGCCGGGTTCGGATAAGTGGGGCCAAAAATGCGGCCCTGCCTCTGATGGCTGCGGCTATCCTGCCTGAAGAACCCTTAAAACTAACCAATCTGCCGGCTTTAGGCGACCTTCTGACCATGGCTAAACTGTTAAGGTTCATGGGTGGGCGGGTCAGTCTGGGCGGCTCCCGCCTAATTGACGAAAATCAAGCCGAACTTGACCTGACCGGACTCAACCGGCCCGAAGCCCCCCATGAGATGGTCAAGACCATGCGGGCCTCGGCTCTGGTTTTAGGCCCTTTACTGGCCCGCTTAGGCAGGGCGAAAGTTTCCATGCCCGGCGGCTGTGCCATAGGGGTCAGGCCTATTGATCTCCACTTGAAAGCTTTAAGAGCCATGGGTGCGGTTTTCGATCTCTCAGGGGGAGATATTGTTGCCCGAACCGGCCGAGGCGGTCTTAAGGGAGCTGAGATCCGCTTTGATACTGTCACTGTCACCGGGACTGAAAATCTGATGATGGCAGCAGTCCTGGCCAAAGGTCGGACCGTTATCGCCAATGCGGCCCGGGAGCCGGAAGTAACGGACACTGCCCAGGCTCTTCTGGCTATGGGGGCTAAAATTGAGGGTTTAGATACCGATGTCCTGACTATCGACGGGGTCAGCTCTTTGAGTGGAACTTCTTACCGGGTCATGCCGGACCGGATTGAGGCCGGGACGTTCATGGCTGCCGTGGCTTTGGCCGGCGGTGAAATTATTTTAGAAGATTTTCCCCATGACGCTTTGGCCACCGTGGTGGCTAAATTCCGGGAAACCGGCCTGGACATTACCCCAATTGGGACTGATTTAAATGTTAAGGCCCGGGAGAGCTTATGGGCTTCAGATGTCACCACCCAGACTTATCCAGGATTTCCCACCGACATGCAGGCCCAGTTTATGGCCATGATGACAGCCGCTCAGGGCACATCCCTTATAACGGAGACTATTTTTGAGAACCGGTTTATGCACGTCAGCGAATTGAGGCGTTTGGGGGCCGATATTACCTTGGAAGGGCGGACGGCGGTCGTTAAAGGGGTACCGACCCTGTCAGGAGCTCCTTTGACGGCTTCTGACTTAAGAGCCTCGGCCGGTTTGGTCCTGGCGGCCCTGGCAGCCAGGGGAGAGAGCCAGCTTTTGAGGGTCTATCACCTGGACCGGGGCTATGAGGGATTGGACCGAAAATTAAATAATTTAGGGGCTGTCATCCGCCGAGTAAGGGCTTAAAACAGGAAAATGACGGAAAAAAAGCTCTTGTGTAAAAAAAAATAGTCTGTAAGTTATTGATTTTATTGGTGAAAAAAAATATTTTACTTTTTTTAAAAAAAACCCTTGACTCTGAAACAGAAAAGAGTAGAATTCGCTCTTGCCGCTTGAGAAAACACGATGTTTCCGATACGGCCCCCGGCTACGGGGTTGGAACTGACGCTGAGTAAAAAATGTTTCAAGTGAACAGAATAATCCTTGACAAGCTCCAAAAGTTCTGATAACATAGAAAAACAGTCTGAAACAAAAACTTCAGAGTTTACTTTCAGAACAGCTCTTTGAAAACTAAATAGCGGAACAAACATGCAAGCGTAATAGGGCTCTAAATGAATTCCTAAATTCAAGGAAAACTTTTTCCGAAATTATATACACGGAGAGTTTGATCCTAGCTCAGAATGAACGCTGGCGGCGTGCCTAACACATGCAAGTCGTACGATAAGGAAGACTTCGGTCTTCTGGACAGTGGCGCACGGGTGAGTAACGCGTGGGTAACCTACCCTTCTGTTCGGAATAACGCCTCGAAAGGGGTGCTAATACCAAATATGACCACGGAAACTTCGGTTTCTGAGGTAAAAGGTGGCGAATCTTCGGATGCTATCGCAGAGGGACGGGCCCGCGTGACATTACGATTGATGGTGGGGTAATGGCCTACCATATTGTCTACGATGTCTAGCTGGTCTGAGAGGATGATCAGCCACACTGGGACTGGAACACGGCCCAGACTCCTACGGGAGGCAGCAGTGAGG
>JAISEL010000159.1 GCA_031264185.1 Deltaproteobacteria bacterium
TTAAATCCTGATGAGTATTTAAACAATATTATAAAAAATAAAATGCAGAGTCTGCCGCAAGCTCATTCTCAGGATGAGCTGAATTCAAATGTACATGGAATTATTAAACAATTGCAAAACGATCATTCAAAAGTTAAAAAAAATTTTGACCATGATAAAATTAAATACGCGAAAGTCGAGGCGAAACCAAATAAATAGATTCTCATAATTACCCGCCGGGGTAATAAGTCCTGCCAGACGCAGACCGTGAGTCAAGCCTCCGACACCACAGAACAAATCTACCACTGTTACCTTTACTCTATCTCCCGCCACAGTTCAGTCCTCAGTCATATATACCCAGGATTGTAACAGTGATTTCTTGCCTTAATCACCATAAATCTCAAACGAAGACTACCATATTTTTCGGCTTCAATCCACCTAACCCTACTATCCGATTTTTCACCCGGAAGATGAAGACAGTTCATCTAAACGCTTGTAGACATCTGGCACCCGACAGCCGTAATCCACAGCCGCTTTGAGGTGATGTTTAGCCCCTATAAAATCGCCTAGTTCAAAGAAAAGTTTGCCTAAACGCTGCCGGAAAAGACTGTTGGTCGGATCTATTTCCACGCTTCTTTGGAAAAGAGACAGAGCCACTTCCCGATCATTGGCCTGTTCTAAAAATAGAATCCCCAGAGAAGAAAGACTGGGTGCGTCGTCGGGATCATATTTGACCGCCTGTTTGAAGGCCTCTAAGGCTTCCTTCTGATGGTCGGTCAAAAGTTCGGCCTGACCTAAAAGCCGGTAAACCGCTCCCCGGCGGTCTTTTAAAGCCGCCGCCTGAAGTAAGCTCTCTCTGGCCTCTTCCGGATGCCCCAGTTCCAGCAAAAGCCGACCATGCTGGTAAAAAACCTCAAAGCCGGGCGAGGGTAATTTGACGGCCAGACCTAAAGTCTCAGCCGCCTCTTCCAACCGTCCGCTCATGATCAAAGAGCAGCCTTTGTTGAACAGAGCCATGAGATTTTCCGGCTCTATTTTTAAGACCTCATCAAAGCAGGCCGCCGCCGCCTTATGATCGCTAAGTCGTCCGTGACAAACCCCAAGGCTGTTCAATAGATTTATGTGCCCTGGTTCTAAGATAAGTCCCCTTCGGTACTCTTCCATAGCCCCAGGAAGATCGCCTTCCTCAAAATAGTGATCCCCGGAAATGTTAAGGCACTGGGCCCCAAAGACTATAGCCTGGGACGGCCCGGTCATGGAAGCTTCCAGAAGAGCCTTTTTGGCTGCCGTTATGATACCGTCAGCTTTTAAGACCGACGACGGCCAAGCCACCAGACCCAGTGACACCGGAAACTCCAATTCTTCTCTGAACTGTCGGCTGATTTCCGAAACAGCGACAGGTTCCTGGGACCAGACAACAGCCACTGTACCCCGATCCCACTCCGAGGCCGCCTGGAACTGTTCCAATTTTGAGGCCACGGTCTTTATCTGGCCCAAGCGTCTTTCCACTTCCGCAGTTCCGGCTAGGGCCTCCAGTTTTTCCTTGTCGTCAACTGCGATTAAGGCGGCTACCAGTTGACCGCCGCTGCTGGCAAGACGGCTTAAAGTCTCCAAAAATTTTCTTTGGACCTGCCCCTGACTGTCATCGCCGGCCTGGACTACCGGCGGACAGTCTTCGGGCAGGTCGAGACGGGAAAAGATAAGCCCGTCTCCGGCGGCCAGCCGGGTCGGCCCTCCAGAGAGAACATTGGCCAGAGCGTAATTGTCGGCCGTCTCAAAAACTGAGATCTCCCCTTTGGGTTCCCCGGTGGCGCTAATAACAGCGTAAATCTGGCCGGCCCTAGCTCCCATGGCCCGACCTAAATTAATGATGACCCGTTCCTGAGGCAGGACCTGGGTCAAATGACCGTATTTTTCCACCAATTCCCTGTACCCTATAATCCTGGCCGGGGCCTGTTGACCGGCAGCGAAAAACAGAGCCATCTCGGCTTTTTCCAAAAGCCCGGCCGCCGCCTCCCGTTCGTCACTTTGAGCCGGCAATTCCTGAGGCCAGCGGGCATAGCCGATTGAGGGCTGCAGATGTGGGTGATTGGTCAATAAATTGTTCCTAAAATCATGGAGATAGATATCAGCCTCATCGGACTCGGCCCGGAATAGAAGTCCCAGCCGGTCTCTGTCCAGACGGGCCAGACAAAGAGCCTTCCGGCCAGTTATAGTCCTGGTCAGACTCCGGTCTACTTCCTTTTTGCCCTGTCCCAGACTTATGACGGCCACGATTAAAGATGAAGAATCCATAACCTGATTGGGGTCAAACGTCCCCGGACGGTGGGAAAAAGAGCGAAGGAGCTTTCTGAGTCTGGCCATAAAGTGGCGGCGGTTATAAAGACCGCTGTCAGGATCTTTTTGCAGGGCCTTTCGCAGAGCTATGTTTTCCAGAGCCGAATCGGCCAGACGAGGCCAAAGAGCCAGCACATCAGTCGGAGCTGACAGGCAGCCGCTTTTCAAACTGACAGAGACATAGCCCAAAGACCTTCCTTGATAGGCCAGTGGTGCAGCCAACTCGGAATCTGGTTCGGGAGTGGGACCGACCTGGAACTCATAGTCGGGCAGAAACCTGGCGATGGCGGATTTAAACTGGCGGCTGAATCGCCGCAGATCCCGGGGCCATAGAGGTGGCCATGAAGACATTAACCTGTATCTCCTTAGAATTTTAATTCCAAAATTAAGGCCGCCATGACGCAGCTAATACGGCCAATCTCAACTGAGCTATTTGAGCCAATTACCTGAACCAAAAGCATGGCTTTTGGACCAATTAATTATAATCAGAAATTATAAATAGAAAGTTTTTAAAAGTCAATCCCTAAAGTTAATATTTTTTTTGGGCATAGCTTTAATATTAAAATATAGCAACATTATAACTAACTTAATATAGGTTAATCAACTCGGGGGAGTGAGGGGACTTATTACCTGAACCAAAAACATGGCTTTTGGACCAATTAATTATAATCAGAAATTATAAATGAAAGTTTTTAAAAGTCAATCTCTAAAGTTAATATTTTTTTTGGGCATAGCTTTAATATTAAAATATAGCAATATTATAACTAATTTAATATAGGTTAATCAACTCGGGGGAGTGAGGGGACTTAAAAGGGCTCAAATCAGGCTGTCTAGCTCAAAAAAATTCCTGATCCATGGTGCCAAGCCTATTTTCCATTTTGGAAAAACCTGATGGAAAAATTAAGGCCAGTGCTCTTCCAGCTCCGACCGAAAGCATTTTTAATTGGCCTGAACCCTTGGGGAGTATTAAAATACAATCCCAGACTCAAAGACGGATTCGGGAGTAATTTGAAGGTGACAAAAATCCCATGGGCTGCCGAACCTGGAATCCTGTCACCGGCTGCCAAAAGCTGTCCGTAGGCTGTGCCAACTGCTATGCCGAGACTATGGCCAAAAGACTTAAGGCGATGAGTTTAAAGAGATATGAACATGGTTTTAAACCGACCCTGCACGATTTAGAGTTCACAAAACCTCTGACCTGGAAAAACCCAAGCCAGATATTTACCTGCTCCATGTCTGACCTTTTCCAAAAAGGCATGCCTTTCAGTTTCATAGATAGAATTATAGACATTATCCTGAAAGCTCCCCGCCACATTTATCAGTTTCTGACCAAACGCCCTGACAGACTGGCAAGTTATTACCTCGGCGGATTATTATGATAATCTATTTCTTTATTGATTTTACCTTATGGTGATTTGTTTGTATCAAAATTATCCGCCGGGGTAATATTTCGCCGACCGGCCTGTACCGGAAAATGTCTGGCTGGGTGACCTTGGGATCGCCCGAGTATACAGAGCACCTATACCTCCTAAAAGGGCATAACCATTCGGTTCGTTTTCTGTCCTGCGAAACTTTGCTTGCAGATCTGGGTGATATAATCTGACCGGAATTGACTGGCTGACTGTCGGCGGAGAAAATAGGCCTCTGGCCCGTCCCATGAAAGCCAAGTGGGTCAGAAAGCTGTTTTTGAAATCAAAAAACCGGCTCTACCTTTTTTCTTTAAACAGAGGGGAACATTCAGCCCAGACGGAGTCAAAAGAACAGCCAAAGAAAACGGTCGGGTCTTATTCTAAGTTGCTTTAAAAATTCCCTTAATCCATTCCCAGTATGTCAAAGATCTAAGAGCGCTTCGATTGCTTTTTATTTCGTCCAGACCGATGCCAGCTTGCTCTGCAGCCTCCTCTAAAGA
>JAISEL010000166.1 GCA_031264185.1 Deltaproteobacteria bacterium
TTTTTTGGTTTTTTGTTGCTAAATTGTTTTTGGGCCCGGGGTGTCACGGGGGCCCCACCCGCAACCCCCCCCCCCCCCCCCCCCCCCCCGCATACACAACGTCAGAGTTACCTAATACCATGGTATCGTCTGAAAATTCGACCCAGAATCAGGCAGGGATGATGCAGCCGATTGTTGTCAGCACCGACCGCCTTGCTGAGACCACCAGAGAGGTCAGTTCTCACGTGACCGTTATTACTGAGGAAAAACTGGCCCAAGTCCCTGCCGAGCGATTGGATAGAATTCTGCAAAGTGAGGGATTTTTTATCCGCGATTATCCCGGTCAAAATTCTTCATCCGTCAAAATCCGGGGGTTCGGGACCAGCCAGTACGCCAATGACGCCGGCCTCAGCGGCGACATACTGTTACTTATTGACGGCCATCTGTCCGGGGCCAGTAACATTGCCAGAATCATGAAAGTCAATATCGAAAGAGTCGAAGTAATCCGCGGTCCGGCGGCTCTCCAGTACGGCGCCTCGGCCATGGGCGGTGTTATTAACGTTATTACTAAAAAAGGCCAGGAAGAATTTCAGGCTCAGGGCAAAGTCGGTATTGGCAGTTTTTCATATTTAGATCAGAGTCTGGCTTTAGGCGGCCGGCAAGGGGATTTTGATTACTCTTTTGGCTTATTCCACAGTAAAAACGGTAACTTCACAGACGCCAAAGGTAGGACCATGTATGGAACTGACGATAAGTCTCTTTATTCCGGCAATGTCAATTTCGGCTATAATTTTTTGGACGACCGTCATCGGCTGGGTATAGTCGTGAATTTTTACGATGACCATGTTAAAGGCATCGGAGGCTATCAGGAACGAGGTCCCAGTACGCCCAACGGGTACTATAATCTCTCCGATGTCAACACCATGGACCGCCAAAACCAGATGTACGATTTTTTGTACACCGGAATGGATGCTCAAGACTTTCTCTCCTGGCATCTGAGGTACTTCAAAACCAGGGATCGCTCGGTTACTTACTCCAACACCACATCAGGCAATTTAACCCACAATTATTATTACCCAACCGGTTTATATCCCCCAACCAGGGACCGAAGCGCCCCCAACATCCTTCTTTATAAAAGTGACACCTTAGTCGACGGCGGTCAGGCTCAGTTAACAGCGGACTGGGGAAAAATCAAACTGACCGGCGGCGCCGATTACACCAAGTACGACATCGCCACCGGTAATATGAATATCACAGATAAAGCCGGCTTTTTGATAAGCCAAATTAAATTTCTTGATGAAAACCTTATTTTAAACGGCGGCTTGCGGTACGACACTTATAATAATGAACTATCCGGACGGACAGCCTCGGTGGACAACTGGACTCCTGCTTTTGGGGTGGCTTACCATATTTGGGATTTTGTTAAACTAAGAGCCAATTATTCAAGGGGATTCCATCTGCCTACCCCATCGCAACTGACCTCCGACGGAACTCCCAGCGGCGGCTTTCGGACTGTGGGTAATCCCGATTTAAAGCCAGCCACCACAGAATCATGGGAGTTCGGCTTTGATCTTGCCAAACCGGCTTGGAACTTTAACTTAACTTATTTTCATACCAAGTATAAAGACCAAATCCGTTTAGTCACCACTGACCGCTATGAGCCCGGACCAATCAGACTCCGAACCTACGAGAACACGAAAGAGCCCACTACTTATGCCGGACTTGAGTTCGGAGGAGCCTTAGACATCGGTTACCTCCTGGAATTGCCTATGACAGCAGAGTTTTACGCCAACGGTAACACTTTCTTCACCAGAAGAGCCTGGAATACGGCTCAACGTCGTTTTGTAACCGATCTAAACAACCCTAAATGGATTGTCTCTTACGGAATCAATCTAGATTATCCGGACCAGGATCTCTATGCTAATTTGAATTTCAACTACATAGGATCATCGTTTGAGAACTACTACGGCAACGGTTGGGGGCACCCCGGTTACCGTAGCGGAGACACCTATCCTTACCCAGCTTATACTATAGCCAGTTTTTCAGTCAAAAAAGGTCTATATGAACTAAGCGACAAAAGTAAGTTAAGTTTGGATCTGTATATAAATAACCTTTTTGGCGAATATTACGAGCCGACTTTGGATTACCCGGCCCAGGGCCGCAGCTTCTATGTGGCTTTAAGGTGGGATTACAAATAAGTCACGGGGGTCACCCCCCGTGATTTTATAAAAGACATAATAAAAGTTAAGCTATTGCCACGGCATGAAATTCTGGTAATGCCGCAAACAATGATTATTGCAGGAATTTAGGCCAATACCCCTCGGCATAACCAATTATTTCGTGGTCATATGTATTTATTATTTTTTGTGAATCTTTTTGCTCTCCACTGAGGATTATGCGGACATTTGCATTAAGATCATCCTGTTCATGAGGCTGAGGTAACTTGCGTAGCTCACCTTTTATGTATTGTTTAGACACTCATCATGGTTTAACTCCGGTAAAATGGAGACAGATAGAAAATCTCAATTCTGTCATGATGCTCCTTTAGCTACGCAGCAACTTTTTTTGAATGATGGACTCTGAGGTCGTCGGCTGCAAGAAAAAGCTTTTCTTGTAAATATGGCGATTAGTTGCCTCATAAAACTGATGAACGAATCCATTTTTATAGATTCCAGTGATGTCGAGCAGAATATTCTTCCAACAGCAGAAACAGCTGAAATGATGTTCGGAGCAAGACGCTTTCCTGTGATCATTATGGTTGGTGCTTTGCCCTTAGGAGAGCAAGGACGATGGCTTGGATTTTCTGACTTTACGTCAGTTTCATCGGCAAAACGTATGCCGGCCTCTTCTTATACTGCTCTTTTGGTATTCCCATGAAGTTTTCAAGCCGCAGTGCTGCTTTTTCGGGATCCTGTGCGTGAGATTTTTCCAATGGCTTTTGCTTTGTAAAGTTCTATAATTCAGAAATTTACCGACAGTGGTGACAGCTGTGTCGATATTAAACTTTTTCTTAGTGAATTCAGAAATACCATTGCGCTGCCACACTGAATAATTAAGTCCTGCGTCAGTTGGCGCCTGATTTATGAGGATATCAATAATGATGGCTTCCTGTTCAGGAGAGAGTTTTTTTCCTGACCTTAATGTCCTGCCAGGTTCTTGGGGATCAGCCTATTATTGCCTTGCTGTCTGAAACCATTCCGCAAGCGGCAGATGGTTGCGAGGCTTACTAAAAGGTAGAGCGAGATTACTCGGATTGATTCCTTAACCAGTAAATTGAGCTTTCGTTTCTATCGGATATGTATGGGTTTTGGTATTGATTGTTTATTAATGCATCTATTATGCAATGAAAATTATACAATGTCAAGTTTTCTTTTGGTTTAGGAGAGAAAAAATTAAATTTTTTAATAGTCCAATAATAATAATAAGTTGTTTGATACTGCAGTAATTATTCTCAGAGTTTCATGCCGTGGTAATAATTGGAAAAAATTATTAAATTCAGGTCGTCAAAAAGGAGAAAGCTATGGCCGTGGCAGCTGTATTAGGAACCATGTACGGAGGCTGGCTGCATTCGGCTAAATCTCCGGACAATGAAAAGGTGATCGTTTTTTTGAGCCGGGACTTAGAAGATCCCGTCTTTCTTGCCCAGGCGGTCCGAGGGCTTCAGGAGGCGGATTTGATTTTTTTCTACGACTCCGGCGAGGATAGTTTAAAGCTTATTCGGGAGATGACCAGCTCAATTTCCCCTCCCCAGAAGCTAATTAAGTTGGGCTGGGAAAGCGGTCAATGGGGCGGCACGGAAAAACCGGAAATATTAGTCCGGGCTCATCGGTACATTTCGAACGGCGGACGGGCAAATGCGGCCGGACTTTTAGAATTTCTTCAGGCCTTAGATGAAGGCTGCCCGGAAAAAGCTCCCCTGCCGGTAGACCTGCCGGGTTTTGGCCTGTGGCATCCTGAGGCTCCAGAAATTGTCTACGAAAATATCAAAGACTATCTTCCTTTTTTAGAGGCCAGAATTCAAAAATTGCAACTTTATGACGGCGTCTGCGGCCTGGTTTTCCACCGGATTTACTGGGCCACCGGCGATCTGGCCGTGGAGAAGAGCTTAATTTTAGCCTTAGAAGAAGAAGGTCTGGCAGTCCTGCCTGTTATGGTGGAATGGACGCAGGATCCCCAGCGGGGTCAAAGCGTATTGACTGACTTAGAAAAGAGTTTCAACGGCCAATGCGGCCCCAAAATAGATCTTTTGGTTAAACTCGTTTCAACTTTTTCCAGTCCCGGCCAGGTCAAAGAAAATTTGGATTTTTCTCAGGATTCACCAACTCAGGCCACGGTTAATCTTTTTAAAAGCTTGGATGTGCCCGTTCTTCAGCCTCATGTCAGCTACAGTCAGAGTCCGGCCGAATGGGAGGCTGATCCGTTGGGAATCGGGCGGGAAGCGGCCTGGACTATGACTATGACCGAATTTGAGGGAGCCATTGAGCCCTTTTTTGTCGGTGGTAAAGATTTAAAACAAGTATCCATCGGCGCTCCGACTCCCAGGCTGCCCCATGAAGAAAGAATAAAGCGCCTGGCAAAAAGAGCCAAAAAATGGATAGCTTTAAAACGGACTCCCCCGGCTGAAAGGAAGGTGGCATTCATCTTTCACAATAATCCCTGCGGCTCGGCGGAAGGCACCGTTGGGGTAGGGGCCGGACTGGATGCGGCCGAGTCTTTGGTGCGGATTGGCAAGGCTTTAAAGCAGGCCGGCTACTTAGTCGATGTCCCGGAAACGGGCCGGGCTCTTTTAGCCGACATTATGGAGAAAAAAGCTATTTCCGAGTTCCGCTGGACCAGTGCTGCAGAGATAGTGGAGCGGGGTGGATCTTTGGACTTAATCAGCTCGGAACGTTATCTCAGGTGGTTTAATGAGTTTCCGGAAAAAGTCAAAAGCGATCTCATAGAAACCTGGGGCCATCCTCCCGGGGAAATCATAGAAGATGTCCCGCCGGCCATGGTCTATAAGGATCAGATAATCATCTCCGGCTACCGATTGGGCCTAAACGCGTTAGTCATGGTTCAGCCTAAAAGAGGCTGCGCCGGCAGCCGCTGTGATGGAAGAGTCTGCCGGATTCTTCAGGATCCCTTAATACCGCCGCCTCATCAGTATCTTGCCTCGTATCGCTGGCTTAGGGATGAAGAAATGTTTGGGGCTCATCTTGTCGTTCATATAGGAACTTTAGGCAATTTAGAGTTTCTGCCAGGCAAATCGGCCGGTCTGTCCGAAAGCTGCTACGGCGATCTGGCCCTGTCAGATCTGCCTAATATTTATTTATATGATTCCTGGGATTCTGGAGCCGGACTTACGGCCAAAAGACGATCTTATGCCGCTTTAGTCGATCACATGCCTCCGCCGACGAAAAGGGCCGAATTGCCCGGACATCTTGGAGAGATTGAAGACTTGATGGCTAAAAGACACAAACTATTAGGCGATGAGGGACGAAAAAAACTTCTGGAAGAGGCTATAGTCGGAAAAATAGATCAGGCCGGACTTAGGAAGACCTTTGAGCCTTTGGACGGAGATTTTGAGGAACTGGCCTATAAACTACTGGGCTTTTTAAATGAAGTCAGGTTGACAACCGTAGAAGACGGCCTCCACGTCTTTGGGGATGTTCCAGAAGGTGAGCGTTTGGGGGCGCTGGCGGCCTGTATTTTAAAGTTTGATTCAGGAACTGAGTCTTTCAGAAACATTCTGTCTGAGGCTGGCGGCTTTGATTTAAATAAGCTTATAGCCGAACCGGCAGAGGTTGATTCTGAGGGAGTCAGTAATTCTCAGTATCTCTCTAAAGTAGACCAAAAAATAGAAGAGATTGTAACCCGGGCTGTCCTGGGGGATGATTTTTTGGACTTGGCCGAAAAAGAAGTAGGCCCAGATCATTTCCGAAAAAATAAGTCTGGGTGGACAGAACTTTCGGAAAGACTTGACGTCATTTTCCAAAGAGCCGGAGCTTCCAGGGAAATACCGGCCTTCATGAGGGGGCTTAACGGCGGCTATATTATGCCCGGTCCCTCGGCGTCGGTTTTAAGAGGCCGGGAAGACGTCCTGCCCACAGGCCGCAATTTTTTTACCCAGGACCCCAGGCGTCTGCCCACCCCAATGGCCTGGAAAATAGGCAGAGAGTTGGCTGAGGCCGCAGCCCAAAAGTATCTGTCTGACGAAGGCCGCTGGCCTGAGAGTGTGGCCTTTTTCTGGATCAGTACTGATTTGCTGCAAAATGACGGTGAGGATTTTTCCCAGATGCTGGCATTGATGGGCTTAAAACCACGTTGGTCTGAGTCAGGAGTCATGAACGGGGTGAATATCATTCCGTTAGCTGAATTGGGTCGGCCCAGAATTGATGTTTTGTGCCGGATCTCCGGGATCTTAAGGGACAGCTTTTCCGAGATTGTCGATCACCTTGATCGGGCCTCAGTTTTGGTCTCGTCACTTGATGAACCGACCGAGAGTAATTATGTTCGCAAGCACACCCTGGAAAAATTAGTTGAGGAGCGAAAGAAAGGCTCGGAAGAGACAGCTTGGCGGAGGGCAACTTACCGGGTCTTTTCCTCGCCGCCGGGATCTTGTCAGTCCGGAGTCTATCTGGCCATCATGGCCTCGGCCTGGAATGACGGAAACGATTTGACAGAGATTTATCTTCAGCATGGCTCTTACGCTTACGGTGAGGGTACTTTCGGGGAACTGAACCCCCGGGCCTTTAAAGCCGCTCTAGGTCAGGTTGATGTCAATTTTTCAAAAATATATAATGATTCCAATGATTTTTTAGGCACCGGCTGGCGATTCGGCACTCAGGGCGGTCTTTCCATAGCCGCCGAAACGATTAAAGGCCGGAAGATACGCAACTACTGCGGGGACGTTCGGGCGCCTCTGGCTCCGAAAGTCCGCTCACTGGCTGAAGAAATAAGCCGCTCGGCCATGGCCAGACTTTTAAATCCGGTTTGGATTGAAGGCCAAAAAAGACACGGCTACAAAGGAGCTTTAGAGATCACAAAAAGACTGGGCAACGCTTTCGGCTGGCAGGCCACGACCAATCAGACCGATCCGGGTATATTTGACCGGGCGGCCGAGATGTTTCTTTTGGATCATGATAGTTTAGCCTTTTTTAAGGAACATAACCCCTGGGCTCTAGAAGAGATGGGAAGACGTCTTCTGGAGGCCGAAAGTCGCGGTCTGTGGCGTCCTGAATCTGCCCTTTTGGCTAAAATCAAAGACAGCTACCTGGAACTGGAAGGAGTTCTGGAAGAGAAGACGGAAGCTTACGGCGGAGATATCCAGGGCGGGGCGGTGGATATAGTGACTCGGGCAGAGGTAGGCAAGTGGCAGGAAAATTGGCTTAAGATAAAGTCGGACTAATTGATTATTGTAAGGCCAAAAATGATTAAGGCCTGTGGAGACGACTTGACCACAAAATACTCCCACGGCACGAAGTTATGATAATGCTGCAAAACGCGATTATTGCAGGAATTTTAGCTAGTACCCATATGCATAACTAACTTTTTCGTGGTCATATATATTTAACATTTTTTGTGAATAATTTTGCACTCCCTAAATGATTTTGTGGATATTTTCATTAAGCTCATCCTGTTCATGAGGTTGATGTAAATTGCGTAGCTCTCCTTTTAATATATTGTTTAGATACTCATCAGGGTTTAACTCTGATGAGTATGGGAGCAGATAAAAAATCTCAATTCTGCCATGGTGATTTTTTAGTCACGCAATAACCTTTTTTGAATGATGGGCTCTAATGTTGTCGGCTACAAGAAAATTTTTTTATGAAGATCTGGCTATAAGTTGCCTCATGAAACTGATAAACGAATCTATTTTTATAGATTCCAATGATGTCGAGCAGAACATTTTTCCAACAACAGAAACAGCTGAAATGAAGTTCAGAGCAAGATGCTTTCCTGTGACCATTATGATAATGATAGTTTTGATCAGGCTATTAACCAGGATTTTGAACTGCGAATCTGCGTCAAACTTAAACTGGCTGACCTCTAGAAGAAAAGGCGATAACATCGGAGCCGCCAGCATCAGATCCCGTTCAGTCCCTGGGGTTCAGTAACTTGATTGATGTAGTAAACGAAATAATCGTGGCCTACGGCGGCTCGTTTTTTTGAACCAAACATCGGCCTGACCTTCAACCTGAACGCCATTTGCGCTGGAGAAAAAAGGACCGCCAACTGGGTGGACACCAGAAGGGCTGTTTTGGAGCGTCATGCTCCAGGTACAGCGGTAGATCTAATGATAGAGAATAGATAAAAGGCTGTTTGACTCAAATTGGACACTGATGTTTAGTAAATATCGGTAATTATTACATATTTTGACCGTTCAATAAATGTAGTGAAACTCGGCTTGTCCTGCTGAAATGATAGAGTTGGCCCAGTCAGCTTGCTTCATATTATAGCCTTTTAGGAATATAATTATCAATTAAAACAGTTAATTAAATATTTATTATTGTATTTAAAGCGGGAATTATGCTTTAATTATTAGTTTTTTTATCAAATTTAATGTGGTCCGGGGCAGCTTCATGTCAATGTCCGAAAAGCTCTTTTCGTAGCTGGCCGGGTTTCTGAGCGGCAGCTCAAAAGATGTCTTTTTGGCCTGAATTTTCGAGTATGTCAGCTGATATAAATAAATGGCATGAAGGATGGAGTCGCAAGTCTCCATTTCATCAGTGGAGCGGCTGGTGAAGATTCCTGAGATGTAGGAGTGGATAGCAGTAAGACGGCGGATAGGATGCTTTTCGACGGCGGATAGGATGCTTTTCCATGATCGGCATAAGAGGCATTGACAGTGAAATGGTCGAATTGCTCCCCTATTGTAACTATAAAATTAGCTAAATGGTTGTCTTGAAGGTAACCATTAATAATCAGCTGAAAAATGAGATTTTACTGATGATCGATAAACATAGAAACTATAATAAGGCCTCATTGACTGGTTTGGAGATGTTAAGAACTGAACTTCATGAGACAATATATGCTATTTTAAATGATAAGTCAGCAAAAAAGTTTTTTGTTCTCAAAAAAAAATTTTGGCAAGATTTATGCCAAAAATGCTCAAAAATAACCCGACAGGCTCCTAGTAGACAAAAAAGAGAAAGAATAAAAACAGTGACTTATAGAATCTATACCCGATCCAGAAAAAAACTTGACCTCGGCTTGGACGGCGGTTATAATCATCAAGTTGGCAAGTAGGTGCTTTTTAAGAAAAAGCCGCAGGGAATCCCGTGAGAATCGGGAACGAGCCCATCACTGTAATTCGCTAGATTGGGAAACTAATCAAGTTTTCCGCTTATAGGTCACTGCGGATATCGCGGGAAGGCAGCGGAAAATTGGCGATAAGTCAGGAGACCGGCCTATTTTTGCAGACACATGTAGTTTGGAGCTTATTGATTGGCTAAGGGGAATAACCGATCGTTCTAGAGTTCCTAACTGATTTTTCGCGATAATCCTAAATAATTGCGGAAATTTTCGATTCGAATGGTTTGGCAATAATGGGCAGCCCAGATCATCACAACAGTGATGGTCTTTTTTTTTGCTCAAGTTTCTAATACGATTATCCTAGCTTAAGTTTTCGGAAAGCTGCGGTCATTGCGTGGGTTTAAGCTAGTATCCGATTGTGGCACAGATCCTCATGGATTCGGTTTTTTTATTTTTAGCTTCTTATTTTTAGCTTCTTATTTTTACAGTTAAGGCTCAGGGAATAAAAAAGCTTTACATTTACCCATCAAGTTGCTGTTATCAATTTCAGAGGATTTTTTTGAGGACATCACATCATTGAGGACATCACATCATATTGAAGATATCAAAGATATAGACACGAAATATTGATTGCTTTTAGAAACTTTGACAATAATCTTGATTTTTTTATATTTTTATAAATGAGTTAAAATCTCAGCAAAATAAAAAAGTACTAATTTTACAACCCGTTTATTAAGACTTCCATTAAAGATAATCACTATAAAAGGCCTGAAAGTCATTGCAGATTAAATCGAAAAAAATATGACTTATGCATAAAACTAACGAAAGAATAAATTAATTCTATAAACATAAAACGCAATATGTTTCATGGTGAATGGCCCTATATTATCAAAAATAAGAAAAAATAATATTTTTATCCCCAGCGCAAAAGTGTTAATTTGAAGCTACAACTAATTCGCGATGCATCTACATTCTTGAAGATTTGATAATGCTTTCCCCAATCACGGATTGGATGAAGGTTTTTTGACTAATACCTGAGGGGTAGTATTTTTATTAAAAATTCCATCTATATCTTGGCTGATAAGTTTTTATCTCAGGTTATACTGCCTTACAGTTTTCAATGAAATTTATAGAACTAACCTCCTCGATCCTACGGTGGATGAAAGTGAACATTGGATATCTACCTGGAAATCACCATGAATAAGCAATTTGGACATATCAAGTTAATTTTTTTATCTGTTCAGCCGATTTTGGCACAGAAATTGCTCTCTCTCTCTCTCTCTCTCTCTCTCTCTCTCTCTCTCTCTCTCTCTCTCTCTCTCTCTCTCTCTCTCTCTCTCTCTCTATAATATTAATAAAATTATAAAAAAAAAAAAATATAAAAAAAAAAAAAAAAAAAAAAAAATAAAAAA
>JAISEL010000009.1 GCA_031264185.1 Deltaproteobacteria bacterium
AACTGGCTTTGGCCGGGGATTCCCGGCTTTTGCCTTACCTTTCGCTGCCGCAGTCAGAGCCTTGCTCAATTTGGCTTTCAGGAAATTTTGTCCGCAATTTTCTGAAATATCCTGTTATCCTCAGTTAAGGTCACATTTTATTCAACGAAACAGCCCTCCATTTATATCAGCCATCATCAGGACACTAAATGCTCTAAACTGCTAATTATTGACCGCCATCCCAGGTGTATATAAATTGTGCGGGGATTTCGCCTCTTTGCCAAAATTAGAATTGCTGACTTTATCCCGTCAGAGATTTGCCGAACCGCCGGGGCCGGGCGCAAAAGACGACTTTTCTTCCTTTCGTTAAGAGGGGAAAATAGTCAGTTTTGTCCACATATATGGTCTTCCTGGTCCGCAAATCTTCAAAGGTTTGCATCCCAGTGGGCAGTTCCGGCTCCATATAATCCTCCTACTGCCTTCAGGTCTGCGATAGAGTCCGGCCTGAACAGGTCTGATTATCATTTATAATAATATTGTATTTTAGTTCTTTCAAACGGAATATTTTTCCGGCCTTCTAAATAGGCCGGCGGCGGTCAGCCCTGAGCGGTCAGCCCTGAAATAGCCTGCTTTAAAGGTTGGAAAGGAAAATTTTTTGAGAACGGTTACTTGTTTTGGTCATGGCAGAGTCTTTAAACTGCGTCTCAGAGCGCCAAAACTGCGTGTGGTACTCCTGCTCCGTATAGGCCGGAAGTAATGATGGCGCATGTTGAGCGGTATAGGTGTATTTTAGATCTGATATGTCTAAAATATGATATTTAGATTGATTGTATTATATGCAAGAGTAAATTTATTTTTTGCGCTAAATTGGGAAAAGCATTTTAATATCAATGAGTTTATTGTTATTATTATATATAAATAATATATATAAGGAGAAAAATTTTGTTATTAGTTGTAATACATCTATATTAGAATCTCTATTTGTGCTTTTTTGTTTTCCTGAGCTTAATTCAGCGGATAAAGTATGGAATGTATTGAGAATAAAGTATTCCGCTAAAAGATTCTTCCCTAATTCAGATGTGGTGATGAAACAAGCCGCTCCGGCCTGTCAAAAATGAAAACCAATGCAGCTGCCGGCCGCAGTTTAGCATGCTGGCTCCGGATTAACGCGATCTTGAAAGCAACTCAAATTTACGGTTTTTTTGAAAATTCGAAAAATTATCTGCTCAAGGGATCCAGTTCCAAAAATTGAATCCTTCTCTCGCCGGAACGGACTTTAGGAAAATAGCGCCTGAAAGTGGCCAGACTTTTGGGACTGGCCAGATTAAGCCGGTGGACTCCGGCGTTTTTAGTGGCGTGATACAGCCAGATTTCTCCGGTCGCTTCCGGCATGACAATACCGACATGGTAATAGGACAAACCTCCGGCAAAACGGCGATCCGGTTTGGAGATGGCAAAAAGATAAATCCGGCCGGGTTGAAATAGGCGCAGTACTTCTTCCAGCCGGTGGGAGTGGATGTCCAGGCCCCACCCCAGCGGCTGTCCGGCTTCATTATAAGTCAGGGTCGGGACAGCCGGTTGGGGCAGATATCGCAGAAAATGGCCTTCAGCCAGATTCAAGACCACATCCAGCCCAAAATCCCAGTCAAAACCCTGGTCTGAACCGGCTCCGGAATTGGATTCCCGATCCCGCCGCAGATCGTCTAAACGCAGGTTACGGTTCAGTAAAAACCGGCCTGCGGCCGCTACAAAACCGGAACAGTTAAGCCCCGGCGTGGCCAGCGCTTTGCCCGGATTCTGCCAGGTTGTCCAGGCGCCTTCATCGGAGACCACTCCGTCAAATCTGAAAGGCAGTCCCAAAAAAGAGGCTAAGACAGAAACTGAGTCGGCCGACTCGGGCAGCTTGAGCCCGATCGGCCGGGGAGGGGCTGAAACAGGCCGGTTGTAAATCCTGAACTGACTTTCAGCTGGGTTTACGGCCTCGCCATGGGATAAGTCCAGGTTTTCCCGGATATATTCCGTAATAGGAAATGAAGCGGTCTGGGCCTGAAGAGAGCTGGCCAAAACCCAGGAAATTAAGACCAGACCTAAAACCGAAAGTTTAGCCATGGGCTTCCAGAGAGGGCTCTTCCGGCTGGGGCTGCGGCTTGAAATCCGGATGTTCGGGCCAGTAGATAATCCTGGCGCAGTTGGGACAGCTTAAGAGCCGGTCATTGCGCTGAAGTTCATTGAAAAGCTGGGGCGGCACACTTAAGCGGCAAATCTGGCAGAGGCCGTCGGAGACCGGAGCTAAAGCCTGTCCGTCGCGGTTTTTTGCCACTGTCAGATAACGGCCTAAAATGTCCCGGGGTAAAGATTCAGTCAGTTTAGTCCGGGCAACCTGGGACTGCTCTTCCATAGTCAGGCTTTCCTGAACGCTCCGCTCTATTTCCCGGGCCAGTTCCTCAAATATCCCGGCTTCTTCCAGGCAGGCCTCTTCAGCCGGCGGGACCTCGGCATCCAGTTTTTCGGCCTCTTCCATTAAGCTTAAAAGCTCGTCTTCTTTAGCCGCCAGCTGAATGCCGATCGTCTCGGCCTCTTTGAGGACCGCCCGGTACTCCTCATTGTTTTTGGCCTTCAGCTGCCTGGTCTGGTTGATGGCTTTTTTGCTGACCAGATCGGCCGACTCGCCTTCCAGCTCCCGGCGGCGCTGACTGTTGCCCGCCAGATTTGCCTTCAGGGCGGCCTGCTTTTCTTCCAGAACCGTGAGTTTTTCCCTGGCCTGAGCCAGCTTGACTGGCCCTTCGGCCGCTATTTGCCGCCACCGGGCAATCTGGTTGTCCAGTTTCTGAAGAGCAATGAGGGTGCGGATATTTTCTTTCACATTAACTCCAAATGTCCGGTCCCGGACCGGTTCAGGCCCTGGTCTGCCAGGGAGATTGATCGTTGAGGTACATGTATTCGACAGCCGCCCCAAGGCGTCCGGTAATTTTTTCCAAATGCCGGCCAAGCTTTAAAAGCCCCGGTTTTTCGGTTTCATAATGCCCGGCCGAAAGAACGCAAAAGCCCGTATCAGCGGCTAAAAGAGCCTGATGGTAGTTCATTTCTCCGGTGATGAGCATCCGGGCCCCCATTTTCTGAGCCATGGTCAGATAGCCGCCTCCCGAGCCGGGCAGAAGAGCGACTTTAGTGATTGCTCCTGGATCGGGTCCGGCCCATCTTAGGGGGTGCAAGTCAAGTTTCTGAGCGCAGAAAGACAAGGCCTCCTTAGGTGAAGGCCATTCCCCCAGGAGGCCCAGGCCAGGGCCGGGCCTTTTTATTTCAATAAAATCAAAAGCCGGCTCTTCGTAAGGATGGACACTTTTTATCACCCCGGCCAGACAAGGCGCCAGATACTCGGGCAGGACCATCTCTAAGCGGATTTCACCGGTTTTGGCTAAAAGTCCCGGGTCCCCGGCATAGGGGCTGGAGTCCGGCCCCGGTCTGAACTGGCCGAAGCCTTCAATCTCAAAAGAGCAGTCAGTGTAGTCTCCCAGGCGTCCGGCTCCGGCCAGGTGGAGAGCCTGTTTTAGAATTTCAGCCTTATCTGCCGGGACAAAGACAGTCAGTTTCAAAAGTTTTTCCGGGACCTGTTCCAAAGGACCTGACGGGGTTAGTTCCAAAGTTTCGGCCAAAGCCAGGGGAACGCCCAGACAGTCCCAGTTGGTGTGGGCCGATATGACAGCCAGACTGCCTTTTATAGCTTTAATGAGCGGACCGGTCAGAGGATTGCCGGCTGAAATGTTTTTCATAGGTTTAAAAATTAAAGGGTGGTGGGTAATAAGCAGTTCAGCTTTCTGGTCTACGGCGGCCTGAATATTTCGGTCAGTCGGGTCCAGGGCTAAGGCCACTTTTTTGACTTCGGATTCGGGGTCGCCGACCTGGAGTCCGGAGTTATCCCAGTCTAAAGCCAGGGAAAAAGGCGCCAGAATATCAATTTCCTTTAAAAAATCTTTAACTAACATGATTGCTTTGCTCTGGCTGGAAAAAAAATAAACGCCCTGATTTGGGCGTTTTTTTAGGGATGCTCATCTGATTGTTACAGGTAAAATCAGTGCAATTTTTGAGAATGAGGCAGGGTTTTTTCCTGGGCCCTGGGATGCGAAAGACAATCATCGCTGTGCCTTTATTAATAAATAGTCTAAAAATTGAATTAATTGATGGTATTTAGTTATAATTAGTTAACGTTTAGTCCGTCAGCCGCCGGGCTGTCAGATCCCGTGAAGAAAAGTTGCGGGAAATAACGGATAAAAACACTGACCCCCTTAAAGCGCTCTTGAAATTCAAAATAAGTCCTAAAGCCATTGATTCGGTCTCAACCGAACTCTTTAGAAAAGAACCGGCTGATTAAACTTCTGATTATACCCTGTGTTTTTTACAAAAGCAAGAAAAAAATTTAAAAATTCTAAACTAAATTACCGTCAGTCCGGCTGAACAGAAATGAGGCTGTTTTTTTTGACCGTTAAAGCCTGTGAAAGGAACTTCCTGAGTCTTAGAGGCCAGGCTGAAAGCGGGTTGAAAGCAGGCTGATAGAACAATGGGGGCTTGAGTCTTAAGTCGGAAGAAAGGATTAAATTTTGTCCTGTTTATAGCGTTTAACTATATATAATTATATAAAATGATAGATTTAAAATATATATATTATAAATAAAAAAATTAATAACTAATTATTTTATAAAAACTAGTTAATTGAGAGCTGCTGTTTCAGAAAGCAAAATAAACTTACAATCTGATTTACAGGCCTAACAGGGATTTTACCTGGTTTTTTCAATGAAATTCAGTTTAGAGTTCGTCAGAACTCCGGGGGCGGTTGTTGGTCAGCGGATGATATTGGCTGCAGAAAATTAATTTGGCGGGGGCCTGTAAATGGAGCGGCTTAATCTGTTTTTCTGCGGGACTTTATAAGCCGGTTTTCCTGATTGCCGGTTTTATACACCGAAAAATTCTGTTGTCCGGGAGGCTGCTGTAGCCGGTAGTTTGTTTGATTCCGGCTTTGGGCTACCATTTTTTGGCCATACCGGAGGCTAATATTTTAGATGTCGGCAGAATTGATATTCAGGGCGGTGTTTAAAAAAATCCCAAACAATTGCCGGCTGTCGGGCGGAACGAAAGCTTTGGTCTGGTTTTCAGGGAATCAGTGATTTCGGCTGACCCCGCCTGGAGTCTTTCTGAAATTGACGCTCCGGAAGGCTTCAGGCCCGGCCATACAGAGCCTGTACCGGCGGGTGCTGGCTGTGTTGTCAGAACCGAGCGGTCGGTTATCCCGGCCTGGGTTTATGTTAATAGCAAAAATCATAACTTAAAGCCGATCCTTTCCGGAATTTAGTCAGACGAAGGCTGATAAAAACTGGCTTTAGCTTGTTTCAGAATTATTTTGTTCTCCGAGACCAGGCTCTCCGCAGGCCGGAAAAACGATGTTCCTCCCAAATTGGCTCGGAATTTATTGGTCTGTTTTTTCTTTTCACAGGTTAGGTCGGCAATATATCAGCGGATTATGTCAGGACCAAGGACAGGTCTGCTGCTTGAAGCAAGAAAAATGCAGGACCGTCTTCAATTTTGGCGGACAAGGGATATTTTGGGTGAATCATCCGCAGGCCGCTTGTCTGGACGGCTGGCCTCTCAGGTTTTTGACCCAAGTTGGACAGTGAAAATTTTTTTTTGGCGGGTAAAAAATGCTAACATGTTGAAAATAAAGGGTTTTTTTTCTTGAGGCTGGTGATTTTTTGCTGTTTTCCTCAAAAATGTAGTGAAACCAGGTGTTTTCATACCCTATTACCCACTTGACAATACGTGATTTATCAGCTATTTTTGTCGTAATGTCAGGAGGCGTCATGTATTTCAGAACTTCAACTATCAAAGGCAGAACTTATCTCCTTTTGGTCGAAGCATACCGTGAAAACGGTAAAGCCAGGCAAAGGACTATCGCCAGTTTTGGCTTATTGGAGGATGCCATCAGTTCAGGTAAACTTGAACGTCTTTTACTGTCAGGAGAGCGATATGTGAAAAAATTAGTTATCCTGTCAGAAGCTAAAAATGGCGATATTACCCCTCTCAGCACAAAAAAGATAGGAGCTTATTTAATTTTTAGAAGACTTTGGAATGATTTAGGTATCAATAGCGTAATATCATCATGCAGTGATGGCAGAAACTTCGGATTTTCTATGGAGCGCGTATTATTTGCCGCAGTTCTTCAACGGCTAGTGAATCCTGACAGCGACCGGGCTGGGGTTAAGTGGCTGCTCGCCAACCAGTTGGATTGTGACGAATCTATCCGGCTTCACCAACTATACCGGGCCATGAAATGGCTTGGCGAGCCGCTTAAATCAGACTCCTGCGGGATGGAAAATGAGGCGGACGATCGAGTTTCAGACACCAAAGCTTCTGACCCTGTCAAGGGGCCGAAATGCGTCCGTTGCACGAAGGATTTATTGGAGGAAGAGATATATTTCAAGCGCCGCGATTTATTCTCGTCTCTGGAACTGTACTACTTTGACACTACGAGTTTATATTTCGAGGGAGCAGGCGGCGATGAGCTTGGTCGCCGGGGTCACAGCAAGGACCACAGACCTGATTTGAATCAGGTAATTCTTGGGATGGTTTCGGACAACTTCGGAACTCCTGTCTTTACAGAAATATGGCCTGGGAACACATCTGATGTAACTACATTGAGACCAGTCTCCGACAGACTACAAAAGAGGTTTCATGCCAATGGCATTTGTGTAATTGCAGATCGTGGAATGATCAGTAAAAATGCAATAGAACAGATTGAGAAGAAAAACTGGTCTTATATATTGGGCGCTCGAATGAGGCAGGAAAAAGAGCTTCAAGTTGTCATGGCGGACGATGGTCCATACGAAGAGGTTACGGGAGAAAGAGTAAAATCCAATGATCCTGCGCCTTTGAAGGTCAAAGAAATTAAGGTCGGCGGCAACAGATATGTTGTATGCATTAATGAAGAGGAAGCCCGTAAGGACAAATATGATCGGGAAGCCATATTAAAATCACTTGAAGAAGCACTGAGAAAAGGGGATAAAGCTTTGATCGGCAATAAGGGATATAAAAGATTTGTCAAGGCAAACAGGAATTCGTTTGAGATTGACAAAGTAAAAGCAATGGAGGAAGAGAAATATGACGGAAAATTTGTTCTTAAAACAAACCTTACATCGCCGGCATCAGAAATTGCCATTAAATATAAGCAGCTTTTGATGGTCGAGACCATATTCAGAACATCGAAATCAACACTTCAAACACGGCCAATACATCATCAATGTGATGAAGCGATACGCGGACACATTTGGTGCAGTTTTTTGGCTCTGCTTTTACGGAAGACTCTCATGGATGCTATGGGAGAAAATCAAAAGGAAGGTGAGGTTAAAGTAGAGTGGAAGGATCTCATAAACGATCTGGAAATGTTGACATACTCAAAAATTCAGATCAAAGAGACATCTTTTGAGTTGCGCTCAGAGGCCTGTCCAGGCGCGAAAAGAGCTTTTCGGGCTCTTGGCATGAAGCTGCCGGATCACATTAAATTTGATAAAACCAAAACCGAAGATTGAAGCATAAATAAATGCTTTAAATACAATGAGAAATTTATAAGCAGATATTTTAGTCAAAAATTATAGTTTAAACGACTATAATATGAAGTAAACGGACTGAGCTGATGCCATCATTTCGGCAGGACAAGCCGAGTTTCACTACATTTTTTGAACGATCAAAATATGTAATAATTACTGATAGTTACTAAACCTCAGTGTCCAACTTGGGTTTGAGATCAGCAGTTTTTTATGGCCGGCCCGTTTGGGCGTAATATGACGGCCGTTTCATTTTGGCTGGCTGACGTCTGAAACACAGGCCGGGACTGTTATTTAGATTCGGCCGCCTTTAAGGCTTTTGGCCCTTAACCTCATTAGCCATGATATTTTAATTTACTATTTAGAAACCGTTTGGGCAGAAAGAGGTCTTATTAGAAAGATTAGGTGGTGGGCTCACCAGGATTCGAACCTGGAACCGACCGGTTATGGGCCGGGGGCTCTGACCATTGAGCTATGAGCCCACACAAGGGCAGGAAGATTATGGCCTGAAAAAAGACTGACGGTCAGTTGACTTAAGTCTTAGAATAGGTCCGTTTTAGAAACTGAATTTAATTTCTAACCCGGAAGAATCAGATAGCATAGCAAATTTTACCTTTATAATCAAAATTTTTTTGCTCTTGCTCTTTCGGTTATGAACTTATAGGGCTAGGAATAGAGCTGGGGACTTAAAAAGACTCAGAATTACAGCTGCCTGCGGCCCTGGCGCCTTGGCCTTTAGCGGCTCTGGAAATTTTCTAGAAATTATGTTAAATTTTCTATTTAATCTACTGGCTCCATGGGGCTGATAGTTGAATCGACAAGTATAATAATTTTTTTACTTAATTAAGTTTATTTATTGTTTTTTTTGTCTTTTTCGGCCTAACTTATTATTTTTATCTTTGTTTATTCTTTGTATCAAAAATATGTTTTGTAATTTGGAGATTCTGCTCTGACTTCTAAAATTTTTGATGGTTAGCGGTCTTCCAAAATAGTTATATTTTTGGTTTTTGTTTTAGCCTTTTATCTGTTTTTTGACTTTATTCAGGTCCAACCTTATTAATAATTTTTTCTGTCATAAAGTTCCGCTTTTGGCAGCGGAGCAGTTTTTTGGGGAGGTTTTATGCCCATTTTTGCCTGGTCTGGAGTCAATTTCAAAGGAAGAAAACGCAAAGGCACCATGGAAGCCAGCGATACCCGGCAAGTGGAAGCTTTTTTGAAGCGTTTGAGAATCAGCGACTTTACCATTAAGGACGCCCCCAAAGATCTCCTGGCCGGGATCGCCATGTTCGCCCCAAAGGTGACGGTCAAGGATGTCATGCTTTTTACCCGGCAGTTTTCCACTATGATTGACGCCGGTCTGCCTCTGGTTCAGTGTCTGAAGATCATGTCTGATCAGACGGATAACGCGACCTTGAAGACCATGCTCCGCGATATAAACAATTCAGTCCAGTCCGGAGCCACCCTCTCTGACGCCCTCCGTAAGTACCCCATGCACTTTGACAGTCTTTACTGCAACTTGGTGGCCGCCGGAGAGACGGCCGGTATTTTGGATACCATCCTCAAGCGTCTGGCCGAGTATATTGAAAAGGCCGAGAAGCTCAAAAGGAAAGTCAAGGGAGCCCTGGCCTATCCCCTCATAGTTATGGCTGTCGGTGTGCTGGTCATGCTGGTCATCATGATCTTCGTCATTCCCACTTTTGAGGAAATGTTCTCCAGCTTTGGCAAAGAACTGCCCAGTCTGACCCAGCTGGTCATTGATGCCTCCAACATACTCATCAAACAGTGGTATATCCTTTTGCCGGGCATTATTGCCGCTTTCATTGGCATGAAGAAGTTTTTCGGCACCGATTTGGGCCGGCTGCTGTTTGACACCTATTCATTGAAGCTCCCGGTTTTTGGGGATTTACTTAGGAAAGTGGCTGTCTCCAAGTTTACCCGGACTCTGGCAACCATGCTTCAGGCCGGTGTGCCCATTATCACCAGTTTGGATATTGTGGCCGGTACGGCCGGCAATAAAGTGGTGGAAGAGGCCTTACTCGACTCCCGTTCAGCCATTGCCGAGGGCCGTCCTTTGGTGGATCCACTAATTGAGTCCCAGGTCTTCCCCAATATGGTCACTTCCATGATTGCTGTCGGTGAGGAAGCCGGTGCCCTGGACGTCATGCTCCTTAAGATAGCCGACTTTTTTGACGATGAAGTGGACGCAGCCGTGGAAACGGTTATGACCATGATTGAGCCTATGATGATCGTCTTTTTGGGCGGCACGGTCGGCACCCTCATTATTGCCATGTACCTGCCCATCTTCGGTATGGGCGCCGCAGTCAGCGGATAAGATTAATTTAACAGCTTCATTCAAAACCCCGCAGTCGCGGGGTTTTTTTGTGTCCTATTTTTTGTCCGGTAATAATAAAAGAGAAAAGCAGGCTGAATTATAAAGGCCGGTTCAAGGGCGGTAAACAACAGAAGGACTAAAAATTCAAGACAATGCGGTCTTTAAAACTGGGATTTATGGGCAGAAGAAGAGGAATAGAACTAATGGATTTTGAGGAGTTTAATGGGGATGGCGCCAAAATGCGGAACCTGTAAAAAAAAACCGTCGGTTGGGTTTACCCAACCGACGGGGGGAAAAGTCAGGGTTAAAACCGGATCAGCCGGGAATTAGAATTCCCAGCCAAGACGGACACCGCCCGAGATGCCGCGACGGACGCCGACATGGCCCTGGATACCGGTTTCAATATTGAAGTGGCTGTCTTCGTTGGAACGGTAGATGATACCGATTTCGCCAATCCCGGTGCCGCCTTTGAGGCTGGGAACCTCTATAGGCTGACCCAAAATGGAGCCTTCGGTTTTACCGTCGAATTCCTGTTCGTAGTGAGCTCCCACATACCAGGAGAACCTTTCTGATTTCAGTCTGGTGTAACGGGAACCGACTCTCAGCCTATGGGAGGTGGAGTCATCAAAGGTTACCTGCTCTCCGGTCACAAATCTGTAAGTCTCGCCGTCCTGCTTGGTCCAGAAATATCTGACCAAAAGGTCGATGGTTGATTTGTCGTTGATCAGCCATTCATGGCCAAGGCCGACATGGAGAGCGTAATAAGGAGTCTCAAGCTCATAATGGAGCGGATCAAAAGTGGTTGAAAGATAGTCGTAGGAGGTGAATTTGTTCCGGATCTTGCCCATTCTGGCCGAGGCCTCCAGGCGGAAACCGTTGTCCCAGCGCTGTCTGGCCATCAGACCGCCGCCGATATATCTCATGGAGCCGTCGCCGGAAATGTGAGGATTTAAAGTTGTTCCGTATCTGGCGCTGACGTCGTAATCGGCGAATCCGCCGTCCACGAAAGCCGCCAGAAGGAAGGAAGATTTCCAGTCAGGATTATAAGCCTGTCTGGCCAGACCGGCTATGAAAGTAAAAGTCTTAAACTTGTTTTTGGAACCCTTGTTAGTCCAGAACACTCCGGCATCCACCCCGGCAAAGGGATCCCAGCCGTGATCCTGGTCGCCGCCGGACGGGGCATGGTGCGTCAATGGGTTGCCTTCTTTCAGAGCCATGTCGGCTGATTTATAGCTGTGGTCCGCTAGCCAGTTGCCGATACCGGCGATGTAGGCCAGGGAAGCGCTGCGGCCTTCCAGAACGATTTTGGCGTCATCGGTAGGTCTCGGAATGTAGGGGTCTCCGCCCGGATCCGGACCGACATCCGGATTAGGTGGACCAGGTCCCGGCGTCGGTTGTGGAGCCGGATCAATCGGAGCAGGAGTCGGATCAGGAGGAGTAACAGGTATTTCCGGCACCGGTCCAGGCGGAGCAGGAGGACTCGCCGGGGTATCAGGTGTCGGAACCGGCTTATCCGGAGGTTGAGGCAGATCAGGTGTATCAGGTAGTATAGGCGGCGGAGGAGGAGTCGGCGGATCGGGTTCCTGCGGCGTCGGCTGCGGAGTAGGCGGATCGGGTGTCGGAGTAACATTCTGGGCTAAACGAGCGACCAGATCCTGATTCTCGCCTCTCTGACCCTGCTTATCAATGATAAAGTCATACGTCCCGAAAAAGCCCTGTCGTCCGGTGAAAGCTCTGGTGTAAGTATTTCCAGTGAGCTGACCGTCAGCCTCGGTTGTTATAAGATAGAACATGTCGCCGTTTTTTAGCTGGCCGGTTATCGTTGGGACGTTTCCAAGTTTGACCACAGCGCCCTGGACAGAAATTGTATCAGTACTGCCTTTAATCCTTACCACAGCGGTATTCGGGTCATTGACTTTGGTTTTGGCCAGATCGAACTGCATGGTGCCATAAAGAGTGCCGCCTTTTAAAGTCAGGTCATGATCGCCGGCAAAAACTATAGAGGCGGACGCCGAAAGGTGCAGGAGATGGTCTGGGGCGACAAGACCCATACCTTCTAAAAGTGTGGTATTGGAGCCGGAATAGAAGTTTATGATGTTAGGAATATTAGTTCCGGTAATCGTCCCTGTATTAAAGGTGTTTTGTCCTCCCCAAAAAAAGTTGCCAGGCCCGTAAACACTCATAGCAAAAGCCCGATTTTGCCCGTTACTTTGGTTATTTTGATTGACCTCAATGGGATCAAACAGTTCAATACTTCCTTTGGCATCAATAATCAATTCGGCATCGGAACGGGCAAAATCGTCTGCGTATGTAATTGTGCCGCCGGTTTCAGTCATTATTGGGACTCGTCCGAAGTAGAAGGAATTATATCTGGCCGGGGCGTTACCCTCAGTAATTTTGTTGTTTTTGAAGTAGGCAACATCACCGGCGTCGGCTCTTAAAACAACAGAATTGACTGTATTTTGAGTGTTGGCAGGAGGCATGCCGGTATCAATTGTTATAGTCCCGTAAACTTTTTGAGCAGTAAAAGTGTTATTTTCAAACACGCTGCCGGAAATGGTTAAAGGAGAATTAAGACCGTAACTGTAAATCAGGCCGCCGGCGATCTGACCGTTACTGGCAGTTATTTCATTTTCGCCAAAATAAGTGTCTTTGATCTCAGTAATGCCGTACCGTACATTCGGGTTAGAAGTATTGACTGGACCGGTAACACCGATAATGCCTCCGCCGTCAATGAATTGACCGGTATTGATAATATTACCGGAGAACCAGCTTAATTCAATAGAACCGATTGAAGCGACGTGGGCTGAACGAACGCCTAAAATACCGCCGCCCTCAATATACCCTGTAACATTAACTAAGTTGTTTATAAATATATCACTGTAGGCGTATGCAATATTTGCGTCACCTGAGTTGCCGATAGAAGCCGAGCCGATAATGCCGCCGCCGGTAAGATGGCCTCCAACAGTAACTGTTTGTTCGCTGATATCGGTATTCATTAGATACTGGACACTGGAGACGCCAGTTGAAGGCACTCCTGTAACTGTACCGATGATACCGCCGCCAAGTATATTTCCTCTGGCGGCAACATTCACTTTTCCGTTTTCGATAGCATTATTATTGATAGAGGTAAAGTAAGCGTCGCCACTTGTTGAGTAAGCTCCGATGAGACCTCCGCCAGATATGTTGCTGGCAGATATAGAAATGTTTTTACTAGCCGCGCCAAAGATATTACTGTCTATGGAAGTAAATCCGGTTCGGCTTTGATTTGGACTATTTGTTCCGCCGTCTGTGCTGGCACCGATAATTCCGCCTCCGCGAATATCACCGGTTATATCCGTAGTGATAGTATGGAAGGTGTTAGCGGTCAGAACAGAACCCAGAGCCAGTTGAGCTGCTTGGCCTGTGACATCTTCAGCATGGAGACCTATGACCCCGCCTCCGGACAGTCCGCCTTCACCTTTGATTACGATGTCATCAAAATAATTTCCGGTACCGCCGGTCATGGTTGACCACCATTGGGAGTTGACTCCGATGATACCGCCGCCTTTAATTATTCCGGAATTTGTTTTGGACGTTACGTTTATGCCCTTGAAAATGTTATTAACGAAAAGGTTTAAGAAAGCCGAGTTAGGACCGGAACTGAGACCGATGACCCCGCCTCCGGAGAGTTCACCTCTCTGGAGACTTGAGTTAGCTTGGTCTCCCACTGAAATGTTTAGATTGTAAAAAAGGTTTTCTACAGCATATTCCAGATCAACACTGAGAGAGCCTGATTCGACAGTAAAGTTATCGTGAACTGGTTTATCTAAGTCGTTATCGTTGTTCTGAAGACCGACAATACCGCCGCCTCTTAAATACGATTTGACGTCAACATTGATTCCGCCAAATGTATTTTGATACAGGCTGGTAAGTTCAACTGCGGCATTGGACAGACCATTGACTCCGACAATACCGCCGCCTCGCAAGGAAAAGCCGGCCGATACGGATATGTCATTGCTTTCACCACTGCCAAAAATATTGTCGCTAACAAGATCAATTTTACTGTAAGTCATGTCCGGGTTAGCAGTATTTCGGCTGTTGTTGTTTACTCCCAACAGACCGCCGCCGAGGATTATGTCGCCGGAATTTATATTGATTTTAGTAAAGAGGTTTGAGTTAAGAGCGTGAAGAAAAGCGTAACCTGCTGGTGTGGCTGGTGAGGAAACCGCATCTATGCCTATGATTCCTCCGCCTTCCAGGTAGGCGCTACCGCTAGTGCCCGACGCATCTGTTTTTACAGTCAGATTCCTGAACAGGTTCCCGCTGATAAGATCAATGGAGGCTGAATTTGCGGTCGAACGGAGGCCTAAGATTCCGCCGCCGGCCAGGTAATTCTGATCGCTTGCTCCGTGGAGGGTAACGGATATGGTATCAAACGAATTGCCTGTAATATTTCGAAGGCTGACAGCTCGAGAGGTGTTGAAATTACTGCCTATAAAACTGTTTACAACACCTCCGGCTCCAGGCGGAGTGTAAGTGTAAGTAGTGGCAGAGTTTTTGAAGCTGAGGTTAGTCAAAGAAAGTCCAGAACCTAATGAAGTTCCTAAGCCATCAACACTTATTTCAATTATTTTTTTTAACTCCAGAGTGGCGGTGTTACTGTCAGGGTTAGTTCTTGACGTTCCAGTTATGGTGTTAGTGGTCGGAAAACTGCCGCTTATGGCATCCACCTTGGGTTTGGTGGCCGCGACCAGATCTGCAAGTGGACCGGTCTGATTAGCGGTTCCAATTGGCAGTAATTCTATGACCAGATTGGCGACATTTGAGTCGAAAGATATGGTTGAAGCCCCGGTCAGGGTTAGATTGGCCTTGCTAATTCTTAGGGCATTGACAGTATCAGGATAATTTAAGTTTACGCTCGCCCCAAAGATAATTTGATCGCCTGCCACAACAGCGTTGTTATAAATCAGAGTTTGTAGGTCAGCTGGGGAGCCAGAAAATGGACGATCAGCCGCCCCGGCCTCTCCAGCCCCTAAAGCAAGAGCCATGACCATCATAATCAGAGGCCAGACCAAACGCTTTAGATGGCTGCGGCCGACCCGGAAAGCCCATTTTCCGGACGACGGATTAGACTCGACTTTGGACATAAACAGTTCCTCCTTGCCGAAAGGCATTGAGAAGACTACCAAGCGGAGCCGTTAAATTCAGCCCAAATGTTTTCCTGGTCAGGGCGTTCAACTCTTTTGAGGTCTGGGTTTCGGCCCTTCAAGGAAGGCTCGCGCTGGTATCCAAAAACAAAAAGTTGACCGAAAACATGTAATTTCTGAGGTTAATTCGTTTTAATCTATATAAATCTCCTGACGGTATTCTGCCTTAACTAAGAGCGGCTTCAAGCAGATTTTGCTCAGTCGAGTCAGAGTTGCCCTCCCTCAGGACCGCGACAGTTAACAGATGATTGGAATATAATTTTAACACTAAGGAAAATAAAAAATATATAATTTATAAATTTGCAGTAAAATTAGCTGAAATACCTGGAACCGCCCGAATTACTCAAACTAACAATTGATAATGCAAGCTAAAAAAACAATCAAGTTGTTATTTTATAGTACTAAAAATAACTATAAACCACAAATTAAGGTATTTTTAGGCTAAAGTTAGACCCTTAATAAAAATAATCCCTTCCCGGAAGTACCGGCTCCAATACTCCAGGCTAAAGAATTTTAGGCTTAACGTTAAACTCAATTGAGCATAGTTAAGTGGTTAAAATATATAATTATGTGATAAATATTGAGCGGTTAGGGAGGCCGCCTTCACTCAATTAGTTAAATAATATATTTTTTTCAAAATAAAATCAAGACGTAACCATATTAGCTTTCTGTACTTTTTTAGCGCCGGTAAATTTGGAGTCGCGGGAGCGACTGGCTGAGCAATGAGAATTTCAGCCGTTTTATTTCAAAAACTTAAGAAACGAATCATTTTTCGGCCCGTTCTGATTATCTGTTTCGGGCATTAAATATATATTTTAGGTCTTTTCTCTTGAATTATTTTTTTAAATAGCTTTTATATTATCAATATGATGTCTATAATTAAATTAACTAATAGCGATATAATTAATAATAAATGTCCGTAAAAGAAAAAATATTTTTTATTTATCCGGATCAATCCCGGATTTAACCTGAGGAGATTTTCAGTCTGAAATTTTTACCGGCGGTTTCGGCCTGGGGTTTGTTTTTTAGCCCTCAAACAGGTAATTTAGAATGGACCCGAGGCTTTAAGCTTACCGCTAGGGAAGTCAGGATCTTTCCAGCCGTACCTTTCGGTTTCTGCCCAAACCGCAGGCCGCCGGAGTTTTCTGGAATCCTTTGAGGCCCCGGATATTTTCGGTTAAATTGCCGCCGGAGTAGTCAAACTTGCAGTGGTTTCCCAAAACAATAGTCGCAGGCCGCCTGAAGTGGCTTTTTCTGTTCCGTCTGATTACCAACACTTTTCTGACGGGCACGATCATTTTGATCTATATCACCGGCCGGGTCCCGGCATTCCTGGAATACTGGTCAAATGCCGTGGTCATAGCCATGATCATCTGTTTTGGCCTGTCAGTCGTCTATTATCAGCTCATGCCCCTGTTTTTCGGGACCAGGGTCCAAATTCTGACTCAGATAGCCGGGGACACATTTTTGGCCTCGGTTCTGATTGTCCTGACCGGCGGGGTGGACAGCGCCATAGCCTTTGTCTTAATTATGGTGGTTATCAACAGCTCTTTTCTGGGTGGCTTTAAGATATCCATCATCGGGGCCACTTTGTCGGCCGCCGCCTGGGCAGGCATAGTCGATCTCCATTATTACGGCTATCTGCCGGGCATGCCCGCTTTAGGCGAGACCATGACTGCCACGGAACTGGCTCTGACCATCCTGGTCAACTGCGGAGCTACGTATCTGGTAGCTATTTTGGGCGGCTATTTATCTTCCCAGCTGGAATTCTCCAGCCAGGCCCTGGAAACGAGTCAGGCCTCCTTTGACCGGCTGTCCGAGCTTAATGACAGCATTATCCAAAGCATAGACGCGGCTTTAATCACCACGGACAAGCACGGCCGGATTCTGTCCATAAATAGGCCGGGCTGCAAGATTTTAAAAGTCTCTTTCGACGAGGTCCGGGGTCAGCCCTGGCTCAGGTTTTTTCCGGAACTGAACGAATCGGTGCCGGAATCCGAGCTCAGGAGCCTGCTGTCCGAAGGCGTAACAGTCACCCATACCCGGCCGAGCGACCGGCTGGAACTGGTCCTGGAAATCAGCATGATGGATCTGATGGACAGCGACAATGAGTCCTGGGGCCAGCTTTTAGTGCTGCAGGACAAGACCGCTCTGAGCCGGATGCAGGCTGAGATTAAGCGCAGCGAACACCTGGCCGCTTTGGGCGAATTGGCCGCCGGTCTGGCCCATGAAATCAGGACCCCTCTGGCCGCCATGTCCGGGTCCTGGAATATGATGAATAATCACAATCTTTCCCAGGAAGACCAAAAAAAGCTGATTGTCATTATAGGCCGCGAAATGGACCGTTTAGGCACTCTGGTCAATGATTTTCTGGCTTATGCCCGGCCTTCGGTCGGCAATCCCCAGGCCATTGATTTGAATCATCTGATTAATGACCAGTTACACGTTTTCCGAAGCTGGAAAGGCGAGGAGGTCATAATCACCAGAGAGCTGGCCGAAATACCCCAGGTCTATTTTGATTACAGCCAGCTGACCCAGGTTATCTTCAATCTTCTCCAAAACGCCATCGAAGCCGCCGTACCCATGCGGACCTTAAGCCTGGTTGTCTCTACCCGTCTGTCGGAAGATCGTCCCGGTTATGTCACCCTGTCGGTTCAGGATAACGGCCGGGGCATTCCGGAAGATAAAATCAAAAATATTTTTCAGCCCTTCTACACCACCAAGCCTAAAGGCACGGGCCTGGGGCTGGCCACAGTTTGGGGCCTTATCCGGAAGGGCAAAGGCTTTATTAAAGTCACCTCAGACCAGATAGTCGGCACAGTCTTTACCATTAATCTGCCCATAGCTTAGGAGTTTGCCCGAAATGCCGGAAAAGTTCAGCTTGAAAACGACCCGGAAAGAGGGGTTTTACCCCATCACCGACAGTGTCCGGGAGGCGGTCCGGAAAAGCCGGGTCAAAGAAGGCCTGGCCGTAGTCTATTGCCCCCATACAACAGCCGGCCTGACGATTAACGAAAACGCCGATCCGGCTGTGGTCCACGACTTGATTCTGGGTCTTAAAGGGGCCTATCCGGAAAATCCGGATTTCCGGCATCTGGAGGGCAACAGCGCCGGTCATTTGAAAGCCGCAGCCTGCGGCTCCAGCCTCCAGCTCATAATAAGCGGCGGGGAACTTTTACTGGGCACCTGGCAGGGCATATATTTCGGGGAGTTTGACGGGCCAAGGACGAGGACTTTTTTTGTCAAGATTATGGAGGGCTGAGTGGCTATAAAACGAATCACGTCTGCCCCCGGACCAATAAAAAAACCTATTGGAAAAAACAGCTTTATCCAATAGGTTTTTTTGATTTTTGGGGCTTTTTTTCAGATTTTAGAAAAAATAAGCCAAAGCTCAGAACATACAAGTCCGGCTTTAGGAAAAAGATATCTTCAATGGATGCGGAAGACGAACCCCCCGCCTAAAAAATTAAGCTGACAAAAACTGTTTATGTTTTTGAGCTCAGGACCAAAGATGATTTAGGCCTCAAGCTCCAGGTAATCAGCGTTTAATCGTATTGCCTTTAACTGCTGACACTTTGACCGGGCCCGATGACTTTTTGGGCTGACTGTTTTTGGTGTCAGCGGTTTTTTTGACCGATTTGCCACTGGCCTTGGTCTTTTGAGAAGCCGGCTTATTGACGTTTTTGGCTTTGGAGCTTTTGGCGGAAGTCTTAGTTGTCACCATGGCTTTGGCTGACTTATTGTTTTTGCTGTTCTTGGTGACTTTGGTGACTTTGGTGACTTTGGTGACCTTGGCCGTTAAATCAGCCGAAGCTTTTTTCTTGGCCTGAGGCTTTTCTTTGACTGCGGTTTTGGCAACTTTGCTGACTTTGGCTTTCTGGGGAACGACCAGAACCTGACCCAGCTTCAGCTGGTGCTTGTTTCTGAGACTGTTGGCGGCCACCAGATCGTTGGTGGATACGCCGTATTTTTTGGCCAGATCGACCAGAGTATCGCCGTTGGCCACTTTTATCCTAATGGAGGAACCGCCGGCCGTTCTGGTATTGGAAGAACTGGAACGGGCTGCGGAGCCGGTATGCTTTAAGGAAGTCTTTTTGTTGAGAGCCGCAGTGGCCTGATGTCTGGACTGGCCTATCCATTCGGCCTTGAGACGGGCGGAAATGGAACTGATGCCCTGATTGTCAATGATCCGGCGGGCCCCGACGTAACGTTCCTTGCGGCCCCGGCCGTTTAAGTCGCTTTCCTGGATAGTTTTGCCTGTCCTGGGACTGTGAATGTATTTGTCATTGCCGGTGTAGATGCCGACATGGTGATAGCCGTAATTGAAGAAGACCAGATCGCCTGGCCGGAGATCCTCCCGGTCAACCGGAATGCCCGCCGCCATCATGTCCCGGGAGGAGCGGGGCAGGGAGACACCGTATTGCTTATAAACCCAGGAGACGAAACCGCTGCAGTCAAAGCCGGTTTCCGGGGAATTGCCGCCGTAGCGGTAAGGATTGCCGATCTGGGAAAAGGCGGTCTTCATTATATTGTTGACCTTTTTCTCATTAGCGTTATAGGCAGCCGACCGCTGATAACGGACAACAGAGTAATTTGATTTTTTGGCGCAGCCGACTGAAGAGAAAAGCAGCAGGGAAGAGATAAGGGGTAAAAGGAACAGGGTTAAAAAATGCTTTGATCCAGTCTGAGACTTGGATATGGCAAAACTGGCGTTCATCGGTTCTCCTAAAGAATAAACCGTCCCCCGGATTAATCATTTAACCAAAAATTTTGGTCAAAAACCTAACTGGAAACAAATCCAGCTTCTGGGGGCCTTAAACCGGAAATTCGGTTTGAAGGAGGTTTGGCGGTATATTTTGGGATAGGCCTGATGGGCGTCTAAATGTCTGAATTTTAAAAGCCCAGGCGAATGCGGCCGCTTCTGTCTGTATTCCTCCTTAAGCAAGGAAAAAATATATAAACTCAGGACATCTGAACATGACCGCTAAAAATCAGGATGACCCAAGCCAAAAGATCTCAGACAGGGCTAGGCAAAAAAAATACCCGGCCACTAAAAATGAGAAATTTTACTCTAAAAAAATATAAATTTATTAAAGGATTGCTTCAGCCTGAGCTGAACAAAATAAGCACCTCCGATAGTGCCATTAATCCAGGATGTTGTCAAGTCAATTTTGAAGAAAAAAACAGAATAATTTTTCTCGGAAAAATTATTAAATTTATAGATTGACAAAGTTTATTTACAATATTAATAGGTTTTTATAAAAAATTATGTATTTTTATTATAAAAATGCTAAAATATTCTGGAATGGAAGGAAGTCCCGAGACTCAGTACAGCCGAAATAAGGCTGAAATTTTTTTAGTCTCTGAACATTTTTTCCAAGATTCGCCCCCAATTAACAGTATAATTAAAATAAAAATTATACAGTATATGTACTTTTGCTGTCAAGGCCCGGAAATCTCAGATCTCAGAAGAACATGTCAATTCCCGGAAAGCGAAAACCCGCCGGAAATTCTTTGATTCATTTCTGGCGGGTTGTTAGCTGCTTTTTTGTTTTTTAAGACCGAGGGCCGGAATTTCTTAATTCAGCCGCTATTTGAGATTAAAACCCAGCATTAAGCCTGAGGTGAACTGGTTTTTAGAGCCCCGTTCAACCAGAGGTGAATCGGCGGCCGGTCCGGTCAGGAGCTTATATTCGCCAAAGACCCCTACATTTACGGACTGGGTCAGGCTGTAGCTGACCGAGCCGCCCAGAGCCACATGCTTGAAACCGGAATCTGGTTCATATAACCGATAGCCGGACCTGCCCGCCTGCTGCCGGCTGACCCCAAAGAACAGCTGATTATATTTCTGGTCAGAAAACATGGTCGATACCTGAGCTGAGGCATTTAAGCTGGCCATGAGTTGTCTGGAGTAGGCCGCCCCTACTTCCAGAGTCAGACCCTCGACATCCCCAAAGCCCTGATAGCCGTTTAAAAAGAGAGACAAATCGCTGGGGTGGTAGCTGACCATGGCTCCGGCGGCCAGACCCGGGTCTAGATTGCCCATGCCCCTTAAAAGAGCGCTGTCATCTTCATCCCGGCCGGCCCGGTACCGGACTGAGGGAGCCACGGTCCAAAGATCCGTATCAATGATCCGGTAGCCCAGACCATTGGACGTGGACAGAAAAAGGCGGTCATAGGCCAGTTCTATGACTGGCACGAACACAGCCTCATTTTTTTTAGACCCTTCAAATTCAGGGGCCGTGGCCACACCTGCCCCTAAGGTGGCTTTCAAGTGGTTGGTTGACGAACCGTGGGGAGTGTCGGCTGAAGCCGCTCTGCTGGCCAGAGCCAGTTCGTCCTGATCCTGGGCCGTGAGCTGAGGGGTCAGAATTAGTAGCCAGGCGGCTGCGGCCAAAACCAGAATCATCCATGCCCGGCCAATTCTGGTAAAAGATATTTGATTCCTGAGCTTTATCATGGTCGAACCCCTGATTTAGGTGAAACACCTGAAGATTTAGTTTTTAAGCCGGAGACAAATTTAAAAATTACTAAAAATCTGTTTGTCTATATTCTTGAGACTTCACTATTAAAGCACATTAAAATATATAAATCAATATAATTTTTTACCCGCTAAGGTACAGAACGCATTAAAAAATATGGACCATGCCGATATAGTAATATTTATATATTTAAACTATATATTATTATTTTTTTAAATTATTTATAGGTCAAAGAAATTTTTCCAAATCGCAGGTCAAGTTCGGTTTTTTTGGTAGCAGTGGTCTATTTTCCGGCTTTAATGTTAAATACTTAAAGGCAGTTTTTGACCGGAAACATTCGGGCTTTGGAAAATAACTTAAAGTCTGGCTGATCTGCCCTCAAGGCCTTGGGACACCAGAAAAGGCGGAAAAGGAGGGGAGGGAAGGATTTATTATCAATCTTAACCATGGTCAGCCAAAATTCCGAGTATGGCCTGGTAAAAATAAATGGGGGTCGCGTTTCAGTGGCTCAATCAAGCTGAATATGGCCAAAGCTTAAGGCTAAGGGAGGTTCGAAAATGACTCAAGCTGCTTTACTCAGAGTCCGCATCAGGGCGATGTCAAGGCAGAAGAGGCATCGGTTCTTGCTGATATGGGCTGACTCTCCTACGCCTACCGTATTTTTCTGACTGAGGCAGTCAAAGAAAAGGCCATGCCCTTTGAGTTGAACACACCGAATCAGGGAGACAATTGAAGCTATGGAATAGCTGGAGTCCGGCCGGGGTATAAAATTCGACTCCAGGGAAGTGCTTTATAAAGACCTGTGATTGTTGCAGCAGTTGCGAATCCCTACACGTTCCAGAAATTTCAAGTGCGATGCGGAACTGGCCGAAAAATGCAGTGGGCCGATGGAACAGCTGAAAGTTATTCTGGACTTCTGGACATACTGATTGACGAAGAATCTATCCTTGCCAGATACAAAGAGCACTCGCTAAAAGGTTATTGGGCCGGATACGGGGATATTCACGTTAAGTCTGACTGGAGCCTGCTTTATAGAATTTTAGCCGATCTTTAACAGGCCTGCGAACTATCGTGACCGTTCAGTATAATTGATTCACCGGACAGGTCGCAGGCGAGCCAATAAATGCGATCCGGATTGATTATGAGAGGGACGAAAAAAATGGCATTCAGTTTTGACTCTTCCGGGGGGTAGTCTCAAAAAAAACAAACTCAGTTTGTCGCCAGAGCAGATCTGGAGGACTTATATCCTGCTTTCCAAACTGGAGAATGTTTTCCGAAGCCTGAAATCCGAACTAGGCTTACGTCTGATTTATCACCAGAGAAAGGGGATAGACGCCACCTATTCGTGTCAATTCTGGTGTACCATTGTATTCATATGTTAAGACAGCTTTTACAGTGAAAGAATATAAATAATAGCTATAAAATCATAATAATGATCTTATAGAGTTATATAAAATAAATTTTATACTTTAATAATAAAAAATATATTTAATATATTATAGAATAAATTTTTATTAAATTAGATTACTTGAAAATATATGAAAAATTAAATATAAAACAAAAATTATATATAATTATGAAAAATATAAAATAATACAACTGATTAATAGTCAATATAGGGGCCTGCTCTCATTTTTTCAAAATAATTATTTGAGAATAAGGCAACATAAAAAAATTTTGTTAAAGATTTGTTACTGGTCGGTTCGGTTAGGGAACTGCCTGTATCTGACCAGGACAGGACTACACCTGGATGTGTTTTTGGGAGGGAGAATAGGGAGGGGATGTTTTCTTCCAGCCTCTCCAGACCTGCATTGACTGACTGCTAAGGTGCCTTAATGTTATGGCTCCGCCAAAAGTCCTTTCTCAGAAATGAGTAGTAGTGAATGAGTAGCTTTGGTATATCAGAACTACTCGTTCAAGCTCTTTTTATTTGTTTTTTTGTTCCGTATGAAGCAAACTCCCCGGCTGTTTTTTATTTGACTGGAGGCCAAAAATGAGCTATTGATGAAAATAGTCTAAGGAACTGTGAAGAAATAACTTGCGAAAACGTAGAAATCCATATCAGCTTTAATGCCAAATAGTATGCTAAAATACATCATATAGCATATAAAATTTATTTTTAGCAAAAAAATAT
>JAISEL010000056.1 GCA_031264185.1 Deltaproteobacteria bacterium
TCATGAAGTTAGCCATGTTTCTCACTTCGCCGGCGCCTTTGAAGGCCAGAGCAATCGGTTCCATGGATTTGCGTTCCAAATCGCTCAAACGCCCTTGAATCATTATAATAAGATGAGAGCGATGTTCTTTACGGCCCAGAAACTGAATGTACGGTTCGAGATGCTCCGCCAGCAGTTGAGCGAATTTTTCAGAATTCAGGGACGTGACCCCAATCTTTTCCAATATTTTAGGAAAATGCACTGGAATGCCGTTTATCATCTTCAGGAGTTCCTCTCTTTCGTTTGGCAGACGGCCGGTATCCGGCCGAAAAATTTTTTTGAAACGGCGGTTCATGACATAAGCATAAATGTCTTTTTCGCATCCATGGAAAACAAAACTCTTTCCCTGTCTGCCAAACCCTTGGGTGACTCCGAGATAAGTCCAGTTGGCCGCTATATACGATGTCCCGCTGTACTTGGCCCGGTCCACAAAAGTTTCAACCAGATACGGTTCCGCATCGTACTGTTTTTTCCAATCAGTCCTGACCATTTTAAGACTCAGGGAAAGGACATGGGAGGCCAGATTTCGGATCTGTATCCACGGAAGAATCAGAAACCGGTTGTTGTTCAAAAGATGAGGAAGGTACTTCAGCCTCGTTTTTTCGTCCCAGCCAATGAACAGGTCTCTAGGTCCCAACTTGTAGGCAGCGGAGCAGAAGCTTATTGCGCCGAGCAGCCTTTTGCCCATGGTGATCAGGTATTTCACCCGACCGCCTATCATGGATTCATATCCCAGATAATGATGCTCCCTGACCAGATTGTCCCAAAGAACCTCTCGTTTTGTCTCATCAACCTTGTGGAAGCGTACCGGCTCAGTAAAGCTGCCGAAATCTACAGTCAAAACGGTTCTGTCGAAAAACTCATCCTTATTCATGAGGTCTCCTGAACTGAGACAAATCTTTTAGGCCGCCTCAAGGATATCTCAGACGAAGACAGTTGTCAAGGCCAAAAAAGTACTATTATGGTTCCAAGCCATAGTAAATTTTTTAGGCAGCCTCAAGGAGAGCTCAGCCGGAGACAATTGTTAAGGCGAAAAAAGTACTGTCTGGTTATAAACTATGGTGAATCTTTTTAGCCGCCTTGAGGCTGGCCCCTTGCGAAGAACAAGGGGTTCAGTGTTCCGTAAATCTTTTGCGGCTCATAAATGATAAATTATTTGGAATCAATAGTTAATTCAAAAAAATTACTTTGTAGGGTTAAAATTAATCATCTTATAAATGCAATTATTTAATATATATTATAAAAAAACTAATTAACGCTAAATATGATTAATTAGCACTAAAAAATTAGCACTAAGAAATGTTCGGTTTTTTTATTCACACTATTTTATTGATGCTCTGAATTTTCTATTTTAGGTCCTTTTTTTGATGGTTCGCCTCAGTAAAAAGTAAAAATAGCTAAACGACAAACCATAAACATAAAGTTTTATTTTAAAAACAATGTGTCACGTAAAAAGTTAAACTATTATTTTCCGGTTTTGTATATTTGCGAGGCTCTCTAATAGCCGGAGTAGAGATCATAAACCGTTAAAAAGCAGCCGGGACAGGATTCTGTTTTTGGAATTAATCAACGACTGTCCTTTTTTTCTGAATTCAGACGTCATTTTTTATATTTTTGATTTTTGATGATGACAGAAAATGGCTATTTGTATATCTGAAAACTCTTCATAAATACCATCATCAAGTTCGGCCAATATTATTTAAATTTATTGCATATCATAATGATATAATATAGTAAATTGGCTGCCATATTTTTAAAAGTATTCTTTTGGGTACACTTAAGCTCTGGCCTTAATAGTGAATCGATCAAAGATGTTATGGGCAAATGGCTGGATAGTTTGGAAAGTTAATTAAAACCTGGAAATATACGGCTTGGTTTTAGATTTTTTGAAGCCTGACTGATAATATTTGTTCGTGCTGAACCTTGAAAGTGAAAAGAAAATATTATGGGAGTCCACAGGCTTAGAAACTCTCTTATCATCAGTTGGGTTATGATATTTTTAAGTTTGCTCTGTAGATTTAAGTCCACAGCCATGGCTTTTAATCCTTTTAATCTATGGTTGTTTAAGCCGCCTGAAAAGACTGTTGGTTCACCCTTGTTTTTTAGGATTCCGTAATCTGATAGCTTGAAGCTGAGGCTTAAATCTTCGTTCACTGAAATCAGCAGAATGGTCGGCGTGTTTTCCGGGCAGCCTTGTTAACTCCAACTTTCAGGCCGAAGACCGGAATTCTTTCCGTTTCCGTCTGTTCGATCATCGGATCGTTAAATTTTTATGATAAATAAATATCCATGATTTAGGTATAAATATTTTATCCACTTTTAAAAGTTATTCAGTATAATTTGCATTAATTACCAAAATAACATACTTTAGCTTTGTTTGTAGTAGCCGGTGTCTCTGACATATAGGGAAGGTAGAAGGTCAATTTAAAATGCCTAGAGGCTAAAAGTTTGATGTTTTTTTTTGAGATGACTTAAATTTCTGATAAAATACAGCCTTGAGGTCAGCCTGCCAGGATTTATTCAAAATAACTGTTGATACAGTTACTGGTTTGCGGTGGCCTTTGAGTGTAATGTTAAAAATATAATTCAGGGAGTTTTGATGGAGGCTTTTAAAACCCAGACTTTGTTGGCCGCCTTTTTGGATCGGCCTAATGTCGATACGGATCTTTTGATTCCCAAACAGTTTCTGACCAGGATTGAGCGGACCGGCTTCGGGCAGTTTCTTTTTTATAACCTGAGGTTTTCTGACAATGGCCAGGAAATCCCGGATTTTTTCTTAAACCAGCCTCGCTACCGGGGTGCCGGGATTCTAATCAGCCGAGAGAACTTCGGCTGCGGCTCCAGTCGCGAGCACGCACCATGGGCTCTGGAAGATTACGGCTTTAAGGCGGTAATCGCTCCCAGCTTTGGTGATATTTTCCGGAACAACAGTCTAAAAGTCGGTTTGCTTTTAATTGAGTTGCCCAATGAGACGGTCAGCGAGCTTATGAAGCGGGTGGCTGAAATTGAGGGCTATGAAATAACCACGGATCTGGCGGCCCAGACTTTAAGGGGTTCGGACGGCTTGGAAGTGCTTTTTGACATAGACTCTTTTGTTAAGAAAAAACTTTTAGCTGGGGGCGATGAGATAAGCCTGACCCTGGAAAACGAACCTAAAATTGTAGCCTACGAAAAAAACCACACCAGACTCTGGGAAGCGGTCTTACCGACTCCCTAAATTTTTGGCGGTCTTTTGGCCAAAATATCCCGGGCCGCTTGAGTCGGTTCAGGAGACCCGGTTATTGCTGAGATGACGGCCAGACCATCAAAGCCCCAGGACCAGGCCAGGGAGGCGTTCTCGGCGGTAATGCCGCCAATACCTATCAGGGGCAGGGAGACCTGTCTTTTAATGGCTTCAATTGTTTCCAGAGCCATGACCGGGGCCGTGGGTTTGCTGGGACTGGGGAAAAGAGCCCCGATACCCAGATAATCGGCTCCCAGTTCCTGAGCTTTTTGGGCGGCCTGAGGGGTTTTAGTGGTAGCTCCTAAGGTTTTTGGTCTGGGCCAGAATTTTCGGGCCACTTCCAAAGGCAGATCGTCCTGGCCTAGATGAAGGCCGTCGGCTCCCACAGCCAGAGCCAGATCCAGACGATCGTTTATGATTATGGGCCGTTTTGACTGACGGCAAAATAAGGCCACCTCTGTGGCCAGGTTATAAAAATCCCTGGCCGGGAGGTCTTTTTCCCGTAACTGGACAGCCGTAACTCCGCCGGTGAAAGCTAAATCAATTAGTTCCACAACCGTCCGGGGAGAGGCGGACTGGGTACTGACAATTAAGGTCAGACTGAGATTTTGGTCCACGTGTTTTCCTAAAAGGCGCTTTTTATGGGGCCGATTTTCCATTTGTAGAAGCGGCTGAAATGATGGGTCGGTCCTGGTCCCTGGCCCAGCTTAAAGCCGGATTCAAGGCAGCTTGTCACATATTTTTTGGCCGACTGGACCGCTTTTTGGATGTCTGAACCTTTGGCCAGTTCGGCGGCTATGGCCGAAGATAAGGTGCAGCCGGTGCCGTGAGTATTGGGTGTGTCTATTCTGGGCCCGATAAAAGCAGTTTTTTCCTTTGGTCCGTAGAGAAAGTCCGGACAAAGAGGCCCATGGCTGTGGCCGCCTTTAATAAGTACGTATTTTGGCCCCAGAGTCAGAAGCATTTCGGCGGCTGAATCCATTATTTCTTCAGAATCCAGCTTCAGGCCGGTCAGAGCCTCGGCCTCGGGCCTGTTTGGGGTTATAAGCGTAGCCAGAGGAAAAAGACTTTTTAAAGCATGAGTATCCTGGGGGCTTAAAAAAATATGACCGGCCGTACTGACCATGACCGGGTCAAGAACGATCGGCCGGTCATAATAATTGATTTTGATAAAATCACCCACAGCCCGGACCCCGGCCGCCGGACCGATTACGCCTATTTTAATTGCTCCCACCGGGATGTCATCCCGGAGAGCTTGTAACTGAGCCGTGATCATTTTGGGAGACAGGTTTTCGATCATGGTGATAGCCACCGAATTTTGGGCGGTCACCGAACAGATGACTGACAGGCCGAAAACTCCCAAAGCGGCCATTGTCTTTAAATCAGCCTGAATTCCGGCCCCGCCGCCGGAGTCGGATGAGGCGATGGTCAGGCCGGTCACCAAAGGCATTTCGTCAAACATAGTGATTTTTCTCTTTACTTATTTAGGGTGTTTTTATTGGGTTTTGTTTGCCCAAGCTTTTCGGCTGGGGTTAAATGTAGTTTATATGCAGAGTGAGGTCAAGAAATAGCCTGTCGGGCTGGTTGGGGTCTTTTTACGAACAGTCAAATCGGCCCAAGGGGAGGTTAATAGATAAAATATTTGTAATTTTTTTTTAAATTCTATATAAGGAATTAATTTTTAAATTTTTCTGTTTTATGAAAATATTTTTTGGTGCTTAGTATTAAAAATTGACAGGCCGCAGCTGGTATGTAATATTAATACTTTTTAGGGATTTAAGGGGTTCAGGGTTTTGGCCCGGGCCCAAAGGTTAAACTGTATTTTAGTTTTTTGAAGGTTTTATTGTTTTAAGCTTTATAACTTTTGAAACTATTGCTCTTATAAGCTTGGCATTTGGAGGTTGACAATGAGTAAGAATCTGCCTCGTGGGCAATATGACGCGTCTCAGCCCGAGGCTCCCATCGCACAGGTTCGGGAAATCCTATTCGGGGCTCAGCTCAAGGATATGGAGATGCGCTTCAGGCGCCAGGAGGAGAAACTTTTAAGGGAGATAAATGAGGTCAAGGATTCTCTCCGGGGCCGACTTGATTCCTTGGAAAATTTCATGAAAAGCGAAGTCTCGGCCATCTTGAACCGTCTCCGCGAAGAACATGATGATCGGGAGCAGGCTCTGAAAAGCGAGCAGAATCAGCGTCAGGAAGAGCTGGCGGCCGCAGTTCGGGAGCGTAACGATCTTCTCAGTCAGAGTCGCCGGGATTTCACTGACTCTCTGGCCCAGGAAAAGAGGGAAAGAGTAGAGGCTCTGGCCCGGGTAACTTCAGATCTGGCTACGGCTGTGGAGAACTCCGAACGCCGGGCGGCTAAACTGACCAATTCCCTTGATTTGGTGGAAAGGACTCTTCGGGAACTTTTAATGACCGAAAGCTCCAATCTGTCTGACAAAATCGATGAAAAGTATAATGACGCTTTAGATATCATCGAAAAGACCTCAGCCCAGATCCGTTCCGACATGGTCTACCGGACCGCTCTTTCTACCATGTTTACCGAAATGGTAGCCAGCCTAAGTAAACCATGGAACTTAGACGTCTCTTTAGGCGATGATGACGGCCAGGATATCGTGGTGGTGGATAATCAGGCTGAAAGCTCTGAGTCTTCGGAAGACGCAAATTCCGGTGACTCCAACCAAAACAACTATTAAAGTCAGGACCGGGCGATCTGGCTATTACGGTAAATCCAATATAGCCGGGCCCAAAAGCGGCGGAGAAAGTTTAGCTTACAGGCCGGTTTTCGGGCTTTAGGTGATAGACATGTCAAAGCCCCGAATTACAGGTTTTGAGGATTTTTGTTTTGGACAACCGGTAAAAAAGACGGTCAAGTCTGGCGGCTACTGAGAGGAAAATGGGCTTTTTTTCGCGACTTTTGGCTAAAATTCCCCTGAAGTCCAAGCGGGTTTCTGACGAAACTGACCGCAACCAGATCGAATCAGCCCCGGGAGAGTTCCAGCCGGGATCACCCGGGGCGGAGGAATCGACCGAAACAGGTCCCGCTTTAGTTTCAGGGGAAGATTTTACACCAATAATTACTGGGGAGAGCCTGCCAAATGCCCCGGAGGAGTCGGTCTCCGCCCAGATTGGCCTGGAAACCCCGCCAGATTATTCCGCTGAATCTTTAGAGGAGCCCGATGAAGTTCCGGGCCGTGAACAGGTTCCGGAACAGATATCTTTTGACCCGGAGCCCGACTTAGAGCTGAAAAAAACCGGTATTTTAGATGAACCTCCAAAATCGGATCTAAGTCCTCAGGAGATGGAAGATAAGCTTTTGGGGGATTTGGATTCTTTTTTTCATGATGCCGAAGAGCTGGCCGATAATTTTCCCCAGTTCGAGACTTCCCGCACTTATTCCCCGGCCGATGATTACGGTGACTGGGACAGCGATTTTTCCGACAACCAGCCCGAGGATCTGGACGACGATCCGACTTCCTGGCCGCCTTTGCCGGAAACCGACAGCGAACTGAGTCAGGTGCGGGATCTGCTGATGAACCGGGAGCTGGCCCAGCTGTCTTATCTGACGAGAGTCTTAACCAGGCCGGCTCAGAGAGCCGAGTTTATAAGCCGGGTTATTACTGAGGCTCTTCTTTTAAGAACCAGGCGGGACGAAAAGCTCAACACTGTTCTGGCGCCCACGGTTGAGAAGATTGTCTCAGCCTCTGTCCGGCGGGATCCGGAGACCCTGGCCAGTCAGATATTCCCGGCTATTGGTCCGGCTATCAGAAGATCTATTTCCGAGACTTTTGTTTCTAAGCTTCAGGATTTAAATTCCACCCTGGAAAAAAGCTTATCATTAAGAGGCCTAAAATGGCGCCTTGAGGCGATGCGGGTCCATAAGCCCTTCAGCGAGATAGTTCTTCTTCATACTCTTTTGTATCACGTAGAGGAAATCTATCTGATCCACGCCGCCACCGGACTGGTTTTAGATCACCTTATATCTGAAGATGGCGACGAATCCCGGGATGCCGACATGGTGGCCGGCATGTTTACGGCCATTCAGGATTTTATCCGGGACAGTTTTCAGGTAGCTAAAAGCGAAAGCTTAGACACCTTAAGGTTCGGGGAGAGGACAATCTTTTTAAGAAGAACGAGCCAGGTCTATCTGGCCTGCGTCGTTCGCGGAAATCCCCCGGAATCTTTAAATAAAGATCTTCAGGAAGCTTTGGAACTGATGGTGGTTGACTGCGCCGAAGAGTTGGAGAATTTTAACGGCGATACGACCCCTTTCAGAAAGTGTCGGATCTATTTCCAGGATTTCCTGAAGGCCAGATTTCAGGATAAACCCCGTAAACTGCCCTTTGTTTTCCGGTTAGTGCCAGCAATTGTTATCTTATTTTTTATAATTATAGGCCTTATATCTCACTTCCAGTCCAGTCGGCAGGAAAAAGAAGCGGCCATGCTGGAAATCCAGAGAACCGAGCGCCAGGCCTGGCGCCAGGCGGCCAAAAAAGAAGACCGCTTAAGATTAAACGAGGCCTTAGGACGCTTAAACGCCGAACCGGGTCTGGTGGTGGCTCAGGTTGCCGAAACCACGGACGGACGCTGGGAGATAGTCTGTCTTAAAGACTCTCTGGCCAGAGAGCCTCAGGACATTTTAACCAAGGAAGCCCGTTTGGGTCCCCAGAGATATTTCCTGAATGTCCGGCCTTTTATTTCATTGGATGAAGAGATTGTCCAGAAAAGAGTCCGGGAAGACATAAATCCTCTGCCCACAGTCTCTCTTTCCTTTGAGTCCAGGACCGGCGAGCTGACTATTACCGGAACCGCTCCTTTGGGCTGGATAATGGAGGCCAAAGAAAGAGCTTTGACTATTCCCGGAGTCCAGGCTGTCTCCACCGACAGGTTAGCCGACCCCCGCTCCAGTGAGATGGAAAGGCTTTTATCGGCCATTAACGGGGTCGTCATCCATTTTCCCACCAACAGTGATGAACCGGTTGCGGAAGATAGACAGGTCCTGGTCAAGGCTGTGGACAATCTGGTGGCTCTGGAAAAACTGGCCTTTGAGATGCAGATGTCGGTCAATCTGGTTATCTACGGGCACGCCGATTCCACCGGTCAGGATCGCCGTAACTTTGAGTTAAGCGAGCAGAGGACCAAGACAGTTGCCGCTCTTCTTTACGCCCGGGGTTCGAGTATGCCCATTTCCAACTATGGTTTAGGCTCTCAGTTCTCAGCCAGAGGGGAAGACAATAAGCCCAAAGACGATCCGTCCAGCCGGCGGATAGAACTCAGGGTCCGGCTTTCCCAGGGAGCTTACGGAGAAACCGGTCACCCGTGAGTGTTAGCTCAAGGGCGGCTGACAGGAGTCAGGAGGGCTTTAAGCGCTTTAAAAGGTCCGGAGACTCATAACTGATCTATTGACTTGAATTTAATCTTAAAAATTTGGCTATTTTTCTGTACAAAAAAAATATCCCTTGAAATATAATAGGGATAACCGGTCGGATATTTACGGTCAGCTCCTTCCGGGTTCAGAGGGATTGGTTCGTAGTCTGTCTGAGGCCGTCTTATTTTTCTGGTTCAGGTATCTTTCGGTAAAAATGTTATAGAGTGTTCAGTTTAGTCCCACCGCGAGGTCCGGATAGAACAAATTGATTTGATCTCTGGAATTACTTGATATGATCAATAAAAAAATCTGTATGCTGGGCTCTTTTTGCGTGGGTAAGACCGCCTTGGTCCGGCACTATGTTAATTCTATATTTTCCGACAACTATCTCTCCACGGTGGGGGTCAAGATCTCCAAAAAGGCCATTGAAGTGGACGGTGAAGAGATAAATCTAATGCTCTGGGATATGGAAGGCCAGGACAACTACAGTATGGTCAACCTGTCCTATTTAAGAGGGGCTCACGGTCTTTTGTTTGTGGTGGACGGGACCAGGGGGGAGACGTTGTCGGTTTCTTTGAAACTTCGGATGGAAGCTCTGAAGATTTTAGGGCCAACGGTTCCCAGCTTTTTCATCATTAATAAAGCCGATTTGGAGTCCGAGTGGGAGATTTCGGAGAAAGTTTTAACTTCCCTGGAAACCAAAGGGGTGACGGCCATTAAGACCAGCGCCAAGACCGGCCTTAATGTGGAATCGACCTTTGCTCTTCTGGCTACGGCCATGATGACAAAAAATCAGGGTCCTCGCTAAGAGTTTAGCTTAGAATAACTGGCACCTTGTCCCGGTCGGCGGAAGGGGCGGGTTTTAGGATGTAGTATATGTGTGCTCAGAAGGCCAAAAGTCTCGAATCGACCATTGAGCAGGACAGACTGAAAGACCAGGGCTGGGAGCTAGGGCTTAATTTTTTAAGGACAATGGAGTTCGCTGTTCTCAAAAGAGTAAGGCCTATGGTTTACGAGTTTTATGGCATGGTGCCGGATTTTTACGGCCGCCTTTTCCCTATAGAATCAGACGGACAGCCCTGCTCGGCGCCTTGGAAATATTCCTCCATGCTGGAGTATTTTCTTTTGGACGCCGAAGATTTTTTTGAAAAAAAGCCCAAAATAGGCGATAAAGTCAATTCCGGCATCTGGCTGGAACCGGAAGAGGGCAAGGGAGTGGAACTGCCGTTGGTGGCCAAGGCCTGGCAGATCAGCCGGAATGAGCAGATCATGAGCATCCAGGTCATCCATGAAGAGTACGCCGAGCGGGTCAATTTACTCAGAAAAGCCCGCCAGGAACTGGTTGAGCGCCGCAAAATCTCCAATGACCTCAATAATTTCAAAAAGCAAGCCCTCTTTGACAGTATGACCAAGCTTTATAACCGGGCCAGCTTTATGGAAATAATTCAGGAGCAGATGGACAAGCTCAGGACTTATGCGCCTACTCTGGCTCTATTCATCATTGACGTGGACAATTTTAAGAGCGTCAACGATACTCTGGGACATCTGGTCGGCGATTCAGTTCTGGTCCAGGTGGCGGACATATTAAGGACATCTTTGAGGAAAAACGACTTTGCCTCCCGTTACGGCGGCGATGAATTCACGGTCGTAGCCCCGGATACTAATATTGACCAGTCCCACAAGCTGGCCGAAAAACTCCGTTCCCGGATCCAGGCCCATAAATTTAATACCGGCAACATTCCCGTCTCCATTTCCGTGGGTTACACCATTTACCGCTCCGGCGAGACAGTCCAGAATTTTATACGCCGGGCCGATTTGGCTCTTTACGATGCCAAGCTCATGGGCCGTAATGTGGTTTGTTTCCGGGATCCCTGGATCATTGAAGACGATGAGATTACCGATCTTGAGGAAACCAATTAACAGGGAAATATATGCTAGGAGCCATTATCGGCGACATAGCCGGCTCCCGCTTTGAAGGCCGCAGACGTAACCGCAAAAGTGTAGAGTTTACTTTTTTCCATCACCGGAGCTGTTTAACCGATGATACGGTTATGACGGCAGCGGTGGCCCAAGCCATTGTGGCGGCCGAAGGAGATTATTCTAAGTTAGGGTCATTGACTGTGGCCTCTTTAAAGCTTTTTGGCCGGAAATTCCCCTTGGCCGGTTACGGCCATCTGTTCAGGAACTGGCTGGCTTCCGATGAGACGGCCCCCTACAACAGTTACGGCAACGGGGCGGCCATGAGGGTATCTCCCTGCGGCCTGGCTGCCGATTCTTTGGATGAGGCTTTGGAACTGGCCACTCTGGTGACGGAAGTCACCCATAATCACCCGGAAGGCCTAAAAGGAGCCCAGGCGACGGCGGCGGCTGTTTATCTGGCCAAAACCGGCTTGACCCTGTCTGAGATCCGCACATATATTAATGAAAAATACTACAAATTAGATTTCACCTTAGAAGAGATCAGGCCCCATTACAGTTTTGATTCGTCTTGTATGGGTTCGGTGCCTCAGGCCATTGAAGCTTTTTTGGAAAGCAGTTCTTATGAGGACGCTATACGCAAAGCCGTTTCCATAGGCGGAGACAGCGACACCATAGCCGCCATCACCGGCGGAATTGCCGGAGCTTTCTGGGGCGTTGGGGCTGATTTTAAAAGTCAGGCTTTAAGGATTTTGCCGCAGGAGATCAAAAAGGCCATAAAAGAGTTTGAAGAGCGTTTTCCTCCCCTATGCTGTCCAGGTATAATCAAGGCTTTAAACAGGCTGGATAGAGATTACTTAGGTCTCAGCTGACCTTTCCCAGCGCCGAGAGCTTATAAGCTTAAATCGGCTGGCAGGTTGACAGGATTAATTCCAAGTTGATTTCGAAATTACCTTTATGTTATAATTTTTGCCATGGAGGTGTCCCCATGGCCAGAACTGCTGCTTTTACCCAGGATGACCTGGACCGGGCCAGAAAGCTCAGAGACTCTCATGCGAATGAGAG
>JAISEL010000062.1 GCA_031264185.1 Deltaproteobacteria bacterium
CAGTTCAGGAAAAATATACGAAATTCCCGACTGACTTCAGACTGGGGTTCGATGTTTGGAATTTGTGCCTGCGTATCGCTGCATTTTATAAAATTAAATTGCGCCGTACTTATGCAAAATATTTAAAGCAACTAAAAAAAGAGATAAATTTCAGCAAGGGCAGAAAGACAAAAAAATTTAAAGCCGCTGCTTTCAGAAAACTGAGAAGCTGTGTCAGTAAAGTTCTTAGGGACCTTAAAAACAAGATACTGGCGAACAGTCCTGAAGTACTTGAACATCCTGACACAGCGGAATTTTTTGAGAATGCCGGCAAGGCTGTCACCCAGCAGAAAAACGACAAGAATAAAATATACAGCATTTTTGAACCTCAAGTCTGCTGCATTGCTAAGGGCAAGACTGGCACGCCTTACGAATTCGGCAATAAGGTTTCCCTCGTCATAGGGAAAGTAAAAGGCGTAATCCTTGGCGCTCTTGGTTTTGAAAAAAATCTTTACGACGGCGATACACTGGCCCCGGCGCTCTCTCAGCTGGAAGAGCTTCATGACGGCTACAGGCCTAAGGCAGCAATTGTCGACCGCGGCTGTCGGTCGCAATGAATCTGCAGACGGAACCGAAATTGTTCACCCCAGCGCTCTTAACAGCGAAGGATTGGACGGGAAAGAAAAAGACCGCCTCAGGGCAGGATGCCGCCGCCGAAGTTCTGTTGAGCCTGTTATTGGCCATGTAAAATACGATCACAGAATGGACGTTAATTTTCTTCGCGGCAAACTTGGCGATCTCACAAATCCTGTTTTTGCTGCTGTAGGGTTTAACTTGAAAAAGTATGCCCTGCAAGTCCTTGATGCAATTGTAAAGCCATTCAAAAAAGACGGAAAAAAAGCGAAGAAAAAGAGAAGACTGCCCGGCAATCCTTTCCGGGCAGCTGATTGTTATGGAGACTGTCCCGCAAGCGCTTAACTTTTCACCTCCCTCCGAATTTGAGGTTTTCGCGCAGCAACAGGCTGTCAAGGGGAGCCTCTGTCCAAATTTCACCAAAATACCTCAAATTTTATAGCATAACTAAAATTTCAGATTTTAAAAGACATAATTAACTATAATTAATTTTATTTTGAATTTGATTTGCTAAAAAACCATTTAATTATTGTAAATACAGTTTTAAAGTATGATAAAACAATATTATAAGATATTAAAAATTAATTTTATCTCTAATTAACATCAAAAATAATTAAATTATATTGCGGTGAGAAAAATTTTTGACTCGGTCCTAAAAGTTTTTCAGGGACGGCTAAATATAGCCAAAAAATAAACTGAAAGACTAATTTTATCAAACAAGCCAGGCGTTTATGCAATGCCTTAGCGATTTGGAACCCTGGCCAGGAATATGCCCGAAAACGGCTGCATAATTTCCGGCTGTATCTCATTCTATATTTTGCAATAATCATTATATTATAAATTGCAGTCTTTGGCCCGGTACTTGTCCTGACACTTCAGGCAGCTTTCCGGCCATTGGGCTTTAAGTCCGGCCAGAGATGTCCGGATTGTTTCCACCTCCGGCCCTGACCAGATTTCTTTTATCTCTTGGGTCTTTATATTACCTACCGTCAAATCCAGACCTGAGAGATCGCAGCACGGCAAAACTCGTCCGTTATGGCGGATAAGAAGCCTTTTTTGAGGCTGGGCACACCGCCCGCCAGGCCCGGAACCTAGGTTGCCTTTAGGAAATAAAGCCGGAAGATCGGGACTGAAGCGTCCGTATTCCTGGAGGGAAAAAAAATCAACCTTATCGGACCACGTATCCAAAAAAGTCTTAAGTTCTCCAAAATTATACTCAGTCAGGCAAAAACTGAGCCGCAGCACGGGCAGCTTTTTCTTCAGTTTCTGGCGGACAGATAAAAACTGCAAAATATTATCTTCCAAAAGCCCGAAATTTCCGCCCGGACGCATCTGCCTGTAAGTACTCTCCGAGGCCGCGTCAACACTTATCATAAGTCTGGTCAGGCCCGCTTCTATCAAATCCCGGCTTAATCCGGCCGTCAAAAGCTGGCCGTTTGTATTAAACATGGCATCCATAAGTCCCTGTTCCCGGCCGACAGCCACCAGTTCGGCTATATGGGGCGACAGCAGAGGTTCCCACAGACCGCCGAAACCCATGGAACACTGGCCCATTCTGGCTCCTTCCTTGATCAGGGATTTGACTTTCTCGGGGTCTAAACTCTCTTTAGCCTGGGGCGACTGGCCGGAAAGGCACATGGGACAACGCAGATTGCAGGCTTTTAAAAGTTCGTAATCAACATGCAGAGGATACGGCAATTTTATTTTAAAAGTTCGGGCCAGTTCCCACTTCCGGCGGTATTCTGCAAATTCAGGCCCCAACTGACCTGCCAAAACAGCCAGCGGATCTCCTCGGGCTAAAAATTTCGAAACATTTAATGAATCGCGGTCCACTTCGGCCAGAACTACCATAGCCTGGCCTCCGGCAGACAGCCCGGTTTCCCTGGAGGAGACAGACGGACATAGTTTAGGGTTCCCGGAGTCGGCATTTCTTTATCCGCCCAGACTGCCCGCACGTATGAACCGGTCAGAACCTTCCACCGGCCTTCGGAATCAGCGGAATTATCCAGCAGGGCCAAATGCTTCAAAGGATACTGGGTCAGAAGAAACTTAGCCCTAATCTTTTGATCCAATTCTTTCAGAGCCAGAACTCTTTCTTTTTTAAGATGAGAAGAGACCTGACCTGGCCACGAGGCCGCCTGAGTACCCGGTCTGGACGAATAGGGAAAAACATGCAAATAGCTATAGGGCAGATTTTCTAGAAACCGGCAGGTCAGGGCAAAATCCTCATCCGTCTCCCCGGGAAAACCAACCAGCACATCTGTCCCCAGAGCTAAATTATCTGTCTGCCCGACTAAATCCAAAATAATTTGCCTGTAGGTATCGGAAGTATAAGGACGTCCCATGGCTTTCAAGAGCTTATCGCTGCCGCTCTGAAGGGGAGCATGGATATGTGGAGCAAGAAAGCCGTACTCGGTTAGGGCCGTCCAGGCCAAAGGTACTTCCAATGGTTCCAGGGAACTTAAACGGAGACGGTACTGACCGTCATAAGGAAAAGTCAGGTTAATTAAAGAAAGTAAATAGGCCAGATCCCTTGAAGGTTCCAGGTCCTGACCCCAGTGGCCCATATGAATGCCGGTCAGAACGATCTCTTTATAGCCGCTGGCTAAAAAGGCCTTTAAATCTTCCATGACTTTTTGGGGAAGGACTGAGCGGGACGGGCCTCTGGCTAAAGGCACAGTGCAGTAAGCGCAGTTACAGGAGCAACCATCCTGAACCTTAAGTAAAGCTCTCGTTCTTTGCTTTAAATCAGAAGCAACAACTGCCTCTGCGGAAACAGACACGGGCGGCAGGTATTTGACCAGACTCTCAGGGCCTTCTAAAATTACTGCGTCGGCTAAATCGGGACCGATTAAAAAACCTGGCCTAAGTCTGGCCAGACAGCCCATGGCCACAATAACTGCCCCTGGATTAAGACGCCTTAATCTTCTGAGTAAGCTTAAAGCTTCCCGCTCGGCCCGGCCTGTCACCGCGCAGGTATTTAATACCACCGCTTCGGCGCAACCGGCCCCCCCTAACTGAAACCCGGCCTCAGTTAGATAATTAATAACTTCCGCCGATTCAGCCTGATTGACCTTGCAGCCCATGGTGATGACCCTGGCTTTCAAATCAGTTCATCCTCAGCTTGACGGCACTAAAACGACCTTACCGGCCAGATCCCCTTCGCTGAAGACGGCCAGAGAGACGGCTATGGCCGGCATGGTCACTGTCTGGGGCAGATTTGGCGGAAAAACTCGGCCGCCTAAAGTAAACCGGGGTTTGACCAGAGGCAAATCCCCTTCCAGGCTGACGCTTTTAACCAAGACCGGGGAGCCGGTTTTAACCGGATAACGGCGGCCCAAGGCTAAAACTTTCGTCTGGCCGTCAATTTCCAAAGTCACTGATTTTAAGACCGGCTCCTGGATCTCCAAGTAGGCTTTAAAAATCAGATTGCTGCCGTCTTCGGCACCGAGCTGGTAGGTCGGGAATTTAGTGCCCGGCAAAGCAAACCGGGGCAGCATATCCCGGCCCGTTTCCGCCGAGGTCCCCAGATCGTTTCCGGTCGTATCGCCTGGCCGCCCAATAAAACCTTTTAAATTCATGACTGTACCTGACGGCAGAGGCTGAGGGGATTTCATGTCCAAAAGCCTGACTTTAGCCCCTTTGGTGACCGTCAGTTTCCCGCCTTCTTTCAGAAAGACCCGCTGTCCGTCCACTTCCAGAACAAAATACCGGCCCTGAGGCGCCGGGGCCGCCTCAATGGCCGGCGCGTCCGGAACCGAGTTAGTCAGCGGGACATTCGAAGGCAAAGACGCGGGGACAGTCGGCTGAAGCGAACCGGCCTCAGCCTGGACCGCTAAAGGAGCTTCTGTTTTTTGCAATTGAGGGGAAGGCGAACCCGGCGGCAAAAGCTCGACTCTGATCTGGCCGAAGGCAATATTATCCCGCCTGGCGATAACGGTGGTCGGCTTGGTAATGGCCAAAGGCATACGGATATCGTTTAAGCTGCCCAGACCCTGAATATCGGCCGAAAGACCTCGGTCATAATTGGCGCCGACATGGATAACTTCGACTGTATCTCCGGGCGCCACCAGCAGAGTCTGTCCGTCGGTCACAGCCACCGGCAGCTCCCCGTTAACCGAGATGACTAAATAATGCAGAGTGGGCGGAGCCAGATTTACTCTGGGCTGTTCTGGAATAACCCCGTAGATCTCCATGAAAGCGTTAATGGCCAGATTGTGCTGGCGGACTTTCATTTCCAGAGACGGGAGCTGTTTGGAAGTCTCCAGACCGTAAGCCGGAATGCCCAGCTTGGTTAAAGCGTAGTAGCTGGCCGACTTTCTTTGTTCCAGGTGTGAACTTGATGGAGAGAGAGTATCGTGATTGGAAAAATGAAATTTGTATTTTTCTTCCGGAATATGTTTATTAATCATGTCCACCACCTTCCTGGCCTCCTGACCCAGATGGAGGACCCGGCCGCTGTCGGGATGAGTGTAGACCTCTGTATCGGCTATAATGCACTGCCCGTAGCGGGAGGGATTAGCCATGTCGCTCTCCCAGACCGGCCGGAAAAAGCCTGACCCGTCGTGCAGATTTAAAAAAAGATCACTTTCGGCCATGAGGTTTTTGATGATCTCCACTGTGCCCCGGTCGGGATCAAATTCTTTGATCTGATCAAACTTACGGTTCATATCCCCTTCCGGCCCCCGGTCAAACGTTATAATTGACCGGAAATTGGCCCTGGGCACAACAATGAGATTGCCTCTTTGCAGGGAGAGATCAACATAGAGATCGGCTGACAGAAACCCTCCCGGCTCGTCTCCCTGAATGCCGCCTAAAATCATAATGGTCGGGCCTTCCTGGCGGCCGTAGATTTTATAAATCTCCAGTTCCTGAGCCGTGCCCTCAAAATAGACAATGTGCTGCCGATCACTGGCCGGATTGGCGGCTGTGGCCCAGGTGGCCGTTAGAAACAATATCCCTAAAACGGCCAGAAACAGCCATACCCGCCCCATAGTTACCGTTCCTCAGGCTTGATCTTTTTGCGCAGGACCAGTTCCCGGGTATCTTCGTCCCAAGCCAGGACCTCAACGCTCAGGAGCCTGCCTCCGGCCGGGACAGTGACCTGGCCTCGGACAACTTTGGAAGAGATGATATTATAGCGGGCACCGACCGAAAAACCGTCGGCCGGTTTTTTGAGATCAAATTCTGGGGAGGCTTGAAGCTTGACCTGTCCGCGGTTGTCAGCTACGGCGCAGATAATTACGCTGCGGCCACGGGCTCTTAAGCCGGGCTCTTCCACCTGCCGGAGGATAAAGGAGATCTGCCCGTTGGATGCAATTTTAAAATCATCTGCATCCAGTTGGGGGTCGGCATTGGACGGCGGCGGGGGCCAGAAGGTCCAGAATGCGTCCCAGGCCTCGGACTCTGGGGTTTTGGCGTCCGGCGCCGTCAGGTTGGCGGCGGTTGTACTGGTGGCCTCTGTTCCGGGCGCAGAAGCTGATACGTTTATTTCGGAGGTAATATTCTGACTCAGATTTTCCAGAACAGCTGTAGTATTGCCCAAAGGCACCTGCCCGTCGGTGACCGTTGTTTCGGCTTGGGCTACGGCGCTCAGCACCTGGGAACCGGCCGGATTTCTGGACTCAGCCGATGTTTGTTCATTATCGGCTACCCCTTTAACGACTTCCCCGTTTTCAGCCGAATCAGCCGACCGCACGGCTAAATCCAATTCTTCCAAAAGTCTTCTGGCCTGATCCGGAGCCGATTTGACGTCCTGACTGTACCTGGCCAGCTCGGTCTGACGGCTTAAATACTCCAAATTATCGGCAAAAAAATCACGGGAATGGATGGCCTCAACCCATAGATAAGTAACTAAACCCAAGGCGCCCACCACGACCAGAGCCAAAAATCCCATGATCCACAAAAAACTGATGGACAGGCTCATCCTTCTGGTCTGGCCATCAGAACTCATAATTAAGATATGAAGATACTTGTCCGGCTCCAGTCGGTTATTGCTCTTGAGGCTGGCCGGTATATCCGGCAGGTAGGTCTCAGGTCTTTTAGGGGAGTTCACGCCAGACTTCCCTTAAGATTTGCCATTGGCCGTCTTGTAGCCGGAAATCTAAAATCTTCTCGCCCCGGTCTTTGGTTCGATCGCTTTTGTAGTTCTGGGTAAAAACAACTGTGGCTTTATCACCACTGGCCTTAATACGGACATTTTCGGCCGAGACACTTAAGGTTTTGGCCTGACCCATCATCCGGCCCCGATATTTTTTAAAACTGGCCAGATGGATATTTTTTTCCGGAAAATAAAAATCAGGTGCGTAAAAACTGAAATAGCCTGCCTGATCCCGGGCGTTCCAAGCTGCCAGCCAGCCGGCCACCACAACCTTTAATAACTCCTCGTCAGGTCCGGAATCATTGGGTGAGACGGCTGCAGAGGGAGGAGACGCCGATGGTTCTGCAGTCTCAGGTGTTCCCGGCGTTTGAGTCCGGACTGTCTGAGGTGCCGGAGCGGAACCGGATGCCGAAACAGGTCCTGGCTCTGCCCGAACCTCAGACTCACGATCTGCGGCAACCTGACCTGGTGCGGCCGAAGACCATGGATACTCGGAAAGCCCTGGGCCAATCGCGCCGTTCAGACCTGAACCTGAACCTTGACTTGCCGCCGGCTGACCGTCGGTTGCAGAAACGGCCGGACTGGGAGGAGTTAGAATTTCCGTCGGTCTCTGGAGCGGAGTTTCAACTTCAGCCACTTTAATGTCCGGCACTAAGTCAGAACCGGAAGAAAAATTACCTGCCGACGGTCCGGCGGTCTGAGTCTCACCACCGGCTGCCGGCTGAATTTGGGGCGTTTCCACAGCTCCGGCGCTTTCACCGGCCCGTGGAGCGGGTCCGTCAGACTCTCCGGCGGCGGCCGCCGCTGACTCCCGGGGTTGTATCCCCTGAGCTGAACGGGTTTCGGCCCCTCTTTCCAAAGCCGCCCGGGCGCTTTCTTCGTTAGCCGCTTCCTGATTGGAGGCCGCCTGGATTGTTTCGGAACCGGTCAAAGGCGCCTGAGGAGTTTCAGCCGAGAGAGCCCCGGCCGATGCTACGGCAATGGGCGCAGCCACACTGGCAACCGCCAAAGGCGGGGTGGTCAGTGCGGCCTGTTTTTGATCAAAGGACAGCTTTTTGACCGGCGGAGGATCGGGCAGACTGGCAAATTCTTCGGCTAAGATCTGGAAGCCGTAAGGCGTTTTGGCCAGATAAAGGCGCTTGAAACCGGATGAAGAAAATCGGTTGTCGCCTTTATAGCGCTGAACAAAGCTGACAAGAATAACGTCCCGATGCCAGAATATCCGGATATCTTCCAGCTGGACCGAAATCTGGTTATATAGGGAGGCTATGTGCCTTTTCTGTTCCATCCATCCTTCAAAAGTCCGGTTTTCCGAATTAACAAAGCGTGAATCATAATGGCGGCGGTAGGCTGGCAGATTCTTACTTGACCAGGCCGCCCGCCAGGATTCTAAAAATTCCAGGACTTGGGACGCTTCCTTTTTTTGGTCCTCGGCCGGCACTAATCTGAGCTGTTCGGCCACTAAAATCGGTGTATCGTAAAGACGGATTGAGTCTTCCAAAGCCGCCAGATCATGATTCAAAAGCTCTATGCAACCGTTGGAATCATAATCAACCAAAGGTTTATTGACTCCGTGGGTCCAGATACCGTCCCCGCCCCGACCGGATTTTTGATCCCAGAAGTTGGGGTAATCCATGGGGTAGGCCAGAATGCCGTAAATATCCGGCAATTCTTCCGGCAGCAACTTTTGCCGGAAAATATAATAGCCCTCAGGAGTTTTCTTGTCGCCACGGATCAGTTTATCGCCTTTAATCATGCCGGTGGAGCAGGGAACGGTCTTCTCCAGACGCAGATTGCCCTGACCGTCAGACCGGTAGATCCTCAGTTCCTGAGCCGTCTTGTCCACCACCAGAATTAAACCGGCCTGACCTGGATCCAGGACAGAATCCGGCCACATATCCGCGACTTCCTGAGCCTGGGCCGCAGCTATCCTGGTCAGACAAAAAATTATGATTAGGAAAAGCCGCCTCTTCAATTGCCTCTACCCTCAACCTGCCGGACTGGCCGGGACTGAGCGGAACTCAACCAAAGGCACCTCCAGGTCTCCGGAAGGCCAGTGAACTAAAAGGGAAGACCCGGAAGGGGCCAGTTCGACCGGGAAACGGACAGCCACTACTTTTTCCCAGCGGTTAAAAACAGGGAAGTAGTCTTCTAAAATCTCCGGTTTAACCTCTTCCACAGCCAGAGGTTCCAGAAGCCGGCCGCCGGTTTTCAGCTGGAACCGAAAACGTCCGTTGGTTAAGACATCTTCTTTAACAATGCCTCTTGTATAAAGACCAACCAGTACAACTCTGGCCGGGGGGCCGACCGGCAGCCACTTTTCAAGCAAACCGGTGTACCTTTTATCCTCAGTCCATCTGGTTCGGCCAGCCGCCAGAAGTTGCGGGCTCAAATTAAGAGCGTCAATGAAAAGAGACTCGCCGGCCTCATTGAGATAAAAAATCTCATCATGGGCCAGAAAGAACTTGGCCAGACGGATATAGTCGTCCCGGTTGTGAATTTGTTCCAGCCGGACGGGATCCATAGGCCCCTTAGAACAGCCCATCATGACTGTCAGGCCCAGAAAGGCTAAAATGATTTTAGCCGCATATTTTCGGCTCATCTGAAATAAAAATGGCATGTTTTCCGGATTTACCTTTAAAAAAGCTTGCTTTAACCGCTTAACACCATACACCATTGATAGCTGATAAGCAAATTTTCAAACAACCCTGCTCCCTCGGCCGGAAGAATTCAGCGAATTGTAGGCATGTGCATATTTTATTTAGCTATTGAACTAAAAAATAACTATTACATTTATTTATATTAATTTTATATATCTTCATGCTGATATATTAAATATATAAGAACTAAATAATTACTATAACATATTTTTACCAGGACAATAGCTAAAATTTTTCCACAGACCGCCGGGCTGGCCCTTCGCTTCTCCCGCCCGCAGCTCTCCGGAGGTTCGGCCTTAACTGGACGGCCAGCCGCTGGCCAGGAGTTGCTTATAGACCACCAAAAAGGTCCCAAACTAACTGCAGGCCTTTTGCCAGCCCATTTCAGGGGAGCAGCCTCAAACTGACCAGAAAAGCCGCCGTCCGTTTTCCAGGACTAATCCTCGGCAGTCCGGGCCCTTCTCCTGACCCCGTGAGATTCGGGGCAGACCTTAACCGTCTTTGTGACAAATCCGCCCGAAACGTCAAAGACGCATCCGGGCATACTTGAGCAGGCGAACCTGCCTGTCAAGAACAAATGCAGGTGAGAGCCGGCTGCCTTGACCGAAACTCCGCCCGCAGCTTTTGGGGATAAGGTCAATTATCCTGTACTTTGCTATAACTCGCCTCCTCAAATAATGTTTCCAGTATTAAGGCCAAAGCCTAAGAACTAAAAACCGTCTCTTTAATTAAACGACTCCCAGCCTGAATCCAGAGGGATGAATCAGACCGTCCCGCCTATCTGGGGTTCAAGCAAGGCTCCATAATTGGCACACGTAAAACACAATATAACATAGCTATTCATCAATAATTCGCCTCAAAAAAAACCATACATAATAGCCATTTCAGCCGCCAGGCCAAAATCCGGCCCGGCCAGAAAGCTGCGGCCTTAAAGCCGACTCCGGACAGCAGGCTTCAGGGACCAGAAGAAGAGTCTGGCGCGGTCAAAGGTCAAAGCCAGGCATCTGTGGAGCAAAGACTGATTCCCAGGCCCCGGCGGAACCGCTTTGGTTTTTATGGCTTAATGGCCTAATAAGCTTGGCCGCATTCAGGTCCGCCCTGGCAAGCTGTGCCTATTATCCGCAAATTATAAAGGGTGCCGCGAAAGACCTCTGACTTAACCCCCAGCTTGAGCGGCACGAAAGACTGTCCCTAAACTCCGAACTGGCAGCCCGGACAGGCAGAGCAGGTTGCCTGAAAACGCCTGGGCTTAAACGTTTATTATCCCCAACCGACCGGGCAGGCGCTCCGAAGGCTGAATATCACCGGGATGACAGCCACCTGACAGCCCAGTCTGGGTGAATGCTGCCGACGGTTCAAAAAATAAACGAGGGCCGACCGGCTCCGGCCGAATTACTCAATCGGAAGCGTAATAAAAAAGCATGAGCTGCTGTCTGCCTGGTTCCTGAAAGATTAAGAATCGCCAGACGTATCCTCAGGCGAGACGGTTTCGGCTGAGGTATCTCAACCGGATTCAAGTGGCTTTATAAATCCTTATTCCCGATCGCTATACGCTAAAACAAAATAATTTCAGCACCTTAAGTTAGGCAATTTCACCCATATCATTTCTGTCAGTAAGATGATTCGCGTTACCCGATCAGAACTTCATAAGGCTATTTGAAATTTGAAGTCTCTTCAATATATGATATAATAAAATTTAAGTTCAGCCTTAAGAAAAAACATAGTCCGATCAAGAAGATGTTTTACAATAAACAGCTTTTTACAGATACACCCGGAAAGATCACTGAGCGGGCGTTTCAGACAGGGTTTGTTTTTCTTTTAATCTGGATTCAGGTTGCCGCAGTCGGATTTTAACGTTTGAGCTTATGCCTGCAGCCGGAGGAACCTCAGACCACACAGACCAGCGTATAGGCCTGAGCTAAGACAAAAGCCCTCAGGCAGATATTTTAGTGGGAGGAAAGAGTAGGGGCACTCCATTTATTACTCTCAGATTCACAGGTCCAAGCTTTAGCGGTCATTGGCTGCCGGTAAAGGATCTGCAGGATGTAGCCGCCTATGAATCCTTGCTTATTGAGCTGGCCAAACGATTATACCGGAAAAAATTACCGGAAAAACGGAAATTGCCGAAATTCCCCAGTTTATCTCTTTTACGGTTCGAACAAGGTAGCGCCTGCGTGGTTCTGGCCCTGAATCATTCAGAAAATGTTTTTGTTCAACAATCGCTTTTTCCCGATGAATCCGGTTGCTGGCTGTTTTCTGCCCGGGACACTGTTTGTGACGTCGTGGCCTCATTTGATAATGGCTCATTTGATAATGTACTGCCGGCTGAATTCTCCCCTGTCTTGTGCAGCCGTTTCCATAAAATCGGGCGCTCCATGGCTGACGGCGATTCTTTTGAATTTGTCCGCCCCGGCTATTCAGAACCGGCGGTATTGACGCCGAAAAAACGTAAATCTTTAACAAATTTTGCAACAAATGTCAAAATCAAAGCTGCTCATGAAGTGAAACTTATAGGAACAATCAACAAAGCTGACTGGGATAAAAAAACGTTCACTCTGCGACAAAATGACGGCAGTCAGTCGGTTATTCAATGTCCGGAATCTTTTCGTCCCAAAGTCGGAGAACTGGGAGGCCGGGACAGAGACCAGGTTGGAATCTCAGGGAAGGGGGCTTTCGGTTCGGATGATAACTTAAAAGAGGTGCTCCAGGTAGATTCAATCGAAATCTGGAAAAACTGCGAGCTGCGTCTGCTTTTTAAAGACTTAGCGGAACTCAGGCCTGGTTGGTACGATGGAGAAGGGCTTGTTCCAGACCCTGAAAAACTGCAGATATTAGCCGATTTTTTCATTAAGCTCTATCCGGATGATTTGCTTCTGCCGCTTATCGTTCCAACCCAGGAAGGCAATGTGCTTCTTGAATGGAAAGTCCAAAATTATCCGTCAGTGGAGATTGACCTGGCTGATCTGAGAGCGACTTATTCGTCCTTTGGGGAGCATGAAGGAGAATACATAGAAAAGGAGTTTGATTTAAGCTTTGAGACTAGTTTTAAATATTTTTTAGACTTTTTACACGCCAATGAGATATTAATAGCTTTATGAAATCCCAATGAGATATTAATAGCTTTATGAAATCTATAACTTTTCTTTTAAGCCAGATTAATCCAATTTTTTTCAAAAAGGTAAAATTACAAGTCAATCATTTATTCCTTTTCCAAAAGATAACTTAAAATTATCGGTTTATGATGGAGAATTCATTGCGCCTGAGGACTCATATAATCATTATACCCAGGATTGCCATCTCCAATCCGTCGGTGTTTGGGGTATAAGCAACTCAGAAGTTTCAGCCATTGGGCTGACAAGCGAACTTGATCCTTTGCCTGACTCTCCTTATCATGCGTCAGTTAACTTTAGCGCAATCTCAGCAGAGAGTGCACGCCGAATACTGGCCTTAAAACTGATGGTGTTGGCTGAGGCTTGAGGCTGTTTGTATGAACCGAATCAAAGGGTTTAATCAAATTTCTGCGTTTTAGGGTTCGGCCAAAGCTTATCGGTAATTTTCAAAGGCCAAGCGCCGCCAGGCCAGAAGCCACGACCAGTAGTAGGGCTTATTGACCACCAACTCCATCTGCCCTTTGGTCCTATTGTCCATAACTTTTTTGGTTGCAAAGCCTCTTTGGCTAAAAAAATCGGCCACTGCCGCCTCCGACCACCGGTTCCAGTATCCGCAGAGATGATTAAAGCCCTCATCCAGAAAACCGTCAGGCTCCCAGCGAATTTCCGTCTCGGGGCCAAAATTGTCCCGGATGACCACAGCCCTGACCCCGGTGTCTATTATCCTGTCCAAAGGCTGCCGGAAGTCGGCGCAAAAGGTCATGGTATTGATTATGACCGCCAAATCGAATTCCAGGCCAAAAAGATCTTCGACCCGGCCTAAAATTATCCGGCCCCGGTCCAAACCCAAAGTTTCAAAGGCCGCCCGGGCCGTCCTGACCGCCTGGCGGCTGGAATCCAGGCCGAAGTAATCGGCCGAAAGCCCTCTTCTTTTCAGGGAATGATAAAAATGCCCGCCCCCGCAGCCGACATCCAAAAGCCTGGGACTTTTTAAGGCTGCCGCAAAAGGAGCCAGAAGTTCGGCCCCCTGAGCTGAGGAGTCCATTTCCGGGGCCCGATCCGCCCCCCTGGCCGAAAGCAGCTCCAAAAGCTGCCGGGAATGATCCCAGATGTTCAGTTCGCTTCTCAAATGACTTCCGCATTTTCCGGCCGCAGCAGTTAACGACGGGCTAAGTGGCAGATTGAACCGGCGGAGCCGGCGGGACTTGGTCCTGGAGATTTGAGGCCGGCTGAAATGCCAGATCTTCCTGAGCCTCAGACGGTCCGGCGGTCTGAGCCGGACTTTCGGCCTCTGCTTCCGGGGGATCGGCCAGAGAGCCCTGAGCCAGCGATTCCCTCAATACGGCCATGACTTTTTCCCGGCGGTTTTTGACAGTCGCGTCCAGGCGGCCCACATCGGCCTCCATAATCAGATCGCCCGGACCTAAAGCCGAATCGGGCTGAAACGAGATATTCAAAAGCCCGTCCACCTGCTCTCGAAGCAGGGCCCTGGCTTCTTCCAGTTCCTGGAGGTCAGCCGGACAGACTTTAAAGACCACTTCATGGGCCTTTTGGAGATAATCAAGGCAGGCTTTAAAAGCTCCGGCGGCCAGGCCCCGGCCGTCCTGTATTTCTTTGTTGACTATGGCCTCAACCGCCTCCACAGCCAATTGGACCATAAAAGCCCCGTTAGCTTTCCAAAGTTCCGGCCAGAGATTGTTTATTTTTTCCAGAACCTTAATCAGGCCGGCGGCTTTGACTGTAACTTCCTTGTGCCCGGCGGCGGCGCCCTGGCTGAGACCTTCTGTTTCTCCTCGGGCTCTCCCTTCGGTCAGGCCGTCGGCCAGTCCCTGTTTTTTGGCCTCGTCGTAAACTTTTTTGGCCTCCTCTGAGGCTTTTCGTTTTTCTTCGGCCAAAGATTTTCTCATCTCGGCCAGTTCTTTTTCCGCCGCCGCAGCTTTGGCCTTGCCTTCATTCAGTTCCGCAAGTCTTTCGGCCGCCTCGGCCTTTAACCTGGTCAGCTCCTCCCGCATCTGGTCTAAGTTGCCGATCGATTCTTTGGCCTGGACCACAATCTGTTCAGCCTGAGTTTTGGCTGAGGTCACTAACTCCTCGGCTTCAGTCACAGCCGCAGCTTTCATTTCCTCGGACAGGCCGGTCAGTTTACTTCTGGCCTCTTCTTCCAGACTCATGGCTTTTTTATTGGCTGCCTCCAAAAGGCGGCTGGCTTTTTTCTCGGCTTTTTCGATTGTATTAATAATATTTTCGTCGCGGAGATCCAAATCTTTAAATGCATAAATTTTTTCAGACAGAGTCTGGGCGGCCTCAAAAGGGCTGGTCTGAGGCTTTCCGGGGTCAAAAGGGTCAAAGAGATAACCCAATGACGGCAGATCTTTTAAAGGATCCCCGGTCTTGCGTTCCGGGACAAACTCTTTAAAATGACCGGTCGGCGTACCGGAAGCAGGGGGAGAAAAAACGGTCTCCTCAAATTCCGAGGACTTTAAAGGCACCTCATCGCGAAAGTAGCCGTCATAAACAAATCTCTCAGACAAACTGATCTCCTTCTCCCTTGCCGATAACTATCTTGCCTTCGGCTTCCAGTTTCTTGGCTGCTCTTAAAACAGCCTGCTGCGCTTTTTCCACATCCGCCATCCGGGTTGGAGGCATGGACTCAAGATCATCCCGCATCATGTCGGCGGCCCGGGCGGTCAGGTTGCTGAAAATTTTCTCCTGCATGGCCGGAGAAGCCGCCTTCATCGACATGGTCAGTTCGTCTATATTGACCTCTTTCAAAAGGGTCTGGAAAGAGCGCTTGTCAAGATTAATGAGATCTTCAAAAACGAACATGAGTTTTCTGACTTCATTGGCCAGATCGCTGCGTTCTTCTTCCAATTTAGTTAAAATGGCGTTTTCCGTGTTCTGATCGACCTGGTTTAAAATCTCGGCGACCGTACCGCTGCCGCCGGCCGGACGTCCGCCGATGGGACCCTGGGCTTTAATTTCTTCCCTCAAGACCTGCTCAACCTCATCCAAGACAGTAAAATCGACCGGCTCCAAGTCGGCTATCCGCAGCATGACATCCTGCTGGAGAGGCTCAGGAAACTCGGCAATAATCTGGGCGCTTTTGCCAGGATCAATATGAGCTAGAACTAAGGCAATCGTCTGAGGATGCTCATTGCGAATAAAGATGCCCAGAGATTTGGCATCAATATTTTTAATGTTGGAAAAAGGCACCGGTGAATTGACATCCTGAATCAGCCCTCCGGCCCGGTCGCCGTCTAAAGCCCGGCCGATAGTATTTTTGAAAAAATCATCTCCCTTGACCCGGATTTCGCCAGGTTCGGATATGGCCTGCATAAATTCGTATAAAACGTCCTGGATCTGGGTGGGTGTGACGTTCTGAATGCCGGTCATGGCCCGGCCGAGGCTTTTGATCTCAATATCCTCAAGCTCCTTAAAAACTGAGGTGGTGAATTCCTCGCCCATGGTCAGAAGAAAAATGGCCGCCTTTTCCGGACCGGTCAGTTCTTTGGGAGTATTTTTGCTGTCCTCGGGCATTTTTCCTCTCCGCCGGGTTGGTTTTTCCCTGGCTTACTAGCCCCTTAATCGGCCGGCGCCGGAAGATGTCCGGCGCCGGGGAGGCTTCACCGGTTATTTTTCCCTCTGCTCGGCCTGAGGCTTTTGATCTATCCAGCTTCTCAGCAAACCCACTGTCCTGTCCATGTTGTCTTTGGCCATAGGCATGACATTGTCGCGGTTCAGGTTGCCGTAAGCCAGCTGAGGCACTTCCTCCTCAATATCTTCTTCACCGGCTTCATCCGGACTTTCATCTTCATAGTGGACCAGTTCCACATCCTGACTGGCCGGAATCTCAGGCGACAGGACGTTTTCCTCGGCCCCGGCCGTCTGGGCCTCCGTAAATTCCGTTCTGGGCGGCAGAGGCAGAGGCAGACTGTCGCCGGGGCCTCCGCTCATGGGATAGTCAGGCAGAACAGCCTGTTCAGCTCCACTGCCGACTGGTTCCACTTCCTTTTTCAGCCAGTTGAGTATCGGCCGGATGACAAAGAAGAAGAACAAAATGATGAGAAGAAGATTTATGAAGGGCCGCCCGAATTCCCGGAGCAGGTCCAGCACAAACAGCGCCCAGACATTGACTGTTTCTTCACGGTAAAATTCCAGACTGCTGACCGACACGCTGTCACCCCTTGCCTCGTCAAAGCCGATAATATTACGGATGGCCTGGCGCAGTTGCTCAAGTTTATCCTCAGGTAGGGGGTTAAAAACCCGGGTCCCATCTTCGGCTTCGGTAAAAAATCCGTCCACCAGCACGGCCACAGTGACTTTCTTTAAGTCCCCAGAGGCGGAGACGGTTTTACGTTTAATATTAGTAACTTCGTAATTGGTGGTCTCTTCACTGCGGGAATAGACTTCCTGATTGCCTCCCTGGTTGGCGTTTTGGCGGTTAGCCGTGCCCAGTTCATAGGTCGCATTGGGAATACCGGCATTGGCCCGGCCCGGCCCGGTGTTTCTTTCCTGGATGCGCTGTTCACTGCGGACCGCCGTTCTTTCCGGATCATAGATATCTTCGGAAGTCATGACTTCCTTTAAATCAAGTTCGCAGTTGACCTGGGTCGTGGCCTTATACGGCCCTAAGACCTTCTCCAGCATGGAGTTGATACGGTTGGCCAGTTCCCTTTCAAAAGCCCTTTTCTGCTTCAGCTGGTCTTCGTTCAAAAGACCCGGTTTTTGAGAATCGGCGCTCCATAAAAGGCCTCCTTCGGTGTCAATTATAGAGACGTTATTGGCAACCAGACCGTCCACGGCTGAGGTTAGGAGGTGGACTAAACCCATGAGCTTGGGTTTTTCCAGGACCGCCCCCGGACGGAGGGTTAAAACAACCGAGGCCGTGGGCTCTTTTTGATCTTCTATAAATAATGTCTCTTTAGGTACTGTCAGGTGGATCCGGGCATCGGTGACTTCAGGAAACCGCATAATGGTCCGTTCCAGTTCACCGGTCACAGCCCTTTGGAGATTTATTTTCTGCTGGAGGTCGGTGACTCCCAGTTTTAGATCATCAAAGATCTCAAAGCCGACTCCCCCTTTAGCCGGCAGACCCTGCATAGCCAGATTGAGCCTGGCTTCCTGAGCCTGACCCTGAGGCATTTCAATGGCCGTACCCCCGGCCGCCAGACGGTAAGGCTGATTGTTTTTCTTAAGCTCGGCGGTAATAGCTCCGGCGTCTTCCGGACTTAAATCGCTGTATAAAACCTCATAAACCGGCTGATTATTGGAAACCAGAAAATAGACAAAAGCCGCAGTGGCCAAAAGCAACACCACTCCGCCGATAATAAGCTTAGAAGGACTGGTGGCGGCAATCCGCTCCCGCCCTCTGCTTATTTGTTCTGAAAAATTAAAGGCCATAGCCGCCTCCTGCCGGTTAAGAAAAACTTAAAGTCCGACTGGAAGTTAAGCAAAAAATGGGCCAGATTTTTCCTAAGATAGCCGGCGTCCGTTTAAGGCCAAATTCATTCTACCCCGTGGCAGTGTTTAAACTTCTTGCCCGAGCCGCACGGGCAGAGATCGTTTCGGCCGACTTTAGCGTGGCCGCGCCGGTTGGGCTGGGCTTTGACCGATTCTTCGTCACTGCGGCGGGACATGACCGTATGCTCCCTTTCCTTGGGCGCCAGTTCCTCGGGATCGACCGACTCGGAGAAACGGGCCCGGGTGATTGAGGAGACCGTCTCAGACCGGACCCGGGCCACCATCTCCTCAAACATCTCAAACCCTTCCCGCTGGTATTCTCTTAACGGATCTTTCTGAGCGTAGCCCCTTAAAGAAATGCCCTCTTTGAGCCGGTCCATGGACAGGAGGTGATCTTTCCACTGACTGTCTAAAGAATTTAACATCAGCCAGCGGAAGATATCCTCGGCCGCACCGCCCGCCGGCCGATAGGTCTCTTCCAGACGGACTTTGGCTTTTTCAAACAAATAGTCCATCAGAGACTCGCCCTCAAGGTCCTCTATCTCCTTGCCCTCGGGCGTAAATCCAAGTCTTATGGCGCATTCCCCAATTAATGCCGGGTAATTTATGACCCCGGAATCTTTCAGGTCAGCCGAGAACTGATGGACTAAAACCTGGGACTCTTCGTCAATTAAATTTAACACCTCTTCCGACAGCTGGCTTCCGGCCAACAGTTTTCTTCTCTGGCGGTAAATGACTTCCCGCTGACGGTTCATGACATCGTCGTAATCCAAAAGGTGCTTGCGAATCTCAAAGTTCCGGTTTTCCACCTGTTTCTGGGCCCCTTCAATGCCGCGGGTCAAAAGAGCCGATTCCACCGGAACGCCTTCGGTCATGCCCACTCTCTCCAGTAAGCCTTTGAAGCGGTCCCCGCCGAAAATACGCATAAGATCGTCTTCTAAAGACAGAAAGAACCTTGACTCCCCTGGATCGCCCTGGCGGCCGCTTCGGCCTCTCAGCTGATTGTCGATACGTCTGGATTCATGGCGCTCGGTACCTAAAATATAAAGACCGCCCAAATCCGGCACCCCTGGTCCTAAGACAATATCCGTGCCCCGGCCGGCCATGTTGGTGGAGATGGTCACAGTGTGCGGCTGTCCGGCCTGAGCCACGATCTGGGCTTCCTGGGCGTGGTGCTTGGCGTTAAGAACCTGGTGGGGAATGCCTCTGGCCTTGAGCATTTTGGAGACCAGCTCCGAGTTGGAGATGGAAATAGTACCCACTAAGACCGGCTGGCCTTTTTCGTGGAGAGCCGCGATTTCTTCGACCACAGCTCCGTATTTTTCTCGGGCGGTCCGGAAAACCAAATCAGAGTGATCTTCGCGGATCATCCGGCGGTGGGTAGGCATGACCACCACTTCCAGATTGTAGATCTTGGCAAACTCTGCTGCCTCGGTATCGGCCGTACCGGTCATGCCGGCCAGTTTTTCGTACATCCGGAAGTAGTTCTGGAAGGTAATGGAGGCCAGGGTCTGGTTTTCGTTCTCTATCTTGACCTTTTCCTTGGCTTCGAGAGCCTGGTGAAGTCCGTCGGAATAACGGCGGCCGGGCATGGTCCGGCCGGTAAATTCATCAATAATGACGACCTGCCCTTCTTTAACTATATAATCTCTGTCCTTTTCGAACAAGGTGTAGGCTTTTAGGGCCTGATTAATATGATGGAGGATCTCCATATTGGACGGCTCGTAAAGGTTATGGACCCCCAGCACATTCTCAGCCTTCTGAATGCCTTCCTCGGTCAGGTTGGAGGTCCGGGCCTTTTCGTCCAGAGTATAGTCCACCTCTTTTTTCAGCCGGGGAATGACCCGGTCGGCCCGGACATACTGATCAGTCGACTCCTCGGCCGGTCCGGAGATGATCAAAGGGGTTCTGGCTTCATCAATTAAGATTGAGTCCACCTCATCGACAATGGCAAAATGGAACTCCCGCTGGACAAAATCCCCGCTCCTGAACTTCATGTTATCCCTTAAGTAATCAAACCCAAACTCATTATTCGTCCCGTAGGTAATATCGGCGTGGTAGGCCGCCCGTCTTTCCGAATCATTCAACCCGTGGACTACGGTGCCGACGGACAGGCCTAAAAAATTATAAATCTGGCCCATCCAGGCCGAATCGCGCCTGGCCAGATAGTCGTTAACCGTGACCACATGTACGCCCTTACCGGTCAAGGCGTTGACATAGACAGGCAAAGTGGCCGCCAGGGTCTTGCCCTCGCCGGTTTTCATTTCCGCTATTTTTCCGTCGTGGAGGACAAGACCTCCCATGAGCTGGACATCAAAATGACGCTGTCCCAAAACCCGGGCTCCGGCTTCCCGGACTACGGCAAAGGCTTCGTTAACTACTGACGATAAAGGTTCACCCTGGGCCAGTCTTTCTTTAAAATTGACGGTTTTAGCGGCTAATTCGCTGTCCGGCAAGCGTCTTATAGCCGGTTCAAAGGCATTTATGGCGTTGACCTTCTGACCAAGGCGGTTGATTTCCCGGTCATTGGCGCTGCCAAAAATTCTTCTGAGAATATTTTTCATCCGATCTTCGGCGCAGAACCCCCGGCCGAAAGGCCTGGAAAAACGCCGCCTCCTGAAGTTTAGTTGAAATTAGAAACGAAGCATCCGCAGCCGCCAGTTCTCTGTATCAGGCGGCAACAGTTAGGGGAAACGATGACCGGCCAGATTGCCTCTGCCCCTTTAAATGGACCGGAAGTCCGGACGGCCCCAGACCTGGGTGAATTCCGGTCCGCCGGCCTTTCGGGGCATCAGCCCGGACCTAAGATTTAAAAAGGCAGGCCCTTGGACGCCGCTCCCCTCGGGAATGATTTTCGCCGCCGCCCAGTCCCGGCCTGTCTCAAAACTACCCTTGGCCGGTCGGCAGCCCAAGACTTCAAGAGGGCGGAGCTTCTGATGTACTTTGCCGCCGGTCTGAACCTGCAGAAAACGCAGCGGCTGGTTGCCGCTTTCCCCGGTTAATCCAGGGCTCTGGCAGGCCCCCTCTTAAACCGGGTGATTGACGAATTAATCGATCCTTTACGGCTTTTACACCAAAAGATTTAAAGCTTACCAACTATAAGGCTAGAAATACCGGTTGGCAAGACAAAAAGGCCGAAAAAAAACAAATTATGGGGAATTTAGGAAGGTTCTTTCAGGGAATCCCGGGCCGTGTGGGCAAAAAACAGGGGATCTATGGCCACTCCGCCCAAGATAGTTTCATAATGAAGATGAGGACCGGTGGAGCGTCCGGTACTGCCGACTTTGGCTAGGGGCTGTCCCCTGAGAACTTTCTGGCCTGTAGTGACTAAACTTTCCGACAAATGGGCGTATCTGGTGGAAAGCCCGAATCCGTGGTCTAATGTGACCATCAGGCCGTACCCATTGTTGGACCAGTCTGAAGACAGTACAATGCCGTCGGCCGGAGAGTAAATCAGCGTACCCGGAGGAGCCGAGAGATCGAGACCCTGATGCAGGTCAGACCCTCCGCCAAAGGGAGACCGTCTGGGCCCAAAGCCGGATGTCATCCGGTATTCAGTCAATGGCAGACCGTAGGGTGTGGCTGAGAGTAAGCTGCGGGAGCCTTCTAAAACCGAGGTCAGTTCGCTGACCGCCAAATCAATGGCCGCTGCGTTTTCTTCCAGACGATCTAAATCCTGATGGAGTTTCTTGATCGTCTCGGCCGGGTTGACCGACGGGTAAGAACGGGACAGGGAGGGATCCTGACCGCCCTGACCGTTTAAGCCGCCCCAGGTCCAGGCCACGGTGCTGGTCAGAGCCGGCCAGACTTTTTCCAAATCAGCTGTATCCGGCAGGCCCAGCTGGAGATTAAATTCCCTGGAAAGCAACTGGAGAGAATCTTCGTAAATCCTCATCCGGGCCAGTTTACGGTCCAGATCTTCGAGTCTTTCGCCAATTGCCGCAATCTGCCTGACTTTCTGGGTCTGATCGCTTTTTAAGATCTCCATTTCCAGACCCTGATCCCGAAAGGAACTCATGGTCCGGAAAGCATAGGCCGAATAGACGGCCAAACCGCCGGTGACCAAAATAAAAAATATAAAAGCCAGCTTCAGCCACCAGGTTGAAGCAGTAAAACTGCGGATGGTCAAAGGCCCGTGACCATCATTCATAATACAAATTTTATATCTTTTGGCCATAATTCCTGAAAGATCTTGTTTTGTTTTCTGGCTATCCAAAGACTGAAAAAAAATCTAGTCTACAATTATTATCATACCTACCCCAGGATAGCAAACTATATTTCCACATACATCACCTGACTCCGCTGGACTGAAAAAAATTAGACCCGGGCTTTTTTTCAATATAGCCGTAATTTTAACTAAATTCAATATAATAAAAGTAATCCATTGTCTTGTCCGGATCTAAAACACATCATCAGACCATTAAAAGAGAAAAAAGTCTATATGTAGGCGGCTTTATGAAAACTAACCTGACATAGGCTAGGCAAAATAAATTTTAGACAAGTACGGTTTTTAAAATATCTTAATAACAAAAAACAAAAACTTTTTAAAATCAAAATAATGCGTTAATTTTACTCAATAAGAAATATTGAGTGTATTTTCATAAAGAAAATTCCTTAAGCGGTTATTGATATTAAATTTATATATTGCAAAATATCAGGCTATTTGTAACTTAGCCAAGAGTTTTTTTTCCAGGAACTATTGAACCCACTTTGAGGGCCAATCATTTGCCAGGCAGTCTTTTAACTGGATTTCTACTAAGCGGTTTCAGGACGGATGCTAAAAATCAGGAGAAATTTTTTAAATTTTAGGTTAAAATCGGCCAATTAGGGCTCCGGCTTTCTGCCGCCGGAATCCGGACCCGGTGAACAGTCTGGTCCGTGGAAGCCTAAAAAAATTAATTTAGCTTATTTGATATTAACCGTGATATAATAGATATGGGATAATGAGGCTTAAGATGGGAGACCCGGAGCATTTTAAGAGCTTACGGATAATATTTTATTCGTTAAATTGGACTGATTGGGGCTGAGATTATGTCACAAAAGAGGAAATCCCGGGGTGAAAGCCGTCGGGCCATCTATATCCTGCCGAACCTCTTTACTACCTTAAGTCTTTTATTCGGCTTTTATTCGGTGGTCTGCTCCATCCACGAACGTTTTACCACCGCCGCCGGGGCTATACTTTTAGCCGCTATCATGGATGCCTTAGACGGCACTGTGGCCCGGATGACCAATACAACCAGCCGTTTCGGCCTGGAATACGATTCTTTGTGCGATTTAGTTTCCTTCGGCATGGCTCCGGCGGTTCTGGTTTATATGTGGGCCCTGCGTCATCTTTTAAATCCGCCGTATCTGGTGACCCCGGAGGAGAAAACCATAAGTTTGGGCTTAATGGCCGCTTTTGTCTTTTTAGCCTGCGGGGCTTTAAGGCTGGCCAGATTCAATGTCTTCTCAGGCTTTCGGGATCCCGGGTTTTTCCAGGGTCTGCCGATTCCCGGTGGGGCCGGTGCTATTGCCTCCACTGTCCTGTGGCATTACCGTTCAGCCGGGCACACCGTTCCGCCCAACATCTATCTTATTTTGGCCTTAACTGTGGTAGTGGCCTTTCTGATGGTCTCTAATCTTGATTATTTCAGTCTTAAAAACAAGATCATTGTTAAAAACAATCACCCGTTTGAAACGTTAGCTGTAATTGTGGTCATTCTGGCTGTGGCTATCATTAAGGTCAAAACTCTTTTATTTCCTCTGGCCCTAATTTACATCGTTTCCGGTTTCATCGTCACTCCCATCCGGGCCTTCCGGAGGCGCAGGCTTCAAATGTCCGAACCTGAGGTCACAGAACCGCCGGAAACACCTGAGCCGGTTGATTTGAACAAGGAGTAAAGCCATGAGTCTTTACCTTTGGCTACTGGCCGCTCTGGTTATAATAACAGCCGCAGTTCTGGCCTTAAAGTCCAAAAGAAAACCGCCGGTGGCCGGCGGCCGGGGCCCGATCCGTTTCAGCCGGGCCACTTTTGAAAATAAAGCCGGTCCGAAACAAAAAGCCTCCTTTAACTTCAGAGTCTTAGGGCTTTGGCTGGCTGTTCTGATTATCGTGATCTGGGTGGGCTTTTCCCTGGCCAGCCGGCCTTCTGGACCGGCTCCGGCCGCTGCGGTCACCGTGGAGACTGACAACAATTCTTCTCCCTCCCAACCCCCTAATCCGGTTCGGCTGACTCCCATTGTTTCGGGCTCCTTAGCCGGTCCGCCCCCGGAAGGCCCCATACCGCCGCCGCCCAACACACCGGCTCCGCCTGTTTCCAATGCCCAAGCCGCAGCAGTTCAGCCTCCGGCCCGTCCGGTCACGCCGCCGCCGGCTCCTCCGACTGCGGGCCCTCAGGGAGGGGCAGGTCTTTTTCAGCCTGATCCTACAGCCGAGATGCCCAGCCTTATGGTTCCGGCCGCCCAGAGTATGGCGCCGGTCATCAGCCGCATGGAACCGGTCGGCAGGTCCTTAACCGATAATCCTAAGCCCAGACCCAAACCTCAGACCCAAACGGCTTCGCCCAGATCCACTCAATCCGAAAGACCAAGAATCTCTGTTCCGGCGCCGCCCATTTCCCAAACTCAGGTCCGGCCGACCACTCAACCGGCAGCTCCCCCTGCTCAAGCCTCACCGCCTCTGCCGGATTCCAGGAAATATACCGTTTTACTGGGTGCTTTCGGCAAACAGGAAAACGCCATTAACCTTAAAAACCGGCTGGAAGCGGCCGGATTGCCGGTCTCCATTTCCGAAGCCACCGAGAACAATAAACTCTGGTTCCGGGTTATGAGCGGCACGTTTGAGGACCGCAACTCCGCCGAGGCCTACAGCCGGGAACTGAGGCAGAGGAAGCTCGTTGACCGGCCCTATGTCAGGCCCATGTAACCGTCTTAAGCTGATGGATTTTTGAAATAAACTGTAGAAGGACATAATGCGACTACTTTTTACCCAAAACGTCGGAGACGAGATTCGGGATCTGTTTTTAACCACCGCCTTTGTCCTGCCGTCTAAAGTCAAAAATGACCTGGCTGAGGCCCTAAAAAATGAACCGTCGCCTCTTGGCCGGACAATATTGGAACGCCTCTTATTAAACAGCGATTTGTCTGGCAAGAATTTTCTGCCCCTGTGTCAGGATACCGGTTTGGCTCAGGTCCGCCTGGAAATAGGGCAGGAAGTGGTATTAGCCGGACCGCCTTTGGCCCAGGCTGTGGAAGACGGGATCCGTTCGGCTTATCAGGCCGCTTTTTTAAGAAAATCGACCTGCTGGCCCATTTCCCGCCTCAATTTAGGCGACAATACCCCGGCCAGTTTAGAGACCGTAATTGTGCCCGGTGAGAAACTGGTTATCCGGACTTTGGCTAAAGGCGGCGGCTGTGACAATCGAAGCCATTTCCAGTCTCTGCCCCCCACCTCCAGCCGGGAAACTGTGGTTCAAACCGTAGTTGAGGCCATCAGCCAGGCCGGTCCAGACGCCTGTCCGCCCTATTACGCCGGAATTGCCATCGGAGGCTCTTTTGAGTCCGCTCCGAGACTGGCCAGACTGGCCCTCATGGAAATTTTAGATGAGGGCGAAACTACCGAGGAAGAAGAACATTTTGCTTTAGATATTTTCAAAGCCATCAACGCCACCGGAGTCGGTCCCATGGGTATGGGCGGCCGAACCACAATCCTGGGCCTAAAAGTTAAAGTCCATCCCTCTCATCTGGCCTCATTGCCGGTAGCCGTTTATCTTTGCTGCCACAGCTTCCGGTGCGGACGGGTTGAGCTGTAAAGGCGGCTTCCTGGAAAGAGGATCAAAAAAATCTGGTCTGATTTATTCATGCATATTTATTCAAACGCCCTGAGGATAAATCCGGTCCGAAAAAACAGGTGCAGCCGCCCTTTTTATATTCTGTTATTACTATTCGACGTTCACACTCCCAGTTATAATGCAATTACATGTTGCTTCCCCTAGGCCATGTTATTAACTGATTTGAAAAAAGCAAAAATGCCATTAAACCCAGAATTGAACTGCCTCGCCAGGTAAGTATCATAAAGCCGGCTGAAAATAAGTACTTTGAGTCAAATCAGCAACGAACCTGGTCGGCTCTCATGGGAGTCCTGGAAAATCTCCAGAAGAAAGGCATCGGCCACGTACATTTTTCTACGTCAAAGACTGCAAGCCGGCACCATGGGCATGAGAGAAAAAATGCTGTCTGGGTCTGGGGACTAAGATCTCCCCTTGAAGTCTTCTGCCGGCATCCATATTTTGTCCATTCAGGGCACGACAGAATATAAGGTAAAAATAATAGTCTGAGGGGACAGGTCAGGAAAAGCGGTATCTGTTTAAATTACATCTTTGGGGGAGCCGGTGTAAAAAATCTATCCTTTAATAATACCAATCAATCTATAACTATTTTACCTTTAATTAATAGTAAAAATTTTACTCATACACTAAAAAGCTTCTTCCGGCTTTACTGTCTAATGGTCTGGGGATAAAATTTTTTTTATTTTTTTTGACAAAAATTATTCGGTGTGTTATAAAGTTCGGATTCAGAAAAGCAGTTCAGACTAGCTGGTTATTCTGATTTGTTGGGGCTGTAGCTCAGTTTGGGAGAGCGCATGACTGGCAGTCATGAGGTCAGGGGTTCGATCCCCCTCAGCTCCACCAGTATATAGTTTTATAAAATCCAAAGAAGTCCTAAACCCCAATAAAATCAACGGTTTAGGGCTTTTTCTTTGGAAAAGACTGTCCGGGAAAAGCCGCTTAATACCGTTGACAGCCAAATTGTTTGACGGTATCAGAACCTTCCTCGGAAGTGATACCGTCATGCCATTAAAAGACCTGGAAATCAAAAACCTCAAGCCGCCTGAAAAGCCGAAAAAGCTCTCGGACGGCGGAGGCCTCTACCTGTACTTGGCGCCAAATGGCCTGAAATCCTTCAGGTTCGACTACAGATTTCAGGGGAAGCGGCGAACCTTGACTTTTGGGACTTACCCCGAGATTTCTCTGAAAGAAGCTCGCGAGAAGCTGGTTGAATCCAAACGGACTCTCTGCGTACAGATACTGACCCAGTACTTCAAAAAAAGGCCCAGCCTGCACCCGAAAACCCTGAAAAACAGGAGACCTTTGGAGCTGTGGCCAGAGAATGGTTCGAGCGTAAAAAAGTCGGAAAAAAAGAGAATTGCACCGGTCGTATCATGGGTAGGCTCAAAAACGACTTGTTCCCTGTCCTGTCAGACCGGCCAATATCCGTCATTACTGCTCCTGAGCTTTTGGCGGTCTTACGGAAAATTGAGTCCAGAGGAGCTGCCGATGCTGCCCATAGGTGCCTCCAGTACTCAAGTCAGATCTTCCGCTATGGCATATCCACAGGACGAGTTTCTCACGATATTACCGCAGATCTCAGAGGGGCGTTAATTCCGGCGGTACACTCCCATTTCTCCACGCTGACAGATCCAAAAAAAGTCGGCGAGCTTTTAAGGGTCATTGATTCTTATACCGGAAACCCCATTGTCAGACTGGCTTTAAAAATGGCCCCTTATGTTTTTGTAAGGCCTGGAGAACTTAGGTACGCTGAGTGGTCCGAAATTGATTTTGAATCAGCTACCTGGAAGATACCGGCCGAAAAAATGAAGATGAAGCAGGTCCATCTGGTCCCTCTGGCCTCCCAAGTCATTGAGATATTGACGGAACTCCGCTGCTACACCGGTAAAGGCCGTTACTTGTTTCCCGGCATGAGGACAAACGTCAGGCCCATTTCGGACATGACTTTGCTCGGGGGGCTAAGGCGGCTGGGCTTTTCCAAAGATGAGATGACCGTCCACGGCTTCAGATCTATAGCTTCGACTTTACTTAACCCTACAAAGTAACTTTTTTGAATTAACTATTGACTCCAAATAATTTATCATCTATAAGCCGCAAAAGATTTACGGAGCCCTGAACCCCTTGTCTTCGTATGAGCCAGCCTCAAGGCAGCTAAAAAAATTCACCATAGTTTGTAGCCAGACAGTTCTTTTTTCGCCTTAACAATTGTCTCCGGCTGGCTATCCTTGAGGCGGTCTAAAAGATTTGTCTCAGTTCAGGTGACCTCATGAATAAGGAAGAGTTTTTCGAAAGAACCGTTTTGACGGGAGATCTCGGCAGCTTTACTGAGCCGGTACGCTTCCACAAGGTTGATGAGACAAAACGAGAGGTTCTTTGGGACAATCTGGTCAGGGAGCATCATTATCTGGGATATGAATCCATGACAGGCGGTCGGGTGAAATACCTGATCACCATGGGCAAAAGGCTGCTCGGCGCAATAAGCTTCTGCTCCGCTGCCTGCAAGTTGGGACCGAGAGACCTGTTCATCGGCTGGGACGAAAAAACGAGGCTGGAGTACCTTCCTCATCTTTTGAACAACAACCGGTTTCTGATTCTTCCGTGGATACAGATCCGAAATCTGGCCTCCCATGTCCTTTCCCTGAGCCTCAAAATAGTCAGGACTGATTGGATAAAACAGTACGATGCTGAACCATATCTGGTTGAAACTTTTGTGGACCCGGCCAAGTACAGCGGGACGTCTTGTATAGCGGCCAACTGGACTTATCTCGGAGTCACCCAAGGGTTTGGGAGACAGGGAAAAAGTTTTGTTTTCCATGGATGTGAAAAGGACATTTATGCCTATATCATGAACCGCCGCTTCAAAAAAATTTTTCGGCCGGATACCGGCCGTCTGCCAAACGAAAGGGAGGAACTCCTGAAGATGATAAACGGCATTCCAGTGCATTTCCCTAAAATATTGGAAAAGATCGGGGTCACGTCCCTGAATTCTGAAAAATTCGCTCAACTGCTGGCGGAGCATCTCGGACCGTACATTCCGTTTCTGGGCCGTAAAGAACATCTCTCTCATCTTATTATAATGATTCAAGGGCGTTTGAGCGATTTGGAACGCAAATCCATGGAACCGATTGCTCTGGCCTTCAAAGGCGCCGGCGAAGTGAGAAACATGGCTAACTTCATGA
>JAISEL010000090.1 GCA_031264185.1 Deltaproteobacteria bacterium
AACTTATTTCCCCCTCCTGTAATCAAAATCCGGTCAACGGTCAGACAGCCGGCCTGAAACAATAAGGCCTTAGAGCTGCACTTGGTTCCGGCATCTATGGCGTTCAGTCCGTCAGTCAGGAAATCGCGGCTGTTGAAGGAGGCAGCAAATCGAGTCGGCGCTTTTTAATTCGGACAAAATTGGTGAGCCGTATTCGTCTTTGAGTGCCGCCGCGAGACTTCGCCCTTATTGACTGCGGTTTGCCCAGTTCAAATTGGCTGTAAAGACGATCAAATTTTTCTCTGCGAATGGTTATACGAAATTCTGTCTTTGGGTTTCACCGCAGTCCGGGTCAGGGGAAACAAATCCACTCTTCTTTATTTATATATGCGAAGGAAAAATAATCTCATCAAGCTTACCGCTCTGAACGGCTCGCTTTTACGGTAAGGATGACCGCTGGGCTCCCAATTTTCGTTTAGTGGTTTCAGTATCGACAGTGTTTTTCATAATAAGCATGGATAAATTCAGTCCGGCGTATGGCTTAGGATAGATGTAATCGGTTATAAGGCCGCTGCTTCAGGAAGCACCGGCAGAGCTGAGAATGGCCTCCGGATGGGGCGTAATTTTGCGGCAGGACTGCCGAGGGATAAGGCAATTGGCTCTCTGTATTTTAAAGGCTTGAACGCTTATATTTTTTTGGCACCTTAACCAAGTCAAATGAATGATAAATAACTATAAAAATACAGTAAAGATATTATAAACGAATGAAATAAATTTAATATAATCAAAAATGTGCTCTTATTGCTTTTTTACTCTGGGGAGTTCCTATTCTTTATAAGTGATTTTAACTTGTAATGCTCAGCGGGATATTATATAATATTAGGCAACTATAATTATTGCTGGGACTATGTCCCTGATTAGCTCCCTGATGGGATCCAGCTTTTTCTTTCAGTCACTTATTGAGGAATAATTGCCTAACTTTGATTGCCATATTTCGGTGGCCGCTCTGACTTCGGCTGTGGGAGTGGCAGCCGGCGCGATCCTGTTTGACTGGGATAAGACTGCCTCTTCCCTGGCCTTTTTAGCCGGTCTGTCCGGCGGGCTTATTCCGGATTTGGACTGCGACCAATCCAAGCCGCGGCGGATGGCCGGAGTTTTTGCCGGGTTAGGATGTGCGGCCATGGCCGTAGGTTTTGTTTCCGGCCACGGCCAGTTTTTAAAGCGTCCCTGGCCTCCGGCGGAAGTGGCTCTGGCTGCGGCGGGCAGTTTTTTTCTCTGCAATACGATTTTTATGGAAATTCTAAAAAAAAGAACCCGGCACCGGGGTCTTTTCCACAGTTTTGCCGTGCCGTTTCTTTACGGGGGGCTTTGGAGCTGCCTGACCGCCGGTCAGGGCGGCCGGACAATTATGGCCGTCTGGTTTCTGTCGGTCCTGGGGGTTTTAACTCATCTGGTTCTGGACGCGGCCAAGAGCTTTTCTTTCGACCCTCTGAAACTGGCTACCAGCGATTTGGCCGCCTCCACCCGGCTGTGGATTTTAACGGCTTTGGTTAATTTTTTGGCCTTTACCCGCCTGTTCGCGTTTTAGCTGTCCCTGATTAATATTTCCGCCAAAATACTCTGATTTCCATTTAGTAATTTAAATAATATCGCTGAAATAGACCATTTTCAATCTTCCTGCTAAGGAAAGAAGAATGTTTTTATCGGCTGTTGACATTGATTTTATCGTCAGGTATAAAAGGGGTTATCGAAATTGATTTTAAGTTTCAATAAAAATTACTTCAAAAAAAACAGGTTTTAGCTCCTTTTTAAGGTGGCGTTATGAAAAGTATTTGGGCCGTATTGTCCCTGGTCTTAAGTCTGATTGTATTAAGCTCCGCCGCCGGGGCGGATATTCAGCTGCCTCCGCCCCAGACCGAGGGCGGTATGGGAATTTTTGAGGCTCTTAAGAAGAGAGCTTCGGCTGCGGGCGGAGATTTTTCTTCGGCCGAGATTTCCCCGGAAGAACTGTCCACAATTTTGTGGGCGGCCAGCGGACTTAACCGGGGTGAACAGGGCTGGACCGTACCCATGGCCCAGGGCCAGGCTCCTTACTGCAAGATTTATGTGGCCGGCCAGGACGGCGTCTTTTTGTACGACTGGAAGACCCACAGCCTTTTGGAAAAATCCAGGGAGAATATTAAGGCCAAAGCGGGCCGGCAGGCTTTTGTCAGCCGGGCCGCTTACGTCTTGATTATAGTGACCGATCCCGAAGGACTGGCCCACTTTGGGGACCCAGAAACGGAAGCGGAATTTGCCAATGTGCTGACCGGCGCCATGACCCAGAATATTTACCTGGCTGCTGCGGCTTTAAAACTGGGCGCCCGCTATATCCACTCCATGAAGGTGGACGAACTCAAAGAGGCTTTGAATCTTACGGGAGGGGAAACTCCCGTCTGCCTGATGCTTTTGGGGAAATAGACTGACCTTGGGGAGAAATCATGAATAAAAGAATATGTATTCTCACAGTCCCTCTGGCCATAGCCGTATTTCTGCTTTCAGGGCTTTTAAAAGCCAGGGCTGCGGAATTTGTTTCCTGGTCGGAAGTGGCTCAGGCAATGGAAGGGCCTTTGAATAAGGCCTATGAGTCTTATGCGGCTCAAAAACCGGAAGAGAGCCGGGATTTTGTTAACGAAGCTTACTTTCAGTATTACGAAAAGGAAGGCTTTGAGCGGAACGTTAAAAGCCGTATTTCCGGCAAAAGAGCCTCGACCGTGGAATATAAGTTCGGCCGGATTAAGACGAAAATCAAAAACGGAGACCCGGCCGAAGAGATCAGAAGCGAAATAGACATCTTAATCGCCTGGCTCAAAGAAGACGGTCTGGCTTTAGACGGCCCCAAAGCCCAGACGGCGGCCGCCCAGACCGGAACTGAAACTGCCCCGGCCGATTCCGGTTCAGCGGCTCAGGTTACGCCGGTCCAATCACCCGAGGCGGGAGTTACGTCCCACGGCTGGGCAATGATGGTGGCGGCTTTAGGCACCCTGCTTCGGGAAGGTTTTGAGGCCATCCTAGTTATTGCGGCTATTGCCGCTTACTTAAAGCGTTCGGGCAATGAAAAATCCATAAACGTTGTCTACAAAAGCGCGGTGGGGGCCTTGGCGGCCAGTGTGGCCGCAGCCATCGGACTTCAGTATCTTTTTGATTTAAGCGGCCAGAATCAGGAGATCCTGGAGGGCTTTACCATGCTTCTGGCTACGGTTGTCCTGTTTATGGTCAGTAACTGGATGTTTTCCAAAGCCGAGGCCGAGAGCTGGAAACGCTACATTGAATCCAAGGTCCAGTCGGCGGTCAGCAGCGGCAGCGCCCTGGCTTTGGGTGCGGCGGCTTTTCTGGCTGTCTTCCGGGAAGGGGCCGAGACCATACTTTTTTACCAGGGCATTTTAAACGAAGCCGGTCCCGAGCGGGCCATGGTCTGGGTAGGTTTTGCCGTCGGCTGTGTTGGTCTGGTCATTATATTCATGATTATCCGTCACGGGACCATGAAGCTCCCCCTCAAACCTTTTTTCCTGGGTACGAGCATTCTGATGTTCATTATGGCCATCTCCTTTGCCGGCGGGGGAATTAAGGAGCTTCAGGAAGGCGATGCTTTAGGGGTGACCGAGTGGGCTTTTATGCCGACTATTGATATTTTGGGCGTTTATCCGACCATGGAGACCACTGTTCCCCAGATTGTTCTGCTGGCTCTGACAGTTTTTTCCATCTGGTTTATCAGAAGAAAAACCAGGCTGCCTCAAAAAGCCGCTGCAACGGCTTAAAGGCAGTCTATTTCTCTGGCCGATGATTTCGGTCAACTAATTTTGCTAGAATGGAGGCAAAAAACACATGTTAAAATCTAAGTTGCTCGTTTTGGCGGCTTTGATCGGTCTTTGTCTTGTCTTAGGACTTCAGGTTCAGTCTCAGGCCCAGAAACCAGGGGAATCGGGAGCGGCCGGGTTTGAGGAGTTCCCTTTAGGCGATGAGCAGGATGTAGGTCCGCTGCACATTGCCGGTGTTTACTTCCAGCCTGTGGACATGCTGCCGGCCGGGGCCGGAGGACTGCCGGCTGCTGAGTCGGATATGCATCTGGAAGCCGACATCTCGGCCAATGAAAACAATAATTTAGGCTATGGGGCCGGTGATTTCGTGCCTAATCTGACTGTCCGCTACAAAGCCCAGAAAGCAGGCGGCAAGCTCATTGAAGGTACTTTCATGCCCATGAGCGCCTCCGACGGACCGCATTACGGCAACAATGTTAAGCTTGATGGGGCCGGCAAGTACAAAATCACCTTCATTATTGAAAGTCCGGAAAAACAAAACTATCTTTTGCACGTAGACAAGACAACCGGCGTGGAAGGCCGTTTTTGGGACAAACCAATTGAGGTGTCCTGGGATTTCGATTACGTCCCCAGGCAGTGGTAAGATTCTGAGCATTTGTCTGAAATAAGCGGGAGCTTACGGATTTAACCAGAAGGCAAGGCTTTCGGCCCAAAAGCTTAAGCGCTTTTAAGCCGACAGCCTTCCTTAGTTTTGAAAAATCAGAAATTTAACTATGCTCTTTTATTTTTTAAGTGTTCTGGATAATACCTGGTATCTGGCCGTAGGGCTTTTTCTGGTCTTTCTGGTCCTGCTGGGGCTTTTGGAATTTGACCGGGGCCGCAAGTGGCGCCGCCTGGTTCTGGGCGGCTTTTTATTGGGCTTTCTGGCGGCCCTGACCTTGGCCGTCTTAAGGCGGAAAACCGGCTGGGTCGTCAGGGAGTATTACGATTTAGCTGTTTTATGGCCTTTGGCCGTTAGTCTTCTGGCCTTTATTTTTGTCTATCCCACGCCCCAGGACCGGTTTACAGCCTCAAGTCCTCTGACAGTTTACTTTGGGGCTCTGGTCGTGGCTTTTTCGGCTGCCCTGGCCTTGCCTAACCTGCTGCTTTATCCTCTGGATTTCGGGGCGGGTTTAGATTCTGTCTTTAACCTGGACTATCTTTTTAAGGCCGCAGGCTATGTTCTGGGCTTAATGCTTTTACTGGCATTGTCTTTGGGTTTGCTTTCCCAGGCCAGACGGGTGCCGAAAAATTTGCTCAGGCCTTTTTTACTGGCCGGTTTTCTGGTCTTTCTGGCTTTAATCTTACTGAAAATGACCCAGATAATGACAGTCCGGGGTATGCTGCCCGGTTCTCGCCAGATAACCCGAGCGGTCATATTTTTTTTAGAACATGAAAATTTTTTCTTTTTCGGTCAGATGCTCATCTGGGGATTACTGGCCGCAGTTCAGATGATCCGGGCCAGACTGACCAGGCCGTTCGGGCCGAATCCGGCCGTCATCCGCCGGGTCAGAGCCAATTTAAGGTTCCAGTTCGGCTTGGGCAGCCTGGTTATAGCCGCCATAGTTATGTGTTTTGTTTCAGTCACCGGCCTCAGGGCTTACCAGAACCGGGGGCCTTTTATCGAAGAGCCTGTTGAGGTCTTTGGGCGCCAGGGTTTGATAGAGCTGGATTTAGGGACTGTGGGTGACGGAAACCTGCACCGCCAGCAATTTAAGACCGAAAGCGGCACGCCGGTCAGATTTATCGTTATACGCAAAAGCGAAAACGCTTACGGAGTTGGTCTTGATGCCTGTGATATCTGCGGCCAGAGCGGCTATTACCAAAGAGGCGATCAGGTTGTCTGTAAGCTGTGCGATGTGGTCATGAACAAAGTTACCATCGGTTTTCCAGGGGGCTGCAATCCCGTGCCTTTGGATTTTTCCATACTGGGCGGAAAACTTTTGGTAAAAGTAGAGGATCTGGAACGGGAAAAGGAACGCTTCCGGTAGTTTTTTGGTCTCAAGGCAGGACAGCATGCTTTTAAAAATGGTTCTGAAAGCCATAGGCCGCCAGAGGCGGAAACATTATCTCATTGCCCTGACCGTGGGTTTAGGGGTCTCCCTGGCTACGGCCATGCTGGGAGTTATGTTCGATGTGGGCGATAAAGTCAATCAGGAGCTGAAATCCTACGGGGCCAATTTAAATATTGTGCCCAAGGGCGCCTCCATGCTGGGGGAACTTTACCAGACTGAGGATACGGCTGCTGAGGCCGAAAACGTCAATCAGGAAAATTTTATCCCCGAAAAAGAACTCTATAAGATCAAGATGATCTTCTGGGCTTATAATATTGTTGATTTTGCCCCATATCTGTCGGTGCCGGTGGAAATAAACGGCCAAAAAATCATCCTGACCGGGACCTGGTTTAACCGCCACTTAAAACTGCCAACCGGAGATGAAGTTGATACCGGCATGACGGCCTTAAAGTCCTGGTGGAAAATAACGGGCTCCCCTGGCGATGACGGCGATACGTCCGGCCTTTTAGTGGGCCGGGATGCGGCCGGAAGACTGGGCTTAAAGCCCGGCGACAGTTTTTCGGCCAAAGCCAAAGGTAAAGCAGTAGATTTAAAAGTCCGGGGCGTTTTTGACAGCGGCGGTCCTGATGACGGCCTGATTTTTGCCCCTCTGTCCCTGGCCCAGGAACTGTCCGGTCAGGCAGGCCTAGTTGAAAGGGTGGAGGTTTCGGCTCTGACCACCCCGGAAAATGAACTGGCCAGAAGGGCTGCAGCCAATCCCGGCAGTCTTTCCCGGATGGAATGGGATACATGGTATTGCACGGCGTACATTAGTTCCATTGCTTACCAGCTGGAAGAAATTTTGCCTGGAGCCAGGGTTAAAGCCATCCGTCAGGTGGCTGAGTCGGAAGGAGCAATTTTAACCAAAATCCAGCTCATGATGATTTTACTGACTGTCCTGACTCTTCTATGCTCGGCTCTGGCCATCTCCAACCTGGTCTCGGCCGGGATCATGGAAAGAAGCGTGGAAATAGGCTTACTCAAAGCTTTAGGCGCCTCTGATCTTTCCATTATGTTTCTGGTTTTATTGGAGCTTTTTTTAGTGGCCCTGATTGGCGGGGTCATAGGTTACCTGATCGGTCTGGGTCTGGCCCAGCTGATAGGTCTGACCGTATTCGGCGCCTCGGTGCCCGTAAAGGCGGCCGTCATCCCTTTAACCTGCCTCATGGTTCTGGCCGTGACTACGGTCGGCAGTCTCCCGGCTTTAAGGTCCCTCTTAAAGCTGGAAGCCACTGAAGTTCTCCACGGCCGGTAAATCATGATAACTAACCGCTCTTTTCGTTTGCGTCTGACTTTCTGGTCTTTGTCCCGGCGCCGCTCCAGACTCCTGGTTGCATTAACCGGAGTGACGGCCGGAGCCACGGTATTACTGGGCTTACTGACTCTGTGCTATGATCTGCCCCGGCAACTTGGCCGGGAATTCAGGGCCTACGGAGCTAATCTGGTCTTAGTTGCCTCGGGCACGGGCCGCTTGACTGTTTCCGACATCCAAAAAGCCCAAGCTCTGTGGCCGGAAAATAAGACCGTCGGAGTTACGCCTTTCCGCTATGAAAGCGTCCGCAATCGCCTGAGGCCCTATACGGCCGTGGGCACTGATTTTGAACAGGTCAGAAAAACTTCTCCCTTCTGGCATCTGACCGGAAAATGGCCCGAAGAGCCGGGGGAGCTTCTGGTGGGCGCCGATATCGCTGAAAATACGGATCTCAAACCGGATTCCTTTGTGACTTTGGACGGCCGGAACAAAAAGCAGGAACGCTATGAAAAAGATTTCCGCATAGTCGGGACCCTGGCCACCGGAGGACCCGAGGACGGCTTTCTGTTCATGACTTTATCCGACCTGGAACAGATGACCGGAGAAACCGGCGAGGCCGATCTGGCCGAAGTCAGTCTGACCATGGATGAGGCGGCCTTAAGCGCTCTGACCGGGATTATTAAAAGCAGTATCTCCGGCCTTGAGGGACGTTTAGTCACCAAAGTTACATATTCGGAAACTGCGGTTCTATCCAAACTTACTTATCTTGTTTATCTGGTGACTTTGGTTGTACTGGCCCTGACCATGATCTGCGTGACCACGACCATGATGACAGTGGTTCTGGAAAGACGCAAAGAGATTGGCTTAAAAAAAGCTCTGGGCGCCGAAAGCAGCCGGGTCGGCCGGGAATTTCTGGCCGAGGGTCTTTTGATCGGCGTATTGGGGGGATTGTTGGGGTCTTTAGGGGGTCTTTTATTTTCCCGCATCATTACAATCAGCGTTTTCGGCCGGGCTTTAATGCCTCAGTTTTATCTTATACCGGTAACCGTTTTAGTTATGGTTTTAGTGACCATCGTGGCCTGCCGGGCTCCGGTAAAAAAAGCTGTGGCCGTGGATCCGGCTTTGGTTTTGCGGGGAGAATAATCGCCTCAAAAAATATTTCACTCACAGGCCGTTATAAAATCAGGAAGTCTCATGAGCGCAATTTTAGAAATACAAAATGTCTCCAAGATCTACGGCGGGGTTAAAGCCCTCCAGAATATCCAGCTTCTGGTGCCCCAGGGCCAGTGGTTAGCGGTCATGGGTCCCAGCGGCTCTGGTAAGACTACGCTTATGAACATAATAGGCTGCTTGGATACTCCGACGTCCGGACGGGTAATTATGGACGGCCTGGATTTAGGCAGCCTGTCTCATTCGGGTCTGACAGCCATCCGCCGCGAATCAATAGGATTGATATTTCAGGAGTTTCATTTAATTTCCTACCTGACGGCCCTGGAGAATGTCATGGTCGCCCAGTATTACCACAGTTTAGTCGATGAAAATGAGGCTTTGGAAGCTTTAGCCGGAGTAGGCTTAAAAGAACGGGCCAAACATCTGCCCAGACAACTGTCCGGCGGCGAGCAGCAGCGGGTCTGTATCGCCCGGGCCCTGATCAACCATCCCAAAGTTATTCTGGCCGACGAACCGACCGGCAACCTTGATGAGACCAATGAGCGCCTGGTGATGTTTATCCTTCATAGGCTCCATAAGCAGGGCAGCACCATTATCATGGTCACCCACGCTCCGGATGTGGCCGCCCACGCCGAAAGAATAATTGTTCTGGAACACGGCCGTCTGGCCAGTGACCGGGAAAATAACCCAGTGGTAAGTCAGCCGTCAGAGCAAAAATCAGCGGACAGCCGGGCTGAAGAACTTAATCAGAATCAGAAATCCGAGGAGAGCTTTTTGGCCGGGACCATGGCTGCGGTCTGAAACCGGCTCAATTAACCAGAAAATTTTTCAAAGTGGCCAGCCAGACTTCATAAGCCGCCGCCGTCAGATGGACCCCGTCGTCGGTAAACCTGTCGGGCAGCTCATTATTATTGTCAGACAAGGCCTTATATAGATCTATATAATCCAGGTTATGAGCCTGGGCTTTTCGTATTAAAAGATCATTGGCCTGCCTGACCCGGCTGTTTTTTAAAACCTCAGTATCCCAGCAGAATTTCTCTTCCCTGACAGGAGCCAGAGAGCAGACCAGAAGCTTAGCCCACGGAACTCTTGACAGCAAGCTCTGCCAAATTTTTTCATGATTTTCAGAAACTTCCAGAGGAGTCCGGCCCTGGCTCAGATCGTTGATTCCGGCCTGGAGAAAGACCAGATCGGGCTTTTGGTGGACAACCAGATTCAGGCGGAAAAAAATGCCCATGGTCGTATCTCCGGACAGGCCGAGGTTGACGATCCTGGCCTTCGGAGCCAGACTGTCCCAGACATTGAATTCGGTCAGACTGTCCCCGAGCATGACAATGGTTTGTTCCTCCGGCATCTGTTTTGCCTCCTGACTGCGTATGTAAGTTTTGGGCAGACCTTCAGATAAATTTATTCCATGAACCTCAAGATAAGCTCCGGCCGGGTAAATATAACAGAAAATATGATTTTAAAACAACAGTCTCAGAAAATACAAAAATTCTGCGGCTTCATGAGAAAGTTATTTTTAGAGTTCAGCCTGTAATTGAGTCCGCCAAAAGTGTTTCACGGTTGAACAAACAATGACATTTTGCCCGTTGTTTTATAAGGAAAAATTAGATGAGATGTCTGGCTGCTTCTGGGGCCGGTTAAGATTGAAAATCATGGTGTCATAAATCAGACGCTTTCAGAGCAATGACTTTTCAGTTGCCTGTTAACGCATAAATGATGCTTTTGGCCTGAATTAACAGTCAGATGGTCAAGATGCTAAAAGCAAGACAGAGTTTTTTGGAGGAGCGGAATATTTTTTATTGAAGAAATGCAAAAGAGGGCTTTTCCGCGCAGTAGAAAGCCTTGGATGCAAAAATATGTCCTTTACTTTATATAAACAGTGTTGTAATATTTTTAATAACAATTAATTATATAGTATTTAAATAAGAATTGCGATATAGAAATTTATATGAGATTACAAAATATTAAATAAATATTTTAGATTAAATAAAATGATAATATGAAGTTTAAAGTTAAAAAAACAGATATTCTTATTGCAGGCCGTATAAATTTTAAATCAGCCAGAGTAAAAATTTTTCTTGACTTCCCGACTCTCCTTTTGGAAAATCAACTGAACTTAATAAAACAATACTCATTGGTTTTTTTATAACCATAATTGAAACTTATAATAATCTGGTCTCAGGTTAAGGGGGATTTTTTTTGGATTAGGGTAAAAATTTTTCTTGACATCCCAAATTATTTTTGAGAAAATCGACAAAACCGAATAAAACGGTATTCATTAGTTTTTGTAAACCTCAAGGGCACCTTGTATTGATCTGTTCTCAGGTTACAGGGAATTTATTGGATTATTGGTTATGAATATTTTGACCAGACATATCATAAGACCCCTGGGTTTTGACCATGTAAAGTTGGCACAATTATTGCTCTCTCTCTCTCTCTCTCTCTCTCTCTCTCTCTCTCTAGTCTTATCTCTAAATACATCTTTAAATAGTTCAAAATCCGCCTTTTTATTGCTTTTACATAACAGTTGTTCAGGCCAGCC
>JAISEL010000101.1 GCA_031264185.1 Deltaproteobacteria bacterium
TTGCGTACATCTGCTGTTTGATCTTCAAGTCAAAGTCCGGAGCCCGGGAGATTGTTTTTATTTTTTCCAATGTCAATAAAAAGGCATCTCTGAAAAGTTCCCAGTTCCTTTTGTTATTAGCATCAGCAAGAGCCGACTTTTTTGGTTCGCAGCCTTCCGGACGAAGTTCCAAAGACCGCTCTTTAGAACATGCTGTTGCTCCGACCAGGTCTCGCAAAGAATCAATTCCCAAAGGCAGCCCGACTTCTCTTTTGATTTTGTCCGCAGCGCTTTAATAATTACTCAGGCTGCCGGTGCGGCCCTGGCAGACATTAAGGCTTTCGGTGAAACACCGGTTTTTCCGCTGATGTTAATATTTTATGATTCTTCCTGGCGCATCGCTGTGGCCGAGTAGGGCGGTTTTCCGCCCTTGGGGCCTCGCAGATAAATCTTCTTTAAGATGAAAGCCAATGTACCATTCTTCCGGCTGGATCATTCCGCCAGGCTTAGGCCCGGCGAGATATAACAGCAGAACCATTGGGGCCCGTCAATGTCCGTCCGCTTTTTCACCGCCGCCAAAAAGCGGACAGTTTCCATCTGAACTAAATACACACCACATCATCTAAGAGCAGCATTTCAGTTTAATAGTCACGGTCGGGACATCTATTGGCCTTGTAACCGAAATCAGTTATAAGCCAGGCCTTGCTGTATGAGGCAATGATGCGCACTCTAACATCATCATGATTTCTTTAGCTTTTTCAGTCTCTTTATTGACAATCTTCTCTGGAGTGAAGTAAAATCTATTTCCTAACAGGGTTAACCAAAAATTATTACTATTCGTTTTTTATTGTTATATTGTATAAAATTTTTAATTTTACTGTAAAATAGCTTTTATTTTTTACTAATTATCATAATAAACAATAAAAATCTGAATTGACCCTCCGGATAATCCGGCCGCCAGTCCAAAAGACTAAAGTATCGGGATTTCTCTGTGGGGATGACGTTCTACCGGCCGACCTTTTTAAACGGAGATTTCCTATGTATGAGACCTACCATCCTTCCGGACAGTACAACCCCGTTTCCACTCTCCTGGTCATAGTGTTCGGGGCTGTTGTTTCTTTAATCACGGCTATTCCTTACAGTTATCTTACTTGGTATTTACCCTGGGCCATACTACTGATCATTGCTCCCGTCGGCTGGGGGTATCTGTACGGAAAAATGGTCGGTATTTTCATAAAATCCCGCCATATCCGCAACCCTAAAATAGCCGGACTATCCGGAATGCTGGGCATGCTGCCCGGCTATTTACTGACCTTCCTGTGCCTGGTCAGCTTATTCATTAACTTTGAAGGCGAAACTTATTCCTTAGGTTCTGGAAGAAAGGCGACCACTATTGCCAAATCAACCATCAGTCTGGAGCATATGAAGGAAATGCTGGCCGATCCAGCCGCAACCCTGGAATACGTCAAGGCCATTGCCCAACAGGAATTCAGGACTTTTTTTGGCAAGCCCCTGATGGGAATCCTTTTGTACATAGTCTGGCTGGCCGAATTTTTAATATTAATGTTTTACTCTTTCATCAGCTGCCAGGAAGCGGCGGCGGAACCCTATGCCGAAGACATCCAAAAATTTTTAAAAGCCCACAAGCTTAAAAAAATACCGGCTCTGCCGGCTGATGAGGCTGAGTCCGTCAAGCTCATTGAAAATATAGATGTCAACTACCTTATTTCCGCACCGGAATGTCCTGATCCCAAAAAGACAGACTATTTTTCTCTGGTTGTTTATTATGACCCCGAAGCCCACTTGGATGCCTATCTAGACGTCACTGTCATGGTCTATGGAAGCTCGAAAAAGAAATCTAAGCACGAAGCTTCGACCATTGCCAAATACATGAAAATCCAGCCCACTGATGCGGCCAAACTTATAGCCCGTTTTCAGTAAAAAGCGGCTCCTGTCAGGAATTTTTTTCTTCACCGGCCCCGGTTGCCATATCCTTGGCTGCCGGGGCCTGACGCTTTCCCAATCTCCCCGTTAAATCCTTTATAATATCCCTGGGACTACGGCCTCACTTTGAGACTTTATAACCCGAAACAAATTGTGCGCCAGTCCGTACCTGACAAACCCTCTGTCCGGACTCTTCTTTGCCCTCTGATTTTGAAGGACTTTTTTCGTCTCCAATAAAACGGGCCGCCTGTTCCGGTAATAATTTTGAGGCTTTTCGGCCTTTAATCAGCCTGAATGTCCTCCTTGAGAAGCCTGGCCGTTGAGTCAGGAGCCGGACCGAAAAGAAATTGGTCTCCTGCATTTAAGACAATTTACAGGTAATTATTAGACTAATGATAAAATTTATACCAATTTTTTAATATAATATTTCATTTAAATATTTTAAAAATTGCCTTTTTAGCCATAAAAATCACTTCTGGCTGTGACCATAGTTCCTTACGTAGACCATTTTTCCTAACATTTGCATAATTTTAACCATTAATTCATGGCCAGAACCGGCTCACAGACTACCTCTCCCCAACATCAATGAAAATAGTTAATTTATCTTTTACTTATTTATTCATTTAGGCTATAATCATTTAAATGACCTTAGTTAGGCGGTAACGGTCAGAAGGATAAAAATTTTCAGCTTATTTGCTCAGGACTGTGATTCAGAAAGCTAGTGGCCTGCACTTTACTGTTCAAGGAAGTCCGGTCCGTCAAAGAGACTATGTTTCAGATGCCGGATTACAATTTAACTATTGCTTTAATTTAGCAAATAAACTAATTTAAACAACAAAAATAACATAAATATGGATAAAAATATCTATTTTAAACAATCTTCTTTCAAACAAATACAATATAACAGATATTTTTATGCTGATAAAACTCGGCATATCTATAATCTCATTAAAAATCCTCAGACCAAAATTTTTTGCCGTCCCTCTGGTTTCGGCAAAACATTATTGCTGGACACGATGGCTGAACTCTTTGAAGGCCGGAAAAATCTTTTCAGCGGCCTCTGGATTGCCTCATCCGATTACTGCTTTTTAAAGCACCCAGTCATACGGTTAAGCCTGAATATTAAAAACCCGGTCAGTCCGGCTAGGGTAAAAAATCAACTGGCCGCCCAGTTACATGAAATCGCCTGCCGGGAAGAACTGGATATAAGTCCAATACGGCCGGACAGGCCCTTCGATACCCTGGCAGTCAGTCTTTTTAATAAGTACAATCCTCAGGCCAAGCCTGACCCGGCCGACCTGAACCTCCGAAAAGTCGTTATCTTAATTGATGACTATGATGCCCCTATACTAAACAGCTTAGACAATCCCGAGCTGGCTACAGAAATCCAGACCCTCCTGTCTTCTTACGCCCGGTCCCTGAAAGAACTGGAAAATTATTGCCGTCTGATTTTACTGGCTGGTCAGACCAAACTTGGCTGCCAGGACAGGATCCAGGCCGGCAACTTTTTACGGGACATCTCCTATGAACCTGAATACGCCACGATCTGCGGCTTTACTTTCGAAGATTTGGATAGACTTCTGGCCCTTGACTCTGATTCTGTCATTTCTTCTCTGGTCATGAAAAACCAGCTCAAACCGGGGGCCGGCCGGGACGACTTAAAAGAGGCCATCTTATATTGGTATGACGGCTATACATTTGACGGCCAGACCTTACTGGACGACAGAAACAAAGAATCTTTACCCTCTGTTTTTAATCCTTATTCAATACTCAATTTTTTTCATTACCGCGCTTTTGACAGTTACTGGTTAAAGGCCCATAAGCCTGACTTTCTTTCTAACATAATTGCCAAAAACCCCATCCGCTTTTTAGAAAACGATTTTTCCGGCTATTCCACTCTGGCCTTAAATTATGCGGACAATCCGCCGCTCGGCATTTTGCTTTTTCAAACCGGTTATCTGACTGTTAAGGAAGTTTCCGCCTCTCACAATTTCTTAAACTATTCCCTGAAAGTCCCCAATTTAGAGGTCAGCCTGGCCTACCGGGCCGCTTTTCTGGAAATTCTCTTCAGTTTAGACACTGAAGAGGCCGTCCGTGACAACCAAAGACGGCTCCAGCAGGCCATCGCGGCCCACAGTCAAGTTGATCTGGAAGAAATTTTCAGTCTGGCGGTGGCCCGTCTGGCTGTCCGCCCCTCCTGGCCCGGGGACTACTTTTATCGGCTCGTTTTCCAATGGTTTATCTACAGTCTTGGGTTAGAAAGTTATCCCGACCATGCCTCAGGCTTTAACCGGGCCGCTCTGGTGGCGGAATTTTTTGCCTCTGAAAAAAACCGGAAAAAATTTTGACCTGAAATTTCTCTTCTGTCACCCCAGTCCAGATATTTAAATTTTAAATATTCCCCAGATTAACCGTTTAAATATTCCCCAGAACAACCGTTTAAATATTCCCCCAGATTAACCGGCGGAAAATTATAATTATTTTTTGTCCAGTAAACTTTTTCCTTGACAATTATTTTGAGGCCGGGTAGACTTAAATTAGAGACGTGACTAAAATAATACAGACATATTAAAAATAGACAATTATATCGTTTTAAATGACTTTAGCCATTGTATTTTTGGTACAATTTGCGGTTAACACTTAAATAACCTCCAAACCGTGGCTATTTCAATTCATTCTCAACAGCCAGCCAGAACTTCAGCTGGCTGCTGTTAAGACCCGGAAGCCTGTGGGTTCAAATCAAGCACAGGAAGGTTAGCCAAAAACAGCATTTTTTTCTTGCAGGTTAATTATATTAAATGGAGTAGTTTTATTTGATATTGAAACTTTATATTGTGGCAAGTCTTCTATATTAACCAAAATTTCTAATTTTTTTATCAGTGAAAAACTTGACCTTGGGCAGGATAATAGTCAAAAAACAAAAAAAACTTTACTTTTCCCTAGCGTTTTGTTAATATGCAAATTAAGGTATTGGTCATTATTGTAGGCCAATTGCTTTGGGTGGAAACAACAGGCCAAAGATTGAAACTTATCGTTACTTAGGCTTGATTTCAGGTTATAGAACAGACAGTTTAGCCTGCTGATAAGCGGCATTTTTAGTTTTTGATATTTTTTACGCGTCCGTCAATTAACATAGATAATGATTATCTGTTTTATTGTTTTTTCAGCTGTCGTCATCAAACGCAAATTTTAAAAAATATATACATCTGCAGAACAATTGGAGGCTTTTTAAAGCCAGCCGGTTGAGATTATAATCCGGTCCAATGTCCTGGACAGCAAGATATTTTATTAAGCTCTGGTTAATTTTTAGGCCTTCCGGGCTTAGGATTTGGTTTTCTGCCTTTGGCTTGGAAAAGATTCAGTTGTTTCCGCTGAATACAGTAACTGATTGTTTCGCCCCTGGGTCTGTTCATCATTGGTTTTGCCTGAAATATTTGATCTCATGATAGGTTAAATTGAAATTTCTTATAGCTGGCCGGTTCATATAGTTTTTGCCCAAGCAAAAAGGCGCTTTAATTTCATGGCGGTCTGATTTATTTCTCATGGTCAGACTGTTAGACGCACTGAAAAGTGTTTAAAACATAATAATTTAGTTGGTTGGAATTATTTTTTTTAAAATTCTTAACCTAAATGTATTTTTGTACTCAAAATCTTATATTATAAATTTTAATAAATAATCTTTATTATTTGATTTTCTAATATTAGCCTAATCGGGCCGCCTCAGGGGAGCAAAAAAATGTTTTTTTTCTTTCTTTTTCAACTGGGTGAAATTGCTGACAGGCCGCCTCCCAGTCTTTAAAACACCCTAAACAGCAACAAAAAATACTAATTTATAGCTTTTCAGTTTGAATTATTTCAGGCTGATTCGAGGTGCTTTTTGTTGCCTCAAACTGATAATTATATATAATTATGTTATTTTTAATATATTATCTGTGTTTTTTTAACGTTTTTAAATCCAATGGCCCCTCCCCAAAACTGTCCGGGGAGATGTAAGTCCGGCCTGACAACCTAGGCCGGAGGAAGGAGAAGAGAAGGAAGCTTTTTTAATCTTACCCCCCACTGACCTGACATTTCCCGGCCTATGGCCGGAATGACCGCCCGGCTCAGAGCCGGCAGAAAGAGATGACCATGAGTCAAGAATTCGATCCAAAATTTCTAGATGAAATTATCAGCACCCACCAAAGCAAACCGAGCGCCGTGATCGCCATCCTCCAGGAGATCCAGGAGCGCTACCGCTACATCCCCCGTGAGGTTTTCTTCCCTCTCTCCCGCAAAGTGGGGATCAGCGAGGCCCGGATCTATTCGGTGGTCACGTTCTACGAAAATTTCTCCCTGGACCCCAAGGGCAAGTTTGTCATAAAGGTCTGTGACGGCACCGCCTGCCACGTCCGCAAATCCATGCCAAACTTAGAGCGTCTCCGGAAAGAGCTGACTCTGCCGGAAGGCAAAATCACCACCGATGACCTCAGTTTCACCGTGGAGACCGTTTCCTGCCTGGGAGCCTGCGGTCTGGCCCCGGTTCTGACCGTAAACGACAAAGTCTACCCGGCCATGACGCCCGACAAAGTCACGGCTTTAGTGGCCGCACTCAAGGAGGAACTGTCCAATGAGGCTGACTAACCGAACCGACCTGCAACAGGTGCGGCAGTTCTACTCCCGGGCTCTGAAACAGCAGAACACCAAAATCTTAGTCTGCTGCGGAACAGGCTGTATCGCCGGCGGAGCCTTTATCATCAGGGACCAGTTGGCTGCGCTCTTAAAAGATAAGGGGCAGGACGTGACCGTGGAGATGGCCGAAGAGCCCCATAAGAACGAAATAAACATCAAGTCCAGCGGCTGTCACGGCTTCTGTGAAATGGGCCCCCTGGTCAGGATAGAACCCTCGGGTTACCTGTACATCAAGGTCAAACCCGAAGACTGCGAAGAGATCGTCTCCGAGACCGTCATCGGCGGACGCCATATCCCCCGCCTGGCTTACTCCTTTAACGACAAGCCCTACCCCAAACAGGAGGAGATTCCTTTCTATCAGCAGCAGACCCGGCTGGTTCTGGAACACTGCGGACACATTGACGCCACTTCCATCAAAGAGTATCTGGGCCACGGCGGCTACAGCGCTCTGGAAAAGTGCCTTTTTGAACTGTCGCCGGACCGGATCATCCAGGAACTGTCCGACTCGGGTTTAAGGGGACGCGGCGGCGGCGGATTCCCGGCCGGCCGGAAATGGGCCGAAGTTCAGCGCCAGAAAGCCAAACCAAAATATGTGGTCTGCAACGGCGACGAAGGCGACCCGGGAGCGTTCATGGACAGAAGTATCATGGAAGGCGACCCGCACAAACTTCTTGAAGGTATGGCGATTGCAGCGTTTGCAATCGGTTCTGACGAAGGCTACATATACGTGCGTGCGGAATACCCGCTTGCAATCAAACGTTTGCGCAAAGCAATCACGGACGCAGAGGCGCGCAACTATTTAGGCAAAAATATCTTCGGAACGGATTTTTCGTTTGAATTACACATCAAAGAAGGCGCAGGCGCGTTTGTTTGCGGTGAAGAAACCGCTCTTATCGCGTCAATCGAAGG
>JAISEL010000146.1 GCA_031264185.1 Deltaproteobacteria bacterium
CACTTTGGAGTCTCCAATAACCCGGCTGAGGATTACTACTTTGTCAACATAGGAGATGCCCGGGCTACCAGCTCCACCGGTCTTAGGATCGGCGGAGACGCTAAAAATGATATCTGGGGCCAGGGCGCTGCCGGGGCTGGACCCTTAGCCGGACCTGGCTGCTGTACGGCAGGTTATAGCTCGTTGGACAGCCAAGCCGGATTTACCAGCGGCGAAACTTTCAGTTACGGCTACAACTGGGATTGGACTCAGGACAGCGACTCTGCTCTTTTAACTGGCCGGTATTTGGCTGGCCGATATACAGTCAACTCAAGTGACAGCTTACAGACTCTTATCAATAAAGTTAACGATGGTACACAAAGCCGTGTTGGAATCCAGTTAGTCTCGGCTTCGCTTAATTCGGCAGTGATCAATGGGGGAACAGTTGCGGTTTGTATCGGGGATGAAGCATATTATTGGGGTGAATCTGAAGTAGCTGAAGGCGGAAGTTTTTACACTTCAGCTTATCAATACAGTAACACTACATCAGCGATACAAATTGGCCCCAGCGGGATTTACGCAACCGGCGCTCTCAGGTCTCTTTTACTTGGTGCAGCTGATGTAACTGTGACTTCAACTCTTTTAGGTTCAGCCAGCGCTACAGCCGGAGCTGAGGCATTGTTAAACCAGATAAGAGCCAATTTGCTAGGCAATCAGATTCTGAGTTCAGTAGCTTATGACCCAGCTGTTTTTAACGCTGCCTATTTAACTGTAGCTGGTTTAACTACTACAAATTATCCGATAGGTCTTTCAGCATTTGGCACTGGGATTTTCCATGACGGCGCTGGTAATTATACTCTTTCGGCTACTTTAGCCAATTCATTAGGATTCACACAGCAAATAACATTTGACATATCCTCATTGGCGACTTTTAGTGCGGCGAATAATCGTGACTTTGTCGGGGGAGATGCCAGTGCTTATTTTACTGCTTTAGGAATTCCTGGCCTGGTTTCTGGATTAGGTACCACCGGTGATTACCAAACAGGAATTTATGTCAGCGGTTCTATGTGGACAAACAGCGCCACACTTGCTGCTACAATGAATGCCAGTGAAATTATAATAAGAGTTTCTGGCGGCACAACAAGAAATGCATATGCTGCTAGTTTTGACATAATCGAATACCTCAGTGCCAAAGGAATTCAATCCGGCCTCACCGCATATTTTACCGGCACATTTGACTATGACGCTCAATCTGCAATTTGGTACAGTACCACTACTGGCGATTGGACGCATAACTATGCAGTCGGCAGTGCTTTAGGTATGACTATGTTATCGCTTACTCTATCGGCTAACAGTCTTCATAGTACTCCGTCACGGGATCCTAATGTTGTTTTGACTTCAAAAGATTGGCTGTCAGCTCAAACAGGCTTTAGCGGAACATATCCAGTTTCTCCTGGCACTTACAATTTAGATTTATGGATTCAAACTGGTGCAGGCGGGACCTACTGGACTACCAGTGCTGCAGTCGCCGGAAAATTTAATGGTCTTGGTGGATCACAGCCGGCTGGCGGATCTATGTATAGAGTTTCAGTCGCTTTAGACGGTACTGAAACAAATTTAGATGATGTATACGCAAAATTTGATTCAATCTACCAAGCTATGGTATTGCCAAGTGCTGTTGCATTATCGAATGAAGTTTACCGAATTGGTGACAGTTGGGGGGATATTCAAAACAAGTTTAATGACGCCATCGGGGCTACAGCAGGTCCGACCAAATCCAGGGAAATTGCATTTTTAGGCGATACCTGGACAGATATGGCAGTGAAACTAACTGCCAAAATTCCGGGCTATGTAAATATGCAAGTTACTGATTTTACTCCGCGTGACATTAATGCAATTGCAGCTGCTGAATTTACGGCTGCTTTAACTGCGGCATCATTAGCGACTGAAATACGAACTAGGGCTATCAATTTGAGTGATTTGCCCTCCTCCATTTTTTCTGCGGCTAATATGACCTCAAGTGAAGTTGACGGTGCAACTGAAACTCGTGATGGGATCATAAGTACCGGGAAAACAGCATATCAGGTGGCCAACAGCGCATCCAACCAAAGCTATTTTACAGCCAGAGCTTTAGCTTCGGCCATAAATGCTAACAGTAGCAGTCAGTTTTGGGCCATGGTTCAGCCTTTTGATTCAAATGGCTTGGTGGCTGATATGTTGTACGTTTTTACCAAACAAGGCGGTAATTTCAACGACCTATTAGCCTGCGACGTAGGTGCCAGTGATTCCGCTTCCAGAAGTGGCCTCAATTCAATTAGCTTTGAGAATACGGAATCTTCTGAGCGAAATCAGTCGGGAACCACATTTACTTTAGGCGGTCAGCACTGGGGCACTATGAAACCGATCCAAACTCAGTCTAATTTAGGCAATGAAGTTTGGAACGTGACTTTAAACGGCCGAGATGTCGGATCCCAGAGAGATCTTTGGATTGCCAATTCTGGGGAGATAACAACCCCCAACCTTAGTCATGGCATCATAAACGGTATGGACCGCTACAGTTTTGTGGAGATCCAGAACGCCGAAGACGGTCCCTGGGTCGGAGCTGAAGTCAGGACCCAGTCGGCCGCTCAGGCTGCCCTTGATGCCATTACCGAGTCGATTACTAAGAAAGACAAGATCCGGGCTGATCTCGGCGCTCTTCAGAACCGTCTGGAGAATACCATGACCAACCTGACTGTCCAGGCCGAGAACCTCCAGGCTTCGGAGAGCCGCATTTCGGATGTGGATGTGGCCACTGAGATGACTGAGTTCACCAGGAACAACGTCCTCTCCCAGGCCGCCACCTCCATGCTGGCCCAGGCCAACAGTCTCTCCCAACTGGCTTTGAGTCTTATCAGGTAAAAGGTTTCAGGTAAGACGGAACCTTTTAAGCCCTCGGGAGACAGTCTCCCGGGGGCTTTTCATTTTTCTCAAACCTCAATAGCGCTTTAAATCCTGGCCTTTGAAGCTGAACCGAAAAGCTGTGGGGCTTTTCCAAATTTTCCGGCTCCGCTGGGTATCAGCGAAAAAAAGTGCTTTTAAAAAGGCCAGTCCTGATAAAAAACTTTTCTTAAACAAAGGCCTTGAGCCGGAGCCATCACCCCGGCCTTTCTCCGGTCTTTTCCTTCTAAAATCAAGGTCAAATCAGAAGATTTAAGGTGACCTAAACCGACCTGGTAAAGGGTTCCGGCTATGGTTCGGACCATGTGCCGTAAAAAACCGGTCCCGAAAACCGACAGCCGGACCAGTTCCGGTCCGATTTGAGTCAGTTCCAATTTAGTCAGGGTCCTGACGGTTGATTTAACCGGGCTGCCGTGACTTTGGAAAGCCGCGAAATCGTGTTCACCCAATAGATACTCAAATGAGGCGGCCACCGAATCCCAGTCAAGCCGGCTGCCTATGAACCAGCTTTGGCGGCATAAGAGGGGGTTTCTGACCGGACTTACATTATAGTCATAGCTGTAATATTTTCCCTGACAGTCAAAGCGGGCGTGAAAATCTGAATGAGTTTCTTCGGCTTTTAATACGGCGATTTCAGGGGGCAACTGGGAATTAACCCCCAGGACAAGCTGCCTGGGCGTTCGGGCCGAGGCGGTTAAAAAATTAGCCACCTGACCGGCAGCGTGGACTCCGGCGTCGGTCCGTCCGCTGCCGTGTAAAGTGACCTGATGATCGCAGACCCTGGCCAGAGCATCTTCCAAAAGTCCCTGGACAGTTGGGCCTTCCATTTGTCTTTGCCAGCCCAGAAAATTGGTGCCCTCATAGGCTATCAGAAGCTTAAAGTTCCTTTGGTCCATGCCTATTCGTTGGGCGGCCTGTAATAAGGTCCGTGAGGTTTCTGGGGGTCGACGGCCCGGCGGTCCTCGGGCGGGGCGGCCCGGTCGTGAGGCTTTATGAAATACTCCCCGTTCCAGTACAGAGGCAGAAGCTTAAACTGGGCCAGAAAGCCCGAGCAGGAGTGGCCGCTGATGCTGGTCACGGTCAGGATATCAAGAGTCTGGGGATCTAAGACGCTGGCGTGGCAGGTCAGACATTGGGAGAAATATTCGTTGATTACAGCCAAATCTCTGACCGCCCGTCGGTCTCGGGTCGTATCGGCGGTCACAAAATCCAAGACAGAGATGGGGGGCAGAAAATTATCAATGGAGGCCGTATTTAAATCGTCATTCTGATCTATCTGCATGAGAAAGAGATCGTAAAGTCTTTCCGGGGAAGCCGGATCCTTTTCGGTCGGCCCCGAGGTCTGGCGGCTCTGGCAGATGGCCAGAAGCTGCCATCTGAGTTTGCTGGAAAAAGTCTTATAAACGATGGGCGCCCGGTGGTTGCCGAATAAGGTCAGGGAGGTGCCGCCGTGAATGACGACCCAGAAACCGTCCTCGCTGGGAATGGTGTAGCCGGTCTTCTGGGCCGCCCTGTTCAAAAGTTCCTGGCGGGCGGCCGAGGATAATCCGTGGGCCCGGCCGTCGGGAACTTTGAGGAAATAATCCCGGATGTCGGCGGCGGAAGCCGGATCCGCTCCCCGTAAAAGCCCTAGGCCCGGAAAAAGGAAGAGAGACAGAAATAAAATAATAAACGGTTTAGCTAAACAGCCGATTTTAAAGCTTATAAGATTTTGGGACATGTCAACCAGCCTTCACTTAAAGCCTTTTCCAGGATTTTTTCGGCCAGCCAGAAATCAAACTCGTCATCAATATCCACATTTTCTTCCCGGCTGGTAATCACAGTGCCGGCCTTGGTTCCGAAAAGGCTTCTGTTTTTGATGGTAACTTGACTTGAGATAATGACTGAGCCGTCATTAACAAAAACGCTGTTTATGTCCTGCCGGCGATGCTCCACCCCGTGAGGCGGATACTGGAGCTGCTCGAAACCGGTGGCCACGGAATCGTAATCGCCGGACTTGTAGAAGTCTATGATCAGGTCAATCAATCCCGGCCTTCTGACGGGACTGGTCGCCTGAAGCAAAACCGCCTCGTCGCCGCCTAAAGCATCCAGAGCGTGCTCTAACACCAGGCGGCTGACAGTTTCGTCCCGGGCCAGTTCCGCAGGCCTGTCTAAAATCTCGGCTCCGTACGAACGGGCCACCATGCCGATCTCGTAATCTTCAGTGGAGACCACCAGGCGGTCGAGAAATTCAGCCTCCAGGGCCGCTTGAATGGTCCAGGCGATTAAGGGATGCCCGGCTATGGGCTTAATGTTTTTGCGGCTGATGCCCTTGGAGCCCCCTCTAGCCGGAATGACGCCTAAAATCACGGCATGGCCTTAGCGGAGGGTTTGGCCAGAACTAACAGGCGGCTGCCCCAGAGGTTTTGGTGGATGAATTCCGGAGTGAGTTCCCGGCAAAAGACCGGAGCCTCCCCCAGATAAGGATCCTCAAACCCCAGATAGTTGTTGATGGTACCCAGCTCGGTAATGACTGTTTCCATCTCCAGAATGTCAAAACCCATAATCTCAAGAAGTCTGGTCAGGGATTGGGGATTAAAATGGTTCAAGTGGGAGTGTCCGCCGAAGGTATCGCTTCTTTCATGCAAAAGGCGGGTGACTAAGGAATTGACATTGGGAACCATGATTAAAAGTACGCCGTCCTCATTCAGAATCCGCCGCACCTCAAACAGGATGTTCTTAGGTTCCGTGAGATGCTCCAGAACTTCCCACATGGTAATCAGGCTGAACGCCCCGGGCTCAATATCGGTCAGTTCCAAGGGTTTGACAATGACCCTGATTCCGGAGCGTTCAAGACTGGCCACCGACTCCAGGTTGAGTTCCATAGCTACGGCGCTCCAGTCCTGCTCCTGAGCCATTAAAACAAAATCTCCGTTGCCGGCTCCTATATCAAGCAGGTCTTTGGGACCTTTCAGGTAGGCCGAGGCCAGATCTAGTCCGTAGCCGAACTTTAAAATATCCATATCCAGCTGAGGCTGGGATTTCAAGATTATTCTCCAGGCCATCTCCTCGCGCCAGTACTGGATTAAAATGTCTTCCCGCAAGATTAGACTGACATAAACCAGCCCGCAGGCAGGGCAGCGGACATGGCGGAAGCCGTCTTTAACGAAAAGGCCAGGACCGGGAGGCGAGCCGCAGACCGGACAATTCCGGGCCCGGACTTTATCCAGCTGAATAAGGCCGGTCGAGGGATCGATATATTTGGCGAAAGGCTGGCGGACCATCTGATCCCGCCCGGTATCACGGTTAAAACGAGCCGTACCCACAACCAGAGAGGCGTCAAAGGAATTTTTACGATCCAGCCTTAACTGAGGGTCGCACACCCACCCCGCTTGCATATCAGTCATTAAAAAACACCTCGAAACAGAGCCTGGCCAAAGGTGGCCGGGATATTATCGTAAGGAAATCTACGGTCTGAAAGGCAGATAATAAACAAAAAAAATACAGGTTTATTAAAAAGTAAAATGAAACAAAAAGATTTAAAATTAACTTTTTATATAATTTTTATCTAAAATAATTAATTTTGACTAAAATAAATATATAAATATATTTACATATTGAAAAACAAATTAAAAAGCAGTGTCTGATGTATTAGATAAAATTACAAATATCTAAGCTAATAAACATTAAAAATAAGACAATAACAGCTTTTAAAACTATTTTGTCTTCCTAAAAATCCTTGTCCAAAGAAAGCAGACTGAAGATCTCAATTTCATCAAAAATTTGCGGTTTTAAAGAGCCGTTCGGCAGCAGGATTATCTACGGCCTCAAGCCGAAACATTATACCAAATTCCGTCAAAAATGCCTGTTTACTTTTTATTGGATTATTGGCCCTTTTCTGTTTTAACATGTTTATATCTAATTTTATATGTGTATATGTGTATACTTAAAAAATGTTATATAAACTGCATTTTATTTAATTATGTTTTATAATACAATAACATTTATAAATATGGTTTTAATTCATAGAATTTAAAATTTCAACTAGTTTAGAATAAGATTCATAGACTATTTCCGGAGACTGATAACATTCAATGACTATCAAAGGCGAGGCTGAACCAATTTTCTTAAGGAGCCATTTCAGGATTGTCCACTCCCGCTCCCCGGGCGGTTCGTGGGTATCCACAGCCAGGTATTTTTTGGCCGCAGGCACATAGGGGGCGGACAGATGGATCTCTTTGACCCTGTCTAGCGGCAGCTCACGGATATAAGACCATCCGGGCCGCTCCAGATTATGAGCCGAAACGAGAGCGTGAGCCACATCCAAAACCAGGAAAAGATCAAACTTTTCCAGAAGGGAGCCTATATGATCCGGCTCACAGACGCCTTCGTACAGACCGGTCGGGTAGAAGTTATAGTTTTCCGCCCCAATCGGGCCGGAATAATATTTTCTGATTAACTCAACGGCTTTGCCCATAGTTTTTTCTATTTCCCCGGGCTTTAATACCCTGGTTACGGGAAAAGGCCCCTGGCGTCTTTTGGCCGCAGGTCCCAAATCGGCGCTGAACATTAAAGACCCGTTAAGCTCCGGTCCAATTAAAGGAAAAAGGTCAAAAAAATCATCCTCAACAAACCCGTAATTCCAGTGAAAGGCCCGGGGTTTAGCCTGAGGCAGCCACTGGGGTTCAGGATAGGCTTTTATTTCCAGCATATCGCTCAGTCCGACCAGCTTTTTTAGCAGAATCTTTGGTCCGGCCATAAATTCCCCCACCGGCAGGCCTATTATTGGCCTTTGAGCCGGAACATTTGAGGCGGACTTAACCGAAGTCCGGCTTTTGGGACCAATGGCCATGACTGGCTTTTCAGCCAAGGCTCACCAGGTCGGCCAGAGCTACCGGACGGCCTTTGGGGACAGGATTTCTGACCTCAAAACTGTCTACGGAAACATTGGCGGCCAGAAGAGGCGCCGGGCCGGGCGGGACTCTCAGATAGACTATATCGTCCGGTGACAGAGACCGGCCCCGGCTCAGGTTTCTGGCCGCCACTGCCCAGCGCCTGATGAGAGCCGGGTCTTCGCCCGGCTGAATCTGTTTAACGGGACTGCCCCAGCAGGCCGGCAGAGGCTGGTTTTTCAGGAGAACCAAAGAAAAGTCAGAAGGCCGGAAAGCGGAGCATCTTTTGGCAAAACAGGCCAGGACTCTAAGCTCTTCCGGCAGGATGCTCATGGAGTTGTCGCCGCCGGGCCACTTGCGGCTGGAGGTAAAGTGCTTTTCCACCATAATGGAGCCCATTTCCATAGCGGCCATAGACGGCGTAATGTCCAAACTGTGGTCGGACAGTCCGGCCGAAAGGCCCATTTCCAGCCACCGGCTTAAAACGGCCAGGTTCAGGCTGGCTTCCGGAGCCGGATAAAGGGAAGTGCACTGGAGCAGAATGGGGTTAGGAGGAGGCACCAAAGAGGCGGCGGCCGTGATTTCCTCTTCCAAAGAGGCGCCGGTCGACATAACCAAGGGCAGCGGCAGCAGGGCGGCCTGTTTTATTAAGGAGTAATAAGTCAGATCCCCGGACGAAATCTTGAGGTAATCGGCTCCGGTCATTTCGGCCAGTTCCAGACCTTCCGGGCCAAAGACAGTCAGGCCGACGGTTAAACCCAGGTCATGGGACAGGGCAATTAAAGAGCTCAGGGCCTCAAAGGGCAGCTCTTCCCTGGCCAAATCCTGGTAGTAAACTGTTTCGGGGTGGAGGAAAAGATCAGTTTTATAGGCCTGAAATTTAACGGCTCTGGCTCCGGCTTTAGAGGCCATCCGGCACAGTTCGGCGGCCCGGTTAGGGTCGCCGCCGTGGTTGCCGCCTATCTCAGCCACGACCAGAGGCTGGGCGTCCAGGTGTACTGGCATGCTATTCCTTGGAAGCGAAGGACCTTTTTTTGGCCCAGAGGCTGCCTACAGTCTGGTAGGTAGAGCCGTTGTCAACTGACTGACTGATGGTCACCTGGAAAGAGTCGTTCAGCATGTTGTCAAATACCCAGACCATAATGGGACCGTTTTCTATTTTGTAAGTCTCCACAATCTTGGCGTTATTGCGGACAGCTCCGAAATAGAACATCTGGCCGGACTGGATATGGAAGCCTTCCCAGGCGTTCCGTATGGGATTAAAGTGGCGGATGGTCGTAATCAGGATCGGAGGCACCCCGGCCGGCGGTTTGAGCCAGCGGAAAGGCAGGGTCAGGACATCCTGCAGGGCCTCACCGTTATTAATCCAGGCATAGTTCCACTCACCGGCAATGATTCTTTCGTTAGGTGTGCCCTCACCCTGGATAAAAGCCACTTCCCATTCCCCGTTGAGGCGGAGATACCAGTTGTCATCCGGCTTTAAAGTTTTCGACGGTCCGTCGGACATCAAAGAACTGGCGAAATAAGTCCGGGTGTCCTGGTACTGAAGTTTCTGCTCCCGGCTTCTGGCGGCCATAAGTGGGCTTTCCGGTCCGTTCGGGTTTTCTCCTACCCGCCGGGTGGGTTTGTCGTCTTTCCAGTTGGTGTAACCGGACCGGACATAGTTCTCAAAATCATCCTGATTAAAGTCGTCCCAGCGGTTTCTTGGCTCGGCGCAGTGCTCCAAGCCGAACTTGGCCATGCCGCCTTTCATTAGATCGCCCAGATCCCCGTAGCCGATCAGGTAGACCGACGGCGGACCGATGAGCAGAAGCAGGATGACCGCTAACCGGCCCCAGCGCCTATGCCAGAAACTGGTCTTTTCCGCGTCAGCCGGCCGGAGACCGGTCCGCATGTTGGCCTGACAGACCGGGCAGGTATCAGCCGGCAGCCGGACCATAATGCCGCAGGCCGGACAGCGGAGGGAGGCAGCGGAACTCGAATCAGCTTGGTTGACCAAAATCCACCTGACTTTTCCGTCTAAACTAAAGCCTTTTTAGACCGGATATTTTAAGATGCGGGACAAGGTAATTGAGGCCTGGGCTGCCCGAAACTCCAACCAAAGCCTCCCCGTATCCAAAGGCCTCGGACTATGAAAAAAATTTTCAGGAGGCTTTTGGATTCAGGCTCCTTTTAATTTCAAAATTATGACAATTTACCCGCTTTATTATAACATTTTACTGCGGCAGATCCATTATTTTAGTTTTTTTGAAGACTCATTGTTTAAACCGAAAGAAAAAGCCCCCGGGCGGCGGGCACCCGAGGGCTTAACAGGCTAAATCTCACCTGAAGCTTTTTACCTGATAAGACTTAAAGCCAGCTGGGAGAGACTGTTGGCCTGAGCCAGCATGGAGGTGGCGGCCTGGGAGAGGACGTTGTTCCTGGTGAACTCAGTCATCTCAGTGGCCACATCCACATCCGAAATACGGCTCTCCGAAGCCTGGAGGTTCTCGGCCTGGACAGTCAGGTTAGTCATGGTATTCTCCAGACGGTTCTGGAGAGCGCCTAAATCGGCCCTGATCTTGTCTTTGGTGTTGATGGACTCGGTAATGGCGTCCAAAGCGGCCTGAGCGGCCGACTGGGTCCTAATTTCAGCTCCGACCCAGGGACCGTCTTCGGCGTTCTGGATCTCGACGAAACTGTTCCGGTCCATACCGTTGATGATACCGGCATCCAGAGCCGGGGTCTCAATTTCCAGGGCATTGGCTATCCAAAGATCCCTTTCGGAGCCCACATCGCGGCCGTTTAAAGTCAGATTCCAGACCTCGTTACCCAGGTGAGCTCGGGACTGGATAGGTTTCATGGTCCCCCAATGCTGGCCGCCCAGGGAGAAGGAGGTGCCGGACTGGTTGTGCTTGGTGGTATCAGCGTTTTCAAAACTAATTGAGTTCAGTCCTTCCCTTGAGGCTGAATTGCTGCCGGCCACATCGCAGGCAAGCAGATCGTTATAATTGCCGCCCTCTTTGGTGAAAATGTAGACCATATCAGCTGACTGGCCGTTGGAGTCAAAAGACTGAACCATAGCCCAGAACTGGCTGCCGGAATTACTGTTGATAGCCGAGGCCAGGGCTCTGGCCGTAAATGCCGATGGAGCTGACAGCATGTCACCGACCTGATAAGCCTGTTTACTGCTGTCGATAGCGCCACCGTTCAGGACAGTCACGATATCAGCGCCTTGAACTGAAAAAATATTGGCAATGTCAAGCAGTGAGTCAGGCACATCGGCAGCAGTTATCTGATCAGCGTCAATCAGGTTGTTTAGGGCAGAGACAGCATTATAAAACGCTACATCCAAAGTTGCTTCAGTATGTCCATTGACTGCTGTTATTTGGGAGGTTACTCCTGCCGGCATGGCGGTCCAGAATTTTGATATCATGTCGCCAAATGTATCGCCTAATTTCATCAGTTCAGTGTTATATCCGACAGCTGTACCTCCTTGAGCAGCCGCCAGAGCTGCTTTGTAGTTATTAATGGCCTCCGTATATCCGTCACCGACTTGCGTAATTTCTCTGTTCCAATTATAGGTAGAGCCTGCGGCGGCAGCTAATTGAGCATTTACTAAAGTTGCCAATGAAGACCAGTCAGAAGCGGTACCGCTGATATAATTAAAGGTAAATTCCATACCTCCATATGGAGTAGTTGGCAATGAGACCATTTTATCCCAAACTTGGTATGAAGTTGTCCAGGCACTTCCACCAGTGTAATCCAAATAAAGTCCAAAGCTGAAAGTTGCTGAATTGAGATTAAAATCAAACCCAGTTGAATCTAAGACAGAACGTAAATAAGCACTGTTCATAGCCATATTGACTTCATTATATCCCGAAAAAACAGACTTAGAGCAGGCTGAAAAAATAATTGCGCTAAAATTTCCCAGAGCTGAAGCTAATCCGCGCTGATGGGTCCAAAGTCCGGTAGCCGCGCTTACCCAAATATCACCGCTGCCAATAAATTGTGTTGTCTGTCCTGAGGTGAATCCCATTGCCTGCAGATCTGCCACAGTGATAAAATCCGCCGCAGCTTTTGGTCGGAGTGTCCATCCTTCGACATCGATCCGTATTTCTTGAGCCTCTAAAGCTAAAGCCATTGCAGCGCTGTCTGTCCAGAAATTACCGCTTACGAAAATTCCAGTAGGAATAGGTCCGGAAACCTTACTGCTTCCAGACAGTAAGCCTAAGGCTTGAAAAAACGCGTTATTAATGGTTGGCATACCAGCTGCTGTGGTGATGGCCGAGCCAATTGACATTGTAACTTGGGTGAACCCGAGAGCTGAGGCCAGGGTGGCAGAAGTAGTATAACTTGAGCCGCAGCTATATATACCGGTAGCGTAATTGGCGCTTGCCAGCAGAGGATTAGATGAAGTGATTCCGATATTATTATAAAAAGCTAATGTTCCAAGAGCACTTGCGCTAAAAGCAGTAGTCGTTAAAATTGCGCAGCCAGTCAAGTTTGAACGGAGCTGGCTCAATAGAGCAGCCAATCCGGCGGCAGCGCTCTCTTCTCCGGCCACCGTTGAGGTGACGGACACGTTAATCGCGTTCTGCAGCAGAGCCCTCAACGCCCCGGACGCATAATAGCCGCCGTTTCCCCGTTGAATTCCGGAGGTTGAATTCGTGTACTGAAATGTAGGGGTAATCTCAGTTCCGCCGACAGCGACACTTGTCACGCCCCAATAGTAAGCCTCATTTCCAAGGCAGACGGCCACTGTTCCGCCGTTTACAACGGCGCTTTGGAGGGCGGCTGCGTCAAACTGAACTCCTACCCGGCTCTGGGTGCCCAGATTAACCTTGTTGACCAGATCCTGAAGACTCTCGCTGGAACCGACAGTGTAGCGTCCGGCCAGATAACGCCCCGTCAGTAAGGCTGAATCTCTGTTTTCCGTCCAATCCCAGTTGTAGCCGTAACTGAAAGTTTCGCCGCTGGTAAATCCGGCCTGTCCGTCTAAAGAACTGTAGCCGGCAGTACAGCATCCTGGTCCGGCTAAAGGACCGGCTCCGGCCGCGCCCTGACCCCAGATATCATTTTTAGCGTCTCCGCCGATCCTAAGACCGGTGGAGCTGGTAGCCCGGGCATCTCCTATGTTGACAAAGTAGTAATCCTCAGCCGGGTTATTGGAGACTCCAAAGTG
>JAISEL010000055.1 GCA_031264185.1 Deltaproteobacteria bacterium
TCATCTGCGGATACGTTTTTGTTGTGTTGGCAGGTTCAATTGTTTTCATGCATATATTATGCAATAAAAATAATGCAATATCTATTCTCTGTTTGTGGTAAGGATAAAAAAGTTTTAATACCACAATATCCTTAAATGGTACGGTGTTTATAATTTATCAAAATTATCCGCCGAGGTAATAAAGACAATAATGCTGGTGTTAAATTCCTGAGTATTGCTGCGGTTATTCCTGAATGCGCTGCCATAGTTAATTTTTCTGACGTAAAACTCAGAATTCTATTCATGAAGTTCCTCCATTGCTAAGATTAAATATTGCTGCTATCTTGAAAACAATACGTAATAAGATTGCAATCTATAAGAAAACATGGAAGCCAATTACGTATATTGCATAAAATGAGCTGCGGCAAATGTTTCACCATTTTTAAAATCACGGATTTTGGGTGGTTTATCTTTGTCTTTTACGGCTTATAAGCCGCCATTCTATTTTTCACCTGTCTAAGTCCGATCGGTATCTACTCTAAGGCCTGTCAACAGCCGAGTCTGGTTTTTCCGTTAAACTTTTTCAACTAACCGGCCTTTTCCAGTAAGAAATCCTCTAAAAATGAAATCTGAAACCTTCAGGCCAGGTCTTTGGAAGCCAGGATTATTTTTGGTATATTATCAAAGTCCAATGAATTTACGGCTTCGACCAGAGTCTGCCTGTCTAAACTGCTCAACTCATGTAAATTACCGCCTTCAAAATAGATCATAGTCTTAGCGCTTAAGATAGGAGAAAAATCAGGCGCAAACATAGTTTCAGCGGCACCCAAGCCTTTTTTCAGACCATAGCCAGCCCGGCACATAGCCGCTAAATCCTGATAATCTTTGGCCTCAACCCTTTGCTGAATTACTTTAACCTTAGTGGCCATTAAATCTTCCGGCGAAGCCAGCCTCATTACCCCATCAGGAGTAAATGACGGACTACCGACCCGACCCATTGTCAAGCGATTAAAAAAAGACAGTTTAACGTCCTGACCGCCAACCGTCACCAAGTAGCTTTTAGCATCCGGTTCATCCTGAATTTGCCTGGCTGATTTTAAAAAAGGCACAGCCTCTGATAACATTTCAGAGTTTTGAGGAGCCGAAGAAAAAAAATCAAAATCAACGGACTGACGATGACCCAGCCTCAAAGCTATGGCCGACCCGCCATACAGGGTATAATTCAAACCAGCAACGTGATTTAAATCAGGCCATAACTTTTGTTGCCCAGGTGGCAATACCTCAAAGTGAAAATCTTGCTCATTTGACATTTTTAAGCCTCATGCCATCAGTAATGTGTCTTGGTATGAACTCATTAATGCCGCATTTTCTTACCGGCATTTCAGGCATAGAATCTGACGGTCCGACCAGGCCTAAACGACGATGCCAAAAGCTCCAGGATTTAGGCTGAAACTGCCCAATTTCCGCCGATCTTATCACTTCAGCCAATTGGTGCCGGCTGAACAGCGATTCTAATTTACCGACATCGGAAGCAACGCCAATATCCATAATTTGAGCTATAAGCCTGTTCGGAAATTCTAAGGCTTCATCCGGTGTCATCCACCAAATATACCCTGCCCTGACTTTTAGAAATTCCATTTGTTCAGCGCTATACATTGCTTATATACTCATTAGGATCCAAGGCCTTCTGTCTGTAAAATATAACTTTTCACAAGATATAGTATTGTCAAAGCCGCAAAAATGGTAAGATAGGAATCCGAACATTAATTCATAACCGAAAATATATGAACGCTCTTTAATCATTATATTATTCCCATGGCCCTTTTATTGTTCCCTTCAAGTCACCAACTGAATGGATATTTTCTTCTTTAAAGTAAGTTTCAAGCTCCTCTATCACCGCAAGCGGCGTCCGGGGATCAGCTAAAATAGCCGTACCCAGCTGCACAGCCGAAGCCCCGGCAATAATAAACTCAGCTGCGTCGGCGGCAGTCATTATGCCGCCTATCCCGATAACCGGTATAGAGACAGCTCGGGCACAGAGCCAGACTTGCCTCAAAGCCAGAGGTTTAATGGGCGGACCGGACAGGCCTCCGGTGATATTGCCTAAAGCCGCTCTTCTGGTTTTGGCGTCAATGACCAGAGCCGGCAGTGAGTTGATTAAAGAAACAGCCGTAGCTCCGGCTTCCTGGACTTTTTTTGCTACCTCGGTAATGTCGGTCACCAAAGGCGGCAACTTGACCACAACCGGTTTTCCCCTGGCCAGCCGGACTGTTTTTTCCGTTAACCGGGCCGTAAGTTCCGGATCCGACCCAAAGGCCGCTCCGCCCTGGCTCAGATTAGGGCAGCTGACGTTAAGTTCAAAAAAATCAACCTCGGTCTCAGCCAGTTTCTTAGCCACAGCCAGGTACTCTTCCAAACTGTGGCCGATAAGGTTGGCTCCGACAATAACCCCTCCTCTTTTTTTTAAAGGCGCCAAGACTTTTTTTATCAAAGACTCCACGCCCATATTCTCCAGACCAACGGCATTAACCAACCCTCCGGCGGCTTCCACCAGCCTGGGGCCCGAATTGCCGGGCCAGGGTTCGGCCCCTACACCTTTCAAAATAACTGCCCCCAAATTTTCGGGCGGACAGAAAGCAGCCAGTTCCAGACCATAACCGAATACTCCCGAGGCGGCTATAACCGGATTTTTTAAGGTCAAAGGGCCCAATTTTACTTTTAAATCAGCGCTCATCTTTTGTCCCAGTCCACTTTCAGGCCGTCTATAACCGGTCCTTCCTGGCAAAGCCTGAAGCGAGTTTTATCTGATAAGGGCAGACTGCAGGAAAGGCAGACTCCCAGACCGCAACCAAAAAAAGCCTCCCCCGAAACATACAGCCTGACCCCGAACTTTCTGGCCAACGGAGCCAGAGCTGCCAACATTCCCCTGGGTCCGCAGGCCAGGATTGTTCTCTTTTCTACTTCTAAAGCTTTCCGCACAAGTCCGGTGACCAGGCCTTTTTGTCCATAACCTCTGCCGTCTTCCGTGGAAGCCATAAAATCGGGAGCAAAGGAGGCCAGATAATCCCGGTCAATCTGGAAACAACCTGACCTTTCCCCGTAAAAAAGGAGCGGCTTTGGAGGTTTCAGCTCTAAAACACATGCCATTGGCGCTAATCCGATACCCCCGGCTACCAGGTAGAGAGGCTGGCTTAAAATATCGGGAGCCAGACTCAAGAGACCTCTGCCCAAAGGACCGGTAATCTTAAGCTTATCTGTGGGTTTTAATTTGGCCAGAAAGGACGTACCAGGACCTATTTCCCGGATCAAAAACTCCAATGTTCTTTCTGGACCGTTTTTAGAAAACCTATGAACAGAAATAGGTCGATCCAAAAGAGGATAGACATACGGCGCCTCAGCCCAAGCTCTTAATTTGGCAAAGACGCCCGGATCTGTCCAATCTCCGGGGGGAGCCTTGACAATGAGCTGAAATATATGCCCGCCCCTTTGGGTCAGACTTAGGACCTCAGTGTGAGTGATTTTGGGATCAGCCATCAGACAACTCCGGCTAAAAAGGCGAACCGGCCAGATTCACCGCGGCGGTAACTGTAAAACTCGGGCTGACATTTGGTGCAGATTTTAGCCAGCTCAATATTATGAGGCCTAAGACCGGCCCCGGTTAACTGTTTTTGGGTAATGGACCAGAAATCGAAATGATTGTTGGCCGGATTTAGGTACGGCCAAAACTCTTCGGGCATTTCTGTTTTATAATTAATAAACTCAGCGCAACAGGGACCCAGAGAAGGAGAGACGGCCGCCAGAAGCTCTTCTGGCTTAATATCCATTTTCTCTTTTAAAAAAGCCGCCGTCTGACCTAAAATATTTTGTTTAGAGCCCCGCCAGCCGCTGTGAACTAAAGCTATAACTTCACTTGGTGGATGAAAAAGAAGGATGCCTTGACAGTCGGCCAGTTTAATCAGCAAAGTCCGACCTGGCTTAGTCACTAAAGCGTCATAACCATAGATCAGGTCCTCAGGACTTCGTGGACTGTAAGGATCGGTCGGCTCCTGGACATAGATATTGGCGGAATGGGTCTGCATCACAAAAACCGATCGGCCCAGACCTAAAGCCTCTTCAGCCATTTTAAGGCTGTTTAAAACTTGTGAGTTGGGGATATCAGGGCGGAAACTGAATGTCAGTTCTCCTCCCAGTTCCGGCGGACCCGAGCGGGTGAAAACTCCGTGGCGAAGACTTTTATACGGAGCCAAGATATCAAATGTGTAGTAGCCCAGCCCTTTATAGAGGTGTTTTTCCATGGCAACCTCCCTTAAGACCGTTTGACAAGAAACGGATTCACCTCGCCCCCATGAAAGCCTGCTATTTTATAAAGGGTTTTAGGGTTTCCAGGTGGACTTTCACGGGAACCTCCATCAGAGCCGGTCGGTGAGTCGGTGATCTAACCTAGACACATAAAAGTTCATGATTTCATTGCGTATTTCAAGTTATCCAGACTGATTTTCTTAGGAACCGCAATTATATAGATATATAAACCCTTTTGGATGTTTACACTGCTGTTGCAGTTCCTCAATCTCCGCTCTGGAAAGACCAATTCCCTGTTAAATCTATTTGAATGGAACTTTTACGACAAAATCTTTGTGCCTCTTCTATCAGGCCTTTTGCCAGACCTTCTTTCAATTTTCAATTCTTCTTTATTTACTCCTTATACGTGTGACTTTTCAAAACTAGCGCCCAGAATTCAATCTCAATATTCTTATCGTACATCATGGCTGGCGGCAACCCCGCCATGACGCTCAACAAACTGACTCCCTTCAGGGCTGTTATCGAAAATTTCTTTTATTCTGGGTTCCTTCACTTATACATCCAAAGTCAGTCGGCTGTCGGCGGCTTTCACCTCAACCATTGAAAGCAATTATTTTTATTCAGGATTTTTATGGCTTCAAGTAGACTACCATTAGTATGGTAAAAATATAAGACAGCAAAAGACACCCCTTCTTTTTCTCTTTTTCCAACAAAAACATCATACCTTTTACTGGAGTAAATCCGTTATCCTTTCCAATCTTTCCAATAACGGCGATATCTCATGAGTGATGATCAAAAAATAAAATAACATCAAAGTGTTATAAATCTAATTTTCAAAAATCGGACTTTTTACGTGGCTGTATTTGAGTTAAAGTCCAACTTTAGCGGAATGAAATTATCAAGAATCCTAAAAGACAATTCTCTCAAGCATCTTTCACCCATCCATCGTAATTGTTCCTTTTTTTGGGCAGCACGTGTTCAATATGAAACTCATTTTGATCAAAAAATAGGAAAATAATTTGATCTTGTCCAGGACAAACAAAAGAAGGCAAAAGAAAGAACCACCTCTGCAATCAGCCAACTTTACACTAAAGCGTACCGACACATCTTTTTCCGTCTGCTGTCACACCTGAATGATACTGTAATAAATGATCATGTCCACTAGTAATATTGGCTAAAACGATGAAACTGTATCATTTCGACCCCAAATAGTCACTGATCTTATTACATGTTTTTGGTTCTCCATGTCTGTTTTATTGAACCATAACAAAAACATCAAATTGGATAGTTTCACTGCCCGTCGCAGTTCCTCTTCTATCCTCTGCTCTGGTCAAACCAGTTAATTTTTCAATCTGCTTGACTGAAAGTTTCGTGACAATGGCGTTTTTTCCATTTTTACCTGGTTTTTTGACAGGTTTTCTGCCAGGCCTTCTTCCAGACCTTTTTCTTTGGCATCTCGCAGTCTGGCATTATCGCGCAAAGTGCACATATGCCAGTCGAGATATTCTTTGCGCACTTCCTGATCGGCAGACACCTCGTCATAGCGATTGACAAACTTCTCTGCTCCGAGATCGCTCTTGATAAATTATTTTACTCCGGGTTCCATCGCGTATATCTCAACAGGCAATCTGTTATTGAAATGCATCTCATACAGCGCCTACACGAACAGTAAAAGGGATTCGAGAATTCTTCCTTGACTAAAATGAGATAAGGCAGCTGAATATTGAAAACCGAAATTTGCCGTATGGCCAAATTACGCGGCTCTTTATCACAGACTAAATGGATAGGCTGGAGTAATCCCTTGTTTTCCTTGCGGCAGAGATCAGTATGCCCAAAAATGTTGATACTTGATATGTACGGCATTTCAGACGCCGTAACTTCCGCCTTAGCCACTTCTCCCGCCGTTTCAGCGAACAAATGGGAAGCTGCAAGTACGTTTCGTTGGAGTATTGTCGGATCGAAATACAGCTGGACTTCCTGAAAATGTATTCTGTTTGTGTAGCTCCGAGCAAGCACATCAAAAACAGAACCTCTACGGCCTTGCTGCTTTAGCCGGGTCTGAGACCTAATACCCTGTAACCTCTAATTTGATGGATAAAGACGCTTAAGCTTGACCCGTGCATCAGATGCAGTAAATTGCCATTTTATGTTGGAAGTCCGATTGTTCCTGTCTTTCTGCCAGGCATTGACCTCGCTCTTCATTGTCTCCATGTCGGGAATCCGTCGGTTCAAACATTGACGGCCT
>JAISEL010000078.1 GCA_031264185.1 Deltaproteobacteria bacterium
AATATTAAAAAGTGCCAAAAATAAATAAAAAAGCGTTTAGAAATCAAATTTATTGAATAATGGCAAATAAAAAATGGCTAATTGGTGTAGCCTTAAAAAAAACCGGGAATTACGGATAACTAGTTTTGATATTATATTTTGATGCCAATGTGGGCGCTTATCTTTCTTAGCGATTCTGTTGTACATGACAGTACCTTACCTGGGTCTCCATAGATACTGGCATCAACTATTTCACGTATGCAATCTTGTATGTTTGGGTAACGAAAATCTGCAAGTTTAGGGCCGCTCCATTTTCCGGACTCTCTCACTGCTACCATCATTATTTTCATTGAGAGTTCTTTTCCCGGCTGTTATCGTGTCATCACCACACCAGTTTCTTAATGCACAACTTTTCCTCAGCTATATCCGTAGTTGTTTGCAAGCGTCGATGCAAACATTCAGCGTTGTTTTTCATTCAGAGACGGAGATAAATAATCGCCCAACATCCGCTTTATCTGTGTACGTGCCATGTTCTAACGACACCGCCAAATCTAAATGGTTATGTAATCTGACATGGGAACATAAGAACACACCTTATGGGTTTTCACAAATTATTTTTTAACAAATTTTCCAGACATAAAAAGATCTATTTTTGAATTAAATATATTTACTAAAAATAAATTCCTTATACTGTATACTGTATTTTTGCATAATGTTTGGCATCGGAACCTATGCGGATTTCTACGTTTTCACAAATTATTATCTCGCAGTCCCTAAGGAGTTTTATCCGGTTTAGGCTCTTGAGATTTCTCTTCGCTGCTCTTGTGTTCCAGGGGCTTCTTCCGGCTAAGTGACTCAGTCAGGCGGCGATGAACAAACCGACTTATCTGGCCCGGTTTAGATACAATTTTAGGGTCCAGATCGCTCAGTTCCATTTCCGCTCTGGCCATGTTCTTATGCCCGCCGGCCGAACCGTAAGCTCCGAAAGCAGTTTTTGCAAGATGACCTATGTGGCTTCTAAGTCCGGCTGACCTTAAAACAACGACCAGTTTGTCTTTGTCCACTCCGCTTGTTACGGCCCGGCTGACTCCGTTTATAAGCATTAAAAAATCGGCTATTAAGACTAAAGTATCGGCGTGATCTAATTTTTCCACAAAAGTATAGGCAAAATTTTTGTGAAAGACAGCCTGGCCTAAAGCCTCCAGCATAACTTTAAATGATGTACGGTCAATAGGCGCCCGCTCAATTGCCGAAAGCAGAGACTGGTTAATCAAAGGATAAAGCCACCTGAAGGCGGCCATGTCCTCCAATTGTCCCTGGCGGACGAAGTTCTGGGTATCGGTTTTTATGGCGTAAAATAAAGCTGTAGCCAAAACCAGATTGGGTTTTATCTTGGCAGCTCTTAAATAATTGACAAATATGGTGGCTGTGGCCCCATAATCAGGCCGGACTTCAAAAAACTCCGGGCCGCCGCCGGCCGGACCTAAAGGATGGTGATCAATTACGGCCTGAAAATGAAGATTTTCTGTCTGGACACAGTGATGGGGCTGGGAATCTAAAATGACCAGTTTGGTGTAGTCGGCCAGATTAAGCTCCGCCAGCAGGGGCAGCTTAAGTTTTAAAGCCGCCACCAGATGAAGATTATCGGGCCGCCGAACCCGGTTCGTACTGGCCACGGTAATCTGAGCAACCCTTCGCCACATAAGCCTTTTAAAGGCCACAGCCGAGGCCAGGGAATCTGGATCGGCAGTGATAATGATCAGGACCTTATCCTCCCGGACAAAACCTTTGTACAAAGCTTTAAGACGCTGGCCCGCCCCGTGCAAAATCTCCGAGGAGCCGGTTTTAAAAGAACCTGTCTTATTTCCCCTTTGTGATTTGAGCGCACTGTCGGGCATGCCTTAGATCTCAAACTTTACCGGGGCGGACTGGCTAAGTTTTTTTACCAGTTCCACAGCTTCGTAGCTTAACTTACCGGGCAGAGAGACCTTGACCGTTATGTAGAGATCTCCGGCTTTTTTCTGACCAACGGCTGGTACGCCGTGGCCTTTAATTCTGAACTTCTGGCCGTTTTGGGTTCCGGCCGGCACTTTTAAGTTAGACTGCCCGTTTAATGTCGGCACTTCCATCCAACCGCCCAAAAGGCACTCGTAAAGGGAAACCGGCTGCTCAACGTACAAATCCTGATTTTGGCGGGTAAAAACTTTGTCCGGGAGCACAGTGACTTTAATGAGCAGATCCCCGTTGCCTCCACCGTTCTCCCCTGCCCCGCCCTGACCTTTTAGGCGGATAACCTGCCCATCGCTGACCCCGGCCGGAATGCGGGCTTTTAAGGTCTGATGTCCGACAGTTTTGCCCTGACCGGCGCAAACCGGACAGCTTTTAACCCCAGCGCCGGAAGCCACCACGCCCTGACCGCTGCAGCGGGAGCAGATTTCCGGGACGTCCTTTTCTAAAGTCACATCAGTCCCGTTTACGGCGGAACGGAAATCCAATTCCAAAGAGTAGTCTATGTTAGGGCCTTTTTTCGGTTTCTGGCCAAAGGAAAAATTCTGGCCGAAGGAAAAACCGCCTCCGCCGGCGGATTTGCGGGAAGATCTGGCTCCGCCGCCTAAAATATCATTAAACATGTCGGCCCAGGGAAACTCGCCTGTTTCAAAATTAGGCCGCTTATAACCGGTTCCGCCAAAACCGGACTGGTAAAAAGCATCTTTGCCTAAATTGTCGTATTCGGACTTCTTGGCGGGATCCGACAGAATATCGTAAGCTTCGGACAGTTCCTTGAATTTGGCTTCCGCTTCCTTACTGCCGGGATTGAGGTCAGGATGGAACTTTCTGGCCAACTTCCGATAAGCTTTTTTAATATCCTCCGGTTTGGCCTTAGTGTCCACACCCAAAGTTTTGTAAGGGTCAAGACTCATCCGATCTTCGGCGTGGGAACCCCGGCCAAAAAGCCAGGAAAAACGCCGCCTCCTGAAGTTTAGCTTAAATTAGAAACGAAGTAGCGGTTATTGACAATACCAAAAGGCTGTTATGATAATCCACCTCTGCCAGAACCGGGTCTTTTTTTCAATAAACTCCATAATATGACCGGCCCGATGACCAGCAGACCGCCCCACAGAGCCATGGGCCCGGGTTTTTCCCCGTACATAAGATAGACCCAGACCGGATTTACGACCGGCTCAAGCATGGTCACCAAAACCAGCTCCAAAGAAGTTACCCTGGGCACGGCTAAGGCGTACAGATAATAGGGAATGCCCATCTGAAATACGCCCAATAAAATTAAAATGAACCAATCCCCGAAGCCCGGCCAGGGACCTGACCAGGCCCATAGGCCGAGAATAAACGTCAGGTAGTTACCCAGAATAAGTCCGCCGGCCGGCAGGTAATTGTTCCTAAAACGTAAAACCAAGGCCTGGACACCGAAAAAAAGGCCGCTGACCAGAGCCAGGATGTTACCCCAGAAGCCTTCCGAACTTAAGCTGTCCTGAAAAAAAAGGACCACCCCGCCGAAGATTAAAATGATGAAAATCCAGTCCGTCCGGGACGTTTTTTCCTTTAAGATCCAGGGAGCCAGAAGAGCCACCCACAAAGGAGCGGTGTACTGAAGGACAATGGCGTTGGCCGCCGTCGTCAGCTTGATGGCGCTGACATAACAGATAGACAGGGAAGCCAGGCAAAAACCGCTGAAAACCTGAGGCCGGTTAAGTTTCCTGGGCCGAAAACCGCCTGGCAGGATCAGGGACATAGTCAGCCCGGCCACGAGGCCTCTGGCCGAAGCTATGGCTACCGGGTTCCAGTTAAGCCCTTTGACCAGAACTCCGGATGTACTCCATAAAAGGGCCGCCACAAACAGTATGCCCAGGGCCCCGGTTTTGCTGCCCATGAAATAAAGTCCTCATCAGCCGAAAACGAACAAAATTCCAAAAACCAAGACTTATTCCCGGACAGTATCACCGGCCGGAGCTGTCGCAGCCGACCCGGCTTCGGCCGTTTTTTTGGCAGTTTTTTTAACGGCCGATTTTTTTACCCCCGTCTTTTCGGACTGACTTTTGGCCGATTCCGATTTAGGGCCTGAAGCCGGTACAGCCTGGGATCTGGTTTTAGGGGCTTTTTTAGCCACCGTACTTTCGGAAAAAGCCGGTTTAGCCGAAGATTTCCGTGGCCGGGGCGTTTTAGGTGTCTTAGCCGGGACTGATTTAGCCGAGGGTTCGGGTACGGCGCTTAACTGAACCGCCTGCTCAAAGGCCTCAAAAGCCGGTTGGTCCGGATACTCTTCGGCCGTGACGGCGGACCCCAAAAAGCTGTTGTCCAGGACTTCGGCCGGCGGATTTTGGGATTTATCTTCAGAAGTTGCAGCTTTAGCCGAGGACTTCCGAGGAGTCCGGGCCGATTTGGATTCCCGGACCGGCTTCTGACTGACGGCTTTTTTCCTGACCTGGCTGCGGCGGGATTTGGCCGGAGGTTCTTCGGCCGCCGGTTCCTGGGCCACTTCTTGAAACTCGACCAGAGGCGCAGGCTCCTGAGGTTCGGAACTTTTGCCTTCAACCGGCCCGGCTGAAGATTGCGCCTCAACAGACAAAGGCTCCTGTTCGTAGGCTAAGGGGGCCTCATAAGCGGTCCCGGCCGAAGGCTGACCCTGAACCGGCAAGAAGCCTTTGGGTTCTAAAGCCCCGGAATCCAAAGGCGATCCAGAAGCCAGGGTGTCCGCCGCCGATTCTTTTTCAGTAAAACATAAAGTCTCAGACTCGGCTACGGTTTTTGGAGCCAGGCTTTCAGGAGGCTGGTTTAAGCCGGACTGGGCTGTCTGAGCCTCAGTCTCGCGGGGGCCTTTACTCCAGCGGCGTTTGCGGCGACGGCCTTCCTGAGCTTTTTTGTCCCCTTGGTTTTCCGGCTCCGGGAATCCTTCCAGACCGGCCGGGGTCCAAGACAGAATCTGGCGGACATCGGGGGTAGCCTCTGTCAGCGGCTGGCGGGGAGCCAAGCCGAAAATACCGCCAGGACGACTGCTCTTAGCCGGACTGCGGAACCGGGTGTCTTCAAGCCTGGTGGCCGGTCCCCGGTCGCTGCGGTCATCAGGTTTCCGGTCGCCGAACCGGCCTTTCCGGCTGTGAGGCCGTTCTTTAAGTTTAACTTCAGCAGTTAAATCAGGCACAAAAAGTTCGTCGTCAGCCCAGACTACGGGGATCTTTTCGCCTAAAATATTTTCAATGGCTTCTAAATGAAAGACATGATCCTCACAGGCAAAGGAAACAGCCTGACCGCTCTTGCCGGCCCTGGCTGTCCGACCTATGCGGTGAATATAATTTTCCGCATCCTGGGGCAGATCATAGTTATAGACATGGGAGACATCCTCAACGTGAATACCCCGACTGGCCACATCGGTGGCCACCATGATCTGGAGGCGTTTCTGCTTAAAATCTTCCATTAATCTCAAACGTTTAGGCTGGGGCAAATCACCGGTAATGCCCTCGGCCTGGAAATTATTTAAGACCAGTTTCTTGGCCAGCCACTCAACTTCGCTTTTCGTATTGCAGAAAATAATAACCCGGCTGTGTTCTGCCCGGCCCAGGAGGCCCAGCAGCAGAGGCAGCTTTTCCTCTAAACTGACATGGTAGAGAGTCTGGTTAATCTGAACCTTGGAAGCCGGATCGGGTTCGGCCGTAATGTACTGGGGCGGATTCATGAACTGGTACGTCAGTTCCAGGACCCGTTCATCTAAAGTGGCCGAAAAAAGCATAGTCTGACGGTGGGTATAGGAAGGCAGTTTCGACAGAAGGGATTTTAAATCCCGGATAAACCCCAAGTCTAAAAGGCGGTCGGCTTCGTCCACCACAGCCACTTCCACGGCCCGGGGATCAAAAACACCCTGCTTTAAATAATCTAAAATCCGGCCTGGAGTGCAGATAACTATGTCCGGGCCGGCCTCCAGAGCCTGAGCCTGTTCACGGTATTCGATGCCCCCGATGATTAGAGTCTGGGTTAAACTGGTAAAACTGGAAAGTATCCGGGCGTCTTTATAAATTTGTTGAGCCAGTTCCCGTGTGGGTGTGACCACGATGGCTCTCGGCAGGCCGACCAGAAGGGACGGTCTTTTTAAAAGACGGGTCAGAAGGGGCACCAAAAAGGCCGTCGTTTTGCCGGTCCCGGTCTGGGCCTGACCGGCAATGTCATAGCCATCCATGGCCACCGGAATAACCTGAGCCTGAATCGGAGTGCAGCACTCAAACCCGGCCGCATCCAGACCGCTCATAATTTCCTGTGGCAGAGTCAGATCGGCAAAGCGGGTTGAGGTTAAAAAATTGGGCCGAACTGCCCTGATTTCCGGGTGTTCGGAGGAATCGTCTAAATCGGGTAAAGGCCGGTTTAAATCTTCCTCCGGCAAAGATGGATCCAGAACCGAGTCAGAATCCCGGAAAGGATGCGGCTCTGTTCCATCAGCAGTTGACTGCATATGTTCTCCTGAAAAACCAAAAAAAAAGGCAGGCACTCACCATACAGACCAGCGCCTGGCCATGAAAATTATATTTACTGCCCAAAATTCAAGGCTCAAGCGACCTTACCCACGGGGCCGGACAGAAACAGGGGGGCCGGTAAAATGGCTTTGAACCTTGCCGTTTTGCAGCATCTTAAGGGCCTGACTTAACTGCTTGTCCACTTCCAGACGCTCGGCCAGAGTCATTTCATACAGAGGCTTGTCTAAAAACGGCCCTTCTTCGTCATCGGATGATTTTCGGCCTGACTTGCGATCCTTGTTGGAGCCAGAAGACCGGCCGACTGTTTTATCGTCGGTTTTCCGGCCGGAGAAGGTATCCTCATCTTCATCTGCGGCCTCACTGTCTTTATCCGGCTTTCTGTCTTCCCTGACTTCATTGGCCCCCAGTAAATGGCGTTCCAAATCCGTCTCCCTGATGGCTTTAATATTGGGAGGCAGAAGACTGGGCACTACCACGTCAGGAGTAATGCCTTCCGACTGAATAGCCCGGCCGGAGGGAGTATAAAAACGGGCTGTAGTCAGCCGCAGACCCGAGCCGTCAGGCAGACGGACAACGCTTTGGACCGAACCTTTGCCGAAAGTTTTGGCCCCTAAGATGACAGCCCGGCCATAGTCCTGCATGGCTCCGGCCACAATCTCACTGGCGCTGGCAGAACCTTCGTTGACCAGGACCACAATGGGGCACTTCAAAGATAAAATAGCATCCTGTTCCGAGGTGTAAACCTCATTCTGGTCTTCCACCCGGCCTCTTGTCTCCACCACCTGAACCGGGCCCATGAAAAGGCCGCTGACCCGGATGGACTGATCCAGAAGTCCGCCCGGATCGTTTCGCAAATCCAGAACCAGACCGGTCATAGGTTTGGGGGCGCCCAAAGTGCGGATAGCTTTCTCCACTTCCTGAGCCGTATCACCCTGGAAATTAGTAATATGGATATAGCCGATGCCAGGCGCCAGTTCTTCGGAACGGACACTCCGGAGGGGGATAAAGTCGCGGATAATGGTCATGGTTATGATCTTGTCCTGGCCGGGCCGATAGATCCCGAACACGACTTTGGAGCCCTTGGGACCCCTGATAGCTTTGACCGCTTCCATGACCGACATATCTTTGGTGGGTTTCTCGTCAATGGAAATGATTTGATCGCCGGAGCGCATCCCGGCTTTGGCGGCCGGGGTTCCGTCTATAGGGGCAACCACAGTCAGAATCTGATCCCGGGTGGAGATCTCCACTCCGACCCCGGTAAAACTGCCTGAAGATTCCTGTTGAAACTCGTTCATTTCCTCGACAGTCATAAAAGAAGAGTGGGGATCTAAGGTATTGAGCATACCACGGACAGCCCCCTGGACCATCTCGGAATTGTCGGGTTCTTCTACAAAGCGCTGATTGACTTCATAGAAAACCCGGGCCAGAGTCTTGAAACCCTCATAAATTTTAAAATCCGAGGCCTTGGCTTCCGGAACAATGACCAGTACGCCAACCAGAACAACCAGTCCCAGAAAATTGGCCAGCCTGTGTCTGGCGGCCAACGGCCGATCCAAACCTATTGACATGGAGAACTCCAACAGATGAGCCCAGTCAGGCCCAATACTTTCGCTTTGAGGCCCAGGCTACCTTTTCTCCGCTTGACAGGCCGAGCAAAGACCCCAAATTTCAAATTTATGCCCTTCGCTTTTAAAACCTTCCTGACGGGAGATTCGTTTTTCCACCTGACCAAGTTCCGGAGCGGAAAACTCAAATATACGGTGGCAGTTTAGGCATCTTAAATGACTGTGATGTTCCCGTCCGTAAACCCGTTCGTAATGCATATGGCCGTTTTCCAAATAAACTTCAGCCAGAAGACCCGACTCGATCATCAAAGGAATAGCCCGGTAAATTGAAGCCTTGGACACCGGAGTTTTGGCCCGGAGATATAAAAACAACTCATCTACATCAAAATGATCATGGTTTTTTAAAATAGACTCAGCAATGGCCTCCCGTTCTTTCGTCACCCGGTAGCCGTGAGTTTTAAGAAACCCTCGGAAAGCATCCATTTCCTCTGACAGATCAACCGACGGTTCGGCGACGGCTGGATTGTTTCTGTCTTCACTCATCCGAATCTTCGGCGTAGAAACCCCTGCCTTCCGGCCGGAGAGGAAACGCCGTCTCCTTAAGTTTATTTATTAGAACCAAAGTATCCGTATCCGAATCCTTATAATAATTAATACCCTCAGCGGGTTGAATGGCCGCCCTTTCGGGCCGCTCCCCTCGGGGACATTTTACGCAGAAGAGATTCCGGCCTGCCTCAGACCTGCCGTTGGCTGATCGGCAAACCCAGACTTCAAGATGACGAAGCATTTGAACACCCCGCCGCAGGTCGAATCCTACGGCAGACGCAACGGACTGGGGCCGCCTTCCCCGGTCAATCCCGGGATTTTCAAGCCCCCTGTCTCAGCTGGTGCGATTAACGGCCTTGGCCTGAAAAACAGGACCGATTCAAACCGGTTGTGCGGTTAGGTACTAAAAACAATATTTCTATGCCTCCACCATGCTTTCTTCACACCTTAATATCCTAAGTCTACCATAAATAGAATTGATTAACAAGATTAATTTGACCCTGAACGATCAGCTTCCTGGGTTTTTCGGCGGGAATTTACCCGCCCGGGGAGGCTAAAGCCGGGGGGCGTCAGCCCACAGACCTTCCAGATCGTAATAAGCCCGGGTTTCGTCATTAAAAATATGGGCCACTACCTCGCCTAAGTCCACCAGAGCCCAGTGGATATCGCCAGAGACGAGACCTTCCTGACCCAGAAGTTTTACTCCGGCCTCCAGTGACCTTTGGATAATTTTATCGGCAATGGTCTTAATCTGGCGGGGATTCTGGGCGCTGGTTATGAAAAACCAGTCGGCCACCGACGACAGGCCCGAGAGATCCAGTAAGACCGGGGCGTGAACCTTATGCTCGGCAGCGGCTTTAAAGACCAGTTCGGCCAAGGCCCGGCCGCTGGGGGCCAGGGGGACGATTTTTTTCTTCCGTGTCCGGGGTGGCTTGGATTCCTGATCAGTCAAAAGATCGGCCGGAATCCCAGCCGGTTTTTCTTCTTCTGCCAGAGGTGTGGGGCCGACCGAAGGGCTGGATTTAAGCGGACCGGACCTGGGTTTCCCGGTCCCGGTCTTGGCGGTGGATTCGGTGGTTTTTTTTACCCGGACAGTTCTGGGCCGGCCAGTACGGCGGCTGTCGCCGGAGTTTAAATTCGTCTCAGGAGAAACCGGAATCATCAGCACCTCAATTTTTTGGATTGTATAAACCGTGTCCGGCCAGATAGACCCGGACCTCCTCGGGGACTAAGTAGCGGACCGAATCCCCGTAAGCCAGACGTTCTTTAATGTATGTTGAAGATATATCCAGGCGCAAACCCTGATAATAATGGACCGGATTAAAGCCCGGCCGGACAAAAGCTTCCCGGGTTTCGTCCCACAAAGGCTCTCCGCCCATAATCCCGGTTAAAAGACGGCCCAAAGCCTCTCTGTCCCCAGGCAGGGCCCACTGCCCCGGGCGCCGGAAGACGACCAGGGAGACCAGGGACATAAGTTCTTCGTAGCCCCGCCATTTACGGATGCTTTGAAAAGAATCATACCCCACCAGAAAAAATAATTCTCCTTTTTCCTTTTCTTTCAAAGCCCTCAATGTGTTAACCGTGTAACTGGGCCGGGGCAGACTTTCTTCTAAATCCGTGACCTCAAAGCCTGGCCGATTTTTGATCGCCAGTTTCAGCATGGCCAAGCGATGCCGGAAATCGGCCGAACCTACAGGCTGTTTATGGGGATGCTGGGCAGCCGGAATAAAAATCACGCGGTCAAACATAAAGTGGGCGGACAATTCTTCAGCGGCCCTTAAGTGCCCTAAATGGACCGGATCAAAAGATCCGCCGAATAAACCCAGACGCATATCAGCCTTCACTGAACTCCGGGGGTTTCAAATCAGGGGCCAGTTCCGGCTTAAGCCTTCTGGTCAGCAAATCCACCAGACCCTGACGGGGCGCTTTGCCCTCATACAAAACCCGGTAAATCTCCCGGATCGTCGGAAGGTTAAGCCCGTTGGCCTGAACCAGACCCCACAGAGATTTGGTGTTTTTGACTCCTTCGGCCACTTCCCTCTGGCCTGCCAGTATATCGGTCAGGTTCTCCCCCGAGCCCAAACGAAGACCGACCCGCCGGTTGCGGGACAGATCCCCGGTGGCGGTCAAGAGCAGATCGCCTAAACCGGAAAGCCCGGAGATTGTCAGAGGGTTGGCTCCGACCGAGACGGCCAGACGGGTCATCTCGGCCAGAGCTCTGGTCAGAAAAGCAGCCCGGGCGTTTAACCCCAGACACAAACCGTCGCAGATGCCGGCCGCTATGGCATAGACATTTTTCATGGCTCCGCCCAGTTCTACGCCTTTAACGTCTCCGGAAGTATAGATCCTAAAAACCGGCGCCGAAAGCCAGGTCTGAACCTGGGCCGCTACCTGAAGATCCTCAAAAGCAACGGTTACGGCCGTCGGCAGCCCTTCAGCCACTTCCCGGGCAAAACTGGGGCCGGACAGGGCGCCGACAGGCATGGTCAGACCCAGGGTTTCTTCGGTCAGGATTTCGGTCATGGTGGCAAAACTGTCGTCTTCTATGCCTTTGGCCGCGCTGACTAAAATTGTCTTCGAAGTTAAGTAAGGCCGAAATCCCCGGACCACTGACCGTAAAACATGGCTGGGCACGACCCAGATAACAAGCCGGGCCTCTTTAACCGCTTCTTCATGGTCGCAGGTAGCCACAATTGACGGCGGCAGGGTCAGACCTGGCAGAAAGCTTTCGTTTTCCCGTTCCAGATTTAAAGTCTCAGCCAGTTCCGGTCTTCTGGCCCACAGGCGAACAGAAAAACCCTGGCGGGCGGTATGGATGGCCAAAGCCGTGCCCCAGGCTCCGGCTCCTATTACAGCGATTTTCTGGCTGGTCCGCATCAAACCTCACAACCCCGCAGGCCTTGTTCCGCTTTTGAAAAATGGGCCGAAATTGAGCCCGAAATTTAAGATTTTTGGCCCCCGGGCCGACAAAATATTAAGGCCGCCCGCAATCCAGGCCGCTTTGGGGAACTATGATTCTTGAACTTAATCTTCTTATGGTTTACATTATTTAAGATCGGATTTCCAGAAAAAAACTTGGCCAAGCATAAAGAGACAGAATTAAATCTCATTGAGAGCAATTTTAGTATATTAGCGCAGATTCAAAAATAAATTTTCCTGGACTGTCTGATAAATTTTCCTGTTTTTTTGGGTCTCTTAGGTAAATTTTTTTTATTGAACTTAAAAAACTTAGTACTTTCAGGCACTTAGTCTATATTTTTTTTAGGCCTTTATAAATAAAACAGTTGACAGGCCCTCACTTTTAATAGTAACATAGTTTTTATATTTTAAAAACAATTTGCCGTTTAAGTACGGACTTGTTTTGAGCCGCTTAAATAAAATCTAAATTAAAACTTCCTCTGTCTGGGAGATCTTTTCCCAAAACCAAAGGCCTGTAAGATGGCCACTATGCAGTTGATGATTTTTAATATAGGGTTGATTTGTTAAATTTGCTGGCAATTACAGCTCATTAAATAGGCCGCCATAGCCGATAATATTCAAGGGTTCCTTAATACTACAATCAAGGAGGCCGCGCTGGCTTTAATAAAGCTCAAAGCGCGGAGAAGACGTAATGGCAAGACCTTTAATCGTGATATTTCTGGCTCTGGGCCTGGCACTGCTGGGGCTTTCCCAGGGTTATTCCCAAGACGGGGCGGCCACCCAGACTTACGTGGTCCAAAAAGGCGATACGCTTTCCAAGATCGCTAAAAAGTTCTACAACAAAGCCAGTTTAGGCTCGCGTCTGTGGCGGGCAAACCAAAATCTCGTGGCCCACCCCAAAAGACTGACCCCGGGCGATGTGCTTTATATTTTCCCGGAAAGCACTCTAGCTTTAAACACCCCCATTTCCGTGCCTCCGGCTCCGGAAGCGCCGCCCCAGAACCTTTATCCCCAAAACGAATATATGAGGATGTCTTTCCCCAAGTACTTCTCCTTTGTCTCTGACCTGCAAAGCCATGCCAACACGACCAGGGTCAAAGTAAAAAAAATAGTCCCCCGGACCGTGACTGAAATTGATCCGGAAACAGGTGAACCCGTTGAAGTTACCTCCGAGACCATGGTCGACGAACTCTACGAAGTCCGCATTGTCGGCGAAATCATCGCCAGCCAGGAACGGGGAGCCACTATCCGCGACGACGGTTTTTCGGCTGTGGCCACAGGCCGGACTCTCCTTTCCACAGGGGACACGGTTATGGTCCGTTTTTCCGAGGATCTGGCCAAGATAATGGATTCCGATACTTATGATGATTCGGATCCCTATTTTACCGCATTTCCGGTCTATTCCCCTAATGTAATTATTCAGGAGCCAGACCGCAAAAAAGCCGATTACGCCCGCAGCCTGGGCAACCTGATGTATTTTAAAGGCCGGATAAATATTGTCAGCCGGGTCGAAGGTCTGGCTCCTCCGGTGCCCAGAGACGCCAGCAGAGCTAAAAACCGAGCCGGCCAGTCCAATCAGGATCTTGAGGACGTCTCCTATGTCGCCCGGATCACTTATTCGGAAGATGCTATTTACTTAGGCGATAAAGTTGTCCTGTTTGTGCCCTTAAAACCCGGACCGGAAAGGCGTTTGGACTCTCCCTATGTCGAACAGCCGGATTCTTACCGGGCGCCGGGCAAGTAAAATTTTTTAAAGCAAGTTATATTTTGCCCTTCCTGGATTTCTTCGGCGGGACTGCATCCAGTCATGCGGTGACCTGGCCAAAATAGGGAGACAGACTCCCGGCGGAATTGGACTATTTCAAAAGGAGGTCTCTGGCTTTTGGCCAGGTCAAAAGCCAAATATTGCTATGAAAGCTTTCTTTTTTCCGATGCTGGCGGCTTTAGTGGCCGCAACTTTACTTTCCGCCTGCGGCCCCCCCCGTATTTACCGGCAGAATACTTTTCCGGTCTGCGAAGGCCGCACCAGGGCTTCCCACGGTCCCTTGGGCAATCTTTATTCGCCCATGTCCGGTTCGTCCTGCCGCCAGGTTTTAACGGCCGAAGATGTTTCAGGCTGGGTTGAGTCGCCTTTAAACTCCCACCGCCGCCGGGGTCTCAGAACCATAGTCTTAGGCTGCACCAACCTGACTCCTTCAGCCGAATCCTGCGAGTACGGCGGACCTGAGGGCAACGCCGGCACTTTGGACATGGTCTTCGACTTTACCCGCTATCCGGACACAGCCAGAGTTCAGCGGGCGGTGCTGGCGGTTTACGCCTTCAATAACGCCAGTTTTCTGACCCAGGAATCTCGGCTCAGAGGCCGGTTAGTTGCCGGTGACACTTACGCCAGTTTAGGGGCCCAAAGACAGCCCCCTTCGGGTTCGGCCGACTGGATTATGTTTGATATCACCGATATTGCGGCCCGGGCCATAGCCGACCGCCGGACTCAGGTTCACTTTGAAATATCCCTGCCCTGCGGACGCACAGAGCAGGAACTGAGTACGGTCGGAGTTCTGAGCCGGGAACCGGTTGTTCTGGTGGAATATAAGTAGCTTTAGCCCCAATACCGGTACTGAATATCAGTGCTCTTTCATTTCACAAGATCTGTGTCTTTGATATTACCTGTCTTTTAGATGGCCCATTGGAGCCTCGGGATCCAATTATCCCTCGGAATCAGCCGGGGGCATGTTGAGGGTTATTTATATGCTAAAAACTTTTGTCGCCTGGGTGACGCTCATGGGACTTATGAGTCCGGCCCTGATGTCAGGAGCGGATACGGAATCAGTCATTGCTCAGCAGTTGGTGGCCGATCAGGGGCTGTTTTTCGCCTTGGCCCAGAAAAATATTCCGGCCATGGCCGCTCTAAGAGACCAGGGAGCTGACCCAAACACTAATCTGGCCCGTCTGGGCCTGAAACCGACAGCTATTTTTAATTCTGAGCTGCCGATTTTCTCACAGCCCTTCAACACATCCGGCTGGCCCATTCTGACCTGGGCTGTATATCTAAACGACGAACAGGCGGCTAATCTTTTAATGCGGGCCGGAGCCAGAATCAATGCCTCGGACGAATACGGAGCCACCGCTCTGCACTGGGCCGCCTGGGCCGGCCGTCATACCCTGGCTCAGCAGCTTTTAAACAACGGGGCCAACTGTCAGGCCAAGGACTTTAAAGGCCGCACACCCAAAGACTGGGCCGTCATGGTCACCCAGACCGATATGATCCGGCTTTTAGACAGCCGGACATGCCGCAATTATCCAAAAGGGGATGAAGACCGCGACGGGGTAACCGATGACATAGATCTCTGCCCCGGTACTCCTTTAGGGGCCCAGGTTGACGAACGGGGGTGCTGGATTGTGGCTTACGCCACCTTCTTTGACCATGACAAATCTGTCATCAAAAGCGCTTTTTTACCTCATGTCCGGCAGGCGGCCAGAGTACTGGCCAATAATCCCGGCATTCAGGTGACTTTAGTCGGCCATACCGATTCCACCGGAACTGAAGAGTACAATTATGACTTAGGCTACCGGCGGGCCGAGGCTGTCCGGCGGGAACTCGTCCGTCAGGGGGTGACCGAAAGCCGTCTTTCCATATCTTCTGAAGGCGAATCGGCCCCCATTGACAATAACGCCACCCAGGCCGGACGAGCTAAAAACAGACGGGTGGAAATTCATGTGGCCCAGCAGGAGGGTATGGGCGCAACCGTTTATAATTACTGATTCCTGGCCCGAGTCTTACCTTAATTTCGGCCGTCAAATAGCTCTATTTGACGGCCTTTGTCTTTAATGCGGGGATCTTTTTGTCTGCCCCTTTGGAATTGACCGATGAACAGAAAGCCGTAGTGGCGGCCGATGACGGGCTTTTGGCCATTACCGCTCTGGCCGGCACCGGTAAGACCTCAACCTTAAAATATTTTGCCAAAAAAAGGGCCTTGGCCAGAATGCTGTATCTGGCCTTTAACCGCACCCTGGCCGAGGAAGCCAAAAGGTCTCTGGCTGACTGCCCCAACGTTGAGGTCCGGACCATCCACTCTCTGGCCTATAAGTTCGTCGGCCACAAGTACCGGGATACTTTGGGCTCCCACCGTCCTTTGGATTTATCTAAATTTTTAGACCGGGATCCTTTTGAAAATTCTTACCAGCTGGCCAGGATTTTAAGCGACATCCTGAACAGCTATCAATTAAGCGCTCAAAAGACCGTTGAGGCTTATATAAAAAAAGAGGCCAGATCTTTTTACCCATCCCTGGCTCTGGCCATGAATTGCCCGTTGGAACGGAAAAAAACATTGAAGAGGACTTTAGCCTTATTGGGCCAGGTGGCCCAGGAAGTCTGGGAAGCCATGCAGAACAGGCGGTTTCCCATTACTCACAACGGCTATTTAAAGCTTTTTCAGCTTGACCCGAGAGAACTTAATTACGACTATATTTTAGTGGATGAGGCTCAGGATTTAAACGACTGCATGATCGATTTAATAATCAGCAATCAGGCTAAGAAGATTCTGGTCGGCGATCCGTTTCAGCAGATCTACGAATGGAACGGAGCCGTCAATGCCCTTAAAAAGACCTCCGACGGGGCGGCGATCTATTATCTGACCCACTCGTTTCGCTGTCCGGACTGGGTGGCCCAAAAGGCTAACCAGGTTTTAAAGCTTCTGTCAGCCCCGAAAAATTTTACCGGTTTAACAACGCCCCGCCCCCGGAAAAAAGAACCCGTGGCCATGATCGCCAGGACGACTTTCGGTATCTTTAAGTTCGCAGTGGATAATTTTCAAAAATTCCGCCTGGCCTATAACGGCGGTCTGGCGGCTTACGAGTTTGATATGGTCAAAGATATCTACTACTTAAAAAACGGCCAGATAAAATCACTCCTGTCGTCTTTTATTAAAAATTTTGACCATTACGATAAGCTGGTTAATTACGCCGATCAATCAGGTGACGTGCAGCTGAAAAGTAAAATCAGACTTGTTGACTGTTACAATAGCCAAATCATTCCCCTGTATGACCAGCTGGTCAAAAATGAAGCCCGCCCGCCGGCCTGTGATTATATTCTAAGCACTGCCCACCGGGTAAAGGGTCAGGAATTTGGGGAAGTTGTTATGGCTGAAGATTTTATAGATCTGCCCTCTTTGTGCTATTCCCTGGATGAAGCCAGAAAAAAATTCTACCCTGGTAAAGAGACCAACCGGCCTGCTGCAGCCAATTTTGAGCCGATTATCTTTCAGGCTGAAGAAATAAGGCTTATCTATGTGGCAATAACCCGGACCTTCGGTGGACTGGCTATGCCCGGCCAATACAACTTCTCTGACCATTTTCTGGATACGTTCAAGAGCTTAAAAAAAGACGGCTGGCTGAAACTAATCTGAACCCTTTGGCCGGAGCTGAGACTAGTCGCCCTCAAAAGCTGAATAATCACCAGGTTTTGGGTAAAATACCAGGATTCGGCGATTTGGCCTCTCCGGGCCTGAAGGAAGAATAGCATCATTTTTTCCTGATGAAACATTAAATAAATATCAATTAACGTTCATCTCCAGACCGTGGTATACTGTACTCTATCGTGTTGCAGACTCTAAATTAGCGTGTTGCAGACTCTAAATTAGAACTTGACCGGGATCCATTACCCAGGCAGTCTGGCGGACAGAAATGGTGAGCATCATGAGTGGATCTTAAAGGATTGCCCATTGGGCAAGCTAAATTTGAGTCAATTCGCCGGAAAAACTTTATTTACGCCGACAAAACAGAGCTTCTGTACCCTCTGGTCAACAGTGAGCTGCCGTATTTTCTTTCCCTCCACCCCGCCGGTTCGGCAAATCTCTCCTGGTGAGCACCTTAAAGGCCATTTTAAAAGGAGAGCGAAAGCTTTTCGAAAAGCTTTAGATCGATAAGCACTCAGATTACGACTGGACGCCCAATCCTGTCATTCATCTTTCAATGAACGGGTTAGTCACCCGTAACGCCGACACGCTGACAAATTCTTTGGCTGCTCTAGTGCGGAGAGTTGCCCGTCTGGAAAAGATAGCTCTGGAAAGCCAAAATCTGCCGATATATGCTCTGGAATTTAATTTATGATGATGCTAGATCTCAGATATTATTGGCTCCTGACAGAAAGGTCTCTAAGGATTCGATTATGGCTGTTCTGCAAATCAGCAGGTCGACCATAGAGGACAGAAAAGCCTATCTGACGAATGGATCCAGATGCCAATCAACGGCAATCCACGACCTGGGCTACCTATAGTTATAAATGCACCTTTCTAAAAAACGGACTTTTTGCGAGGCCGTCAGCAATGTCTTAACCTTAGGTTAACTGATTAGGTTAACTGATTTAGACCGCATAAAAACCGAAGTCGATATTTGGCAGAAAAATAGAAATAAAGGTAAAGCAAGAATAAATTGGACTTTCAGCAAGGAAAAAGCCGACTTAAAATTTGGCTATAAATATATGTTATAATTAATAAATAATATCAATAGACTTAGCAAAGAGGAAAATTTGAACTATTTAAATTGCGATTTCACCAGCAGAATCTCAATTGGACACTCGCCTACAGTCGAGGTTCCATCAACACCGGGAGCGGAGTAGTTATCTTTTTCCCATCGTAGTCAAACTTCAACTTTTTCACGGGCACTCCGTACAGATGAGGCAGATTCTGCTCATATAATAGCAGATCGATTCCAAAATAGCGTGACAATAAGATGATTTTGCGTTATAATTACCTTGAAGCTTCTCAGGAGGTGTCCTGGTGCCATTTCAGCGGTCAAAACCAGAACTGGTCAGTTCTGCCGAAACACGGGATTTATTATCAAAATTGGTCAGTTCTCGAACTGAACCAGTCCGGCGGGTTGAAAGAGTTCGTATGATCCTAAGTTTTTCCGACGGTGAGTCTGTCTCTGAAACAGCAGCCCGGTTTTCAACGAACAGAATGAAAGTTCAGCGTTGTATTGATAAAGCTCTTGAACTGGGTGTTGACGCAGCGCTTAACGACCTGCCCGGCCGCGGAAGGCCGGGGACTGTTTCTGCGGAGGCAAAAACGTGGATTATTTCACTGGCCTGTCAAAAGCCAAAGGATTTAGGATATCCTTATGAACTATGGACCACCCGTTTACTTGCTAAGCATGTACGTAAAGAATGCTCAAAACTGGGGCATGATTGTGTATCTAATATATCTAAAGGCACTATATCAAAGATACTGTCTAAGCACGGCATTAAATCCCACAAAATTAACTGCTGCCTTGGCGCAGAGACCCGGATTTTGATAAAAAAACGGCTGATGTTTTATACGTATATAAAAAAGTTTCTTTGCTTAGGGATAAAACAGATAATGAAGATTCAATGACTGCAATTTTATCTTATGATGAAAAGCCAGGAATACAGGCAATTGAAAATACTGTCAAAGATTTCCCTTCCGTTACAGGAAAACAAGCTTGTACCGGTCGCGATTATGAATACAAAAGACACGGAACAGTCAGCATTTTAGCAGGCATTGACCTGTCGAGCGGAGCAGTTCATGGTATAGTAGAAGAAAGACACCGCAGTCTGGAGTTTATTAAATTTTTACAATTAGCAGATAAACCATTCTGACCATCCATTCCAGAACTAAAGCCTGATTCTTCAGATCCATGGCTGAAATTGGTTCGTCAATAAACAGGATTTCGTCCCCAGCACAAAGCTCTGGCCAATATCACCATAGGCAGCTGGCCAGTGGAAAGCTCATGAAAAGAAGCGTCAGTGCAATCGGGTAGTCTGAACCGGTCCAAGGCTTCTTTGGCTGCTGCTATATCGGTCTTAGACGGCTGGAAAAAGAGGCCAATTCCACAGGCCCGGCCCACAAGAGCCATATCCATAACAGTAAAGGAAAGACAGTTTGAAACAGCTGGGGACCCAAAGCCAGAAAACCGCAAACAGCCAATTGACCTTCAAGTGGTTTGAGAAACCCAAGAATAAGCTTCAGTAAAGAACTTTTGCAGCCGTTTGGACCCAAAATCGTAAAAACCGAACATGATTCCACCTCTGCCCGGTAACCTTGAAATATCAGGAAACCTAGGAGACAAGAGAACGCCAGATTGTTGAAAGTAACGACTTCAGTCACTGACCCAGCCTTTATTTTGCAGTTTCACAAAAAGGATAACAAAAACAGGCGCACCCAAAACTGCAGTCAACAGACTTATTGGTATCTCCTGTCTGGTCAGAGATCTGGCCAAATTATCAATAAGCATCAGATAAATACCTCCCATCAGAGCAGAAACCGGCATCAGGCGGGAATGTTCCGGACCAACCAGCATTCGGGCCAGATGGGGTATGATCAATCCGACCCAGCCCACTCCACCGCTGACCGAAACCTGGCCAGCCACAATCAAAGATGCCAGGATCACCACCAATAAGCGGAGTCTGTTGACGTTCAGCCCCAAACTTCGAGCATCGTCCTCTCCTAAAGAGAGAAGATTCATTCGCCAACTTAAAGCCACAAGAGGCGTTCCGGCAATCAAAATAACGGCAGCTAAAAAGGCCGTATTTTTAAAGTTAGCCGCTGCAAAGCTACCCATAAGCCAAAAGATGATTGGGGCGAGTTGGGTGTTTGGGTCAGCCACGTATTGGGCGAGACCCACCAAGGCCCCGAAAAAAGCGCTGATGATTACTCCGGCAAGAATGAAACCCAAAATGCCACTATGACCGGCCAGCCTGGTAATAATTAAGGCCACAATCAAGGCTCCGCCGCCGAAGATAAAGGCAGAAACGATCATATAAGGAAGTGACGACCAGCCTAAGACAATGGCTAAGACTCCTCCGAAGGCCGCCCCGCTTGAGACTCCTAACACTTCAGGTCCCACCAAAGGATTACGAAAAACTCCCTGCATAACCACGCCGACCAAACTCAGACCCATTCCAGAAATGGCCACCATGAGGATGCGAGGCATACGGACCATCCATATGACGATCCAGGGAAAATCGTCAGGGTCATGATTGGTGCCCAGCTCAGAGGTCATAAGAATTTTCAAGATTTCCACTGACGAAACCGGATAATGTCCCAGCCCAAGCGACCCGAACATGACCGCCAAAAAAGCAAAAAATAAGAGCGGCATCATTAGTCGCGATTTAAGATTATTTTCAGAAAACATCAAATTTATAGCAGCCCAATTGAAGTTTTTATAACTACTACAGACTTAAAGCAAAGTGATAAGTTATTTTATAAACATAATAAATATCATTATGCTTATTTCTGTGCCGCAACGAACTGCTCATAGTTGGCAGATCCTCTGTTTTCTTTCATTTGGAGCATGTGGTCGATTTCCTCTTGAGTCATCTCATAGCCAAAAAACTCGTGGTAGGTGTTTTTAATTTGCTCTCGTAATGAAACTGGCTCACTCATCTCAGGATAAGCAATCTTGCTTAGCCAGGCTGCTAAGATGGGCTCCTCTACCGGTCCCTCCAGCCGTGAGGTGCCCTTAGGCAAACGATAGACTTGACGCATGCGAGATGCTTTAAGGCTACCAAGAACCGGATGGGTGTAAACATCATCGACAGAAAAAGAGAGATCATGAAAATATAAAAATATGAAATCAGGATCCAGTTCCAAGAACACTTCCAGATTCAAAGGCCCCTGACGGGAGTCATAGTTTTGGGCTATGTGTTTCAGGCCGACCCTATTCAAATTGGTATTTACTGAAATAAAATTTCTGCCCATAATATGCAGATGTCCGTTTAAAGGCATGGCCGTCAAAAGCTTTTCCGGCCGCAGAGGCAAATGAGCTGACAAAACTGCCAATTGCTCGTGAAACCTTCGGTATAAATAGCTTACCCGGCCATTTTTACCAGTTAAGCGGCCCAAAAGTCCATACAGTTCACTAGTGTCAAAATTGGCCGGAACCTGAATTAAACCAGGGTATTTTATATAAAGAAATTCATGGGAAAAGTGAGCCCAGTTTAAAAGGATATCTGGCTTGGCGACTAAGACCAGTTCCAGACTTAAAGGGCGAGCAACAGCCACAGCCTGTCCCAATACCGGTTCCTTCATGGACAGACCTGGAAAAATATGGTCCAAAAGCTCGCCTTTAATCTCCTGAGTCATGAAGGCGGCTATAGCCTGAATGTTTTGGTCAGTCTCATCAACAGTTACATAATGCCAAGCTGAAGGAGTAAACAGCATGGCTTCTTTGGCCGGTCCCGAAAGATCCACCTGACAACCGGTCAGATCTGTCACTATGTAGGGCAGAGTGCCCCGTTCCTTTAAGCCCGGGGCAGACAAGGACAACAATAGCGAACCAAGAATAATTAAACCGAAAACTGCCGTACCGTTAAAGAGCCTCATTTTCGAACCGTTCCGACCGAATTGTAAAAACAGTCTACCTGATCGGCCAACGTTGGCGAATCTCTAGCAAATCTGTCCAGCCAAAGGTGCCGCAGTTCCGACAATCGGTAGAGGCAGTCATTGTTCCGGTCGCCATATGCCGATGCCAGCCGGTACAGAGGTGGCAAGACAGACCAGGCTTCCTGCCGCCGAAATTTTAATTCTTCAACCACCTCTTCACAGTCGGTCTCTTCAATCCATTCAAGATTGTTTTCCTGAAGTCTGATCATTATAGAAACATTGAGAACCTCCTGATCAATATGACCCTGATCAATTATGGAGAACCATTCTCTTTCGGTTTTGAGACCATCAAGTTTAGCCAATTTTCTGACCCGTTCTGGAAGAGCTTCATTGGTGGACTCGTGGATTCGTTCCTTTTCCAAAAATTTGGCCCAACCGACATAACTAAGGGTATGAATTTCCCGGATGACTTCTCCAGAAATCCGGTCCAGAAAATCCATCAATTCCGGCAGTCTCGTCCAAGAGGATTCGGTCAGAAACAGTTTCTCCAAACGAGGGAAACCAATTTCACCACAAATAACGGCAATGCGGACCAAAAAATCAAATTCGCCTTTCCGACCGCACCACAGGTCATGCATCTCACTCGGTCCAGCGAATGTGAGACTAATCTGCTTAAAACCGGCCTCTTTTTTCTCAATCAGTAGACACCTTAATTCATCGTCTGGCCGAAAACCCAGTCCGTTAATCTGGAGAGGCAAAGGCTCATAACCGCCACGCCGACAAAGTTCAAATCGGCGCCGCAGGTGATCTGGAGGCATCTGCGCCAAAGAGTAGAGCTGAACAGGGGCGATAGGGAAATCCACCAAATTTTGATGATCGCGCCAGTTAAGAAAGCGCTCGACTACCGCCTCGTACCGATCAAAGGGAATGTTGTGGACAATTTTTGTCCCCGCCGAACAAAATCGGCAATGGTTGGCGCAGGGAGTGGTTACCCGCATGACAGTGAGACCTTTGAAGCAGAGGGATTCGGCCACTAATTTCACCAAAGAGAGTATTCTACGGAAAGAATAATCGACCTAGGAGTCCCCAAGTAATTAGCGTTCATCCAGTAATTTTTATTGGTTACATTATTAATATCCAGCCGTAAAGTTAAAGGGTGTTTTTCGTCTAAAGTAATCCTATAACGGGCACCCAGGTCTACCAAAGTTACCGACGAAAGTTTGTCAGTATTCAGAGCATCAGCATACATAGAACCGAAATAATAAATACCTCCTGTGAGAGTGGCGCCTCTTAGGAATGGCAAGTCATATTCCGCATAAAGTTTAAACATACTATTCGAAACATTGGCTGGTCGTTTACCTTCCAGAGCTCGGTTATTAGCTTTAAGATCTTTGACCTTGGCGTTCATCAAAGTCATACCGCCATAAAGAGTCAGGAGGTCTGAAGGCTTACCGACAGCCGTGAATTCCAAGCCTCGGTGAACCTGACGACCGTCCTGGTATTTAGTTTGAGTGTTGTTAGAGTTACGCAGATCGTATTCTAAAGATTTATTGATTTCAAACAGAGCTGCAGTCAAAAGAACTCCTCCAAGTTCGACTTTGGCCCCCAACTCATACTGTTCACTGAGATAAGGCTTTAAGCTTTCTCCCTCATTGGTATATCTAGGATTTCCGTTTAATGGCACTGAACTGCCTTTTTCCAGAGCTTCCATATAGGTAGCATAAATTGTAGCCTGATGTACTGGTTTAAACATCAGAGAAACTGTCGGTGTAGCCTTGCTTTCGTTATAGTCATTATTGATATTTCTTTGGCCGGTATTCGTATTATAGTTGGCCGATTTTATGTTAGCGCGGTTAACTCCAACCATCGCTCTCCATTTTTCGTTGAAAACAATGTCATCTCCGATCAAAAAGCTAGTTTGAGTCAATTCAGTTCCACGATTCAAACGACCGGTAGTTGTTGAAGTTATTTTCTGCGTATAATCGTCAAAATTTACCCCAATGGTCAGGCTGTGCCCTATGGGCCCTGTATTAAACTTAAAGTCTCCATAAATATAGCCGGCCATCATATCATATGATATGGGTTTCAAATAATTAATTGCAGAGATGTAGTCGCCTCGGCTACTGGTAATAGTATTGTTAATGAAAGTCTGATCTTTTTGATATACATAATCATATTGATAAGCTGCCCTGACAGTGATGGAATCATTTATGTCCCATCTAATTTTAGTGCCGAACTCATAACTGGAAGTTTCAAATTTGCCTATGTCTGTATTTAGCCAGTTTTTTGAGTTATCATAGGCTTTAGGGTGAAGTACTCCAGCTTGAATACCCCAGGAGGCTGTTTGGTTAAGAACTCTATGCTGATGGTAAGCCCCATTAAACTGAACCAAAAAATTTTCTGCCGGACGCCAATCAATGGCGCCGCTAATTAAACCCCGCTTAAGTTCCTGATCTTCAATTACCGTGGCACCGTCCTGTCCCATAACATTCAGTCTATAACTCAACGAACCTCCACGATCGACAGGCCCCCCTAAATCCAAATGAAAGAAATAATTCTCACCTCCAGTTCCACCTATTTTGATGTTAGCGAATGGCTCCGCAGTGGGCTTTTTTAGTACATAATTAATGGTTCCGCCGACGTTCGCCGGACCATAGAGGAATCCGGAGACCCCGCTTAGAACTTCAATCCTTTCCTTGTCTTCCAGAGGCATTTGTAAAAAGAAACTACGCAGGCCATCCTGCATCTTTCCACTGGTATTAGGAATGGTAAAACCTCTTATAATGAAGTTCGGTACTGCTCTGTTGGTTGGGCTCCAAGGTTGAATGACCGGATTCATTTTGTAAACGTTATCAATACTACTCACCTGGGCGTTTTCCAGGAGAGCTGACGACATGACATTAATTGAATATGGTGTATCCAATAAGGTCATTTTTCCCCAAGGTCCAGTGGCTGTGGTTGTTTTGACCTTATAGCCATCACTTTCTGTACCTTCAATAGTTGCCGGTGCTTGACCTTCCATAGGTGAAAGAATCACCACAGGTGGCAATTGTTCTGTCTGAGCTATGACATTTACCTCAGACCCCATGATAATCGTAACTGAAACTAGCATCATAATTATGGTTCTTGTGTTGAACATGACTAAGTTATCCTTTCGGGTTACCACAAAAAAATATTAATTTTTAATCTCTTTACTGGATCAAAAAATCATAATGCGACAGGATTTAGCATTCCAATAATTTATGCTCAATTATCCGATCCTGCGTTAACGGTAATGGAGCTTAAACTAAAGTCAACCGCAGTCTTTTGGCCGCTGAAATCCATTTACGTCCTTCTCCGATTATTGGCCGCAAAACTCCCCTTCCACCACAGGACAGCCCTTTTTAACTGTCCGGATTATAATCCTCACCGGACTTCAGCTGCACATTGGAGATGAATTCTTGACCAACGTCTATTTAAAATTGAGGATGTTAAATTTATGGTTCATTAGGGAGGTATTTTGTATGCGGCATCAGGTTTTAGTCGACTAACACCTTTACCTTCAGGAAAAATCTGACATGAATAGACAACTTTGTTGAAACAGGGGAGCTTGACAAATATTCTGGGAAATTCATTGGTCAGTTCTGTCTTAAATCCCCTAGAAACCATCTCTTGTCCCCAGCTAATGCTAGGAGCTCTATAGTTCAATAGATATAATTTTTCAGAGTAGTTAGAGTGCGTTAAGACTATAATGAGAGAGAGAGAGAGAGAGAGAGAGAGCAATAATCATGCCAACAATATTTGGCTAAATTCAGATGCCAATTCGAGTGATTATTCATAAAAATCATTGTAATATCCAACAAAAAACACAAATTATACCTAAAAAACTTGGCGACACACTTTTAGTTGCCTTAAAAGGAACCAAGCCCAATAATCTTCTCAGTCATACTTTTGATTATACAGGAAAGAAACCATGTGTCAAGAAAAAAATGGTTCATGACCGATTTTAAGTCAGATAAAAATTCTAAATTGTTCTGTATTTATTCATACTTATCACCTCCAATCCATTTTAATTATTTCCATACTAAATCTAATATTAAAATTATTTTATGCCTAATAAGAATATTTATATAAACATTTAACTCTTTACTAATAATTACCTGTACATTATCAGATAAAAATACAGACCGTAGCCATGATTACGAGGCCGCGAATCAGATTTGATTGACCTAATCCGCAAAATTCTTAATTAAAAATTCCTGCTTAAATTTGTCAAACCTTCTAACGTTCTGCTCAAGACCCTGCCGTTAGACCCGACTACTTGGAATCTTTTCTTCAAGATAACTTCTAATTTTCTCTTCTTTAGTAAAAATGCTGCGGCCCGAAGATGGAACTATCCAATGGCCTTTCCTATGTGAGCGGCGAACTATGTGATGACTATATCAACGATATGAATCTCATCCAACAGGTCGCCGTACTAATTCCCCAAACGATAACAGAGGTAATCATGGACATAATACAGCGGAATAAAGCTGATCGCTTCACGACAATCAGCAACGCAACTGCATTGGCCCGGAATCAGTGATGCTAGGCAAAGGCTCCGTTTTCGCAAGATTGGGCGAGCGGCTGTTAATTCCTGTAAGCATCCGTGACGGCTGCTAAGGAACTGTCGATAAATAACTTGACTATTTACTGCGAGAAATGAGATAGTTCCAAGTAGGCAAATATTTTGCATTTTTTATATTTATTGCTACAAAATCCTCATCGCTAATTTTTATACCAATCTCATAAACAATATCATCTTTCACGCAAATGATTTTCAATCCGGTCGTTGTTGTCGTGATGCCGATCAACTGTATAACCGTCTCAACGTCTATCAATGGCTGCCCTTTCCAGTGGCTGATGATGTAGCAGAACATCCTGTGCTCCACTTTGTTCCATTTGCTTGTTCCCGGCGGGAAGTGTGATACATGGACTTCAAGGCCGCTCTGGTTCACGAATTACTGCAATTGAAATTTGAACAATCTGTTTTTGCACCCGTTGCTGCGTCATCGCAATTAATGCAGAGCTTTTTGCTTTTGGATAAGTACTTTTTCTAATGCCAACCATCATCGGGATATGCTTTTCACCGCGAAATATGAGGTGTCTGAAGAAATCCCCAAATTAACGAAACCTTCATTTCTGCCTGTGTCATACACGCCATGTGAGGTCACTTTACCCAACTCCTTTATGAGAAAATCATGATCCAACATTTTTATGGGCTCATTCTTTTTCCTGTATGCTCTGCCGTTGTTTAGAAAATTCCCGATTTTCTCCTTTTTCTTTGCGTCGATGGAAATAACAGGGACACCTGCCTTCAAAAAACTTTTAACCTTATTGTCAATAAACTGAAATTGCTTATCTCTGTCTGGGTGTTCTTCCTCGACTCGCAGCATCTTCTGATTCAACTGCAGACTGTATCCCAATTCTTTCAATAAGCCCGCAACCACATCGTGCCCAATGTCATAATCCTTCCCGCTCAGTATTCGCTGTATCTTCCTTGTACTTTTTGCAGTATAGGACAACGGGTTTTCATGGTTCCCAAACGTCGTACCGCTTACGATCCTTTCGATTTCCATACTTATGTCAGGATACTTATCCTTGATCGATTTCCTGCCTCCGCCGACCTTGCGGACACCCTTTGTGAGGTCTTTTCCGCTCTTGTTCTCTTTTATTCCGGCCACAATCGTATTTCGTGACTTGCCACTTATTATTGAGATTATCGCTATTCCACCTCGGCCTGTCGCTTCCGCCTCACTTACCAAATATTACCTCAATTGCTTCTCGTTTAAAATCGGCATCATTCGCTTGATTTTGTTCTCAAGTATGTCACACATAAGAAAACCTCCAACGCTTTTTTTATGTGTATCACAAATGCTTCATATAGCAAGTTATTTATCGACAGTTCCTAAATTAAATTTAGGCTGGATATTATTGTCCCGACGACAGGAACAAGTTCCCTCCGCAGGCGCTGGTAAGCATATAAGTAATAATCGGACAAAGACTGCACTGTCTCCGGACGAGGACGAAGCCGAGATGAGCGGGATATTCACAACTTCCGTCAGTTGTCAATCACCTGACGATGTTCCGATGACGGACAAAAACATAGCCGAAACCACCCACCTCACTGAGACGACAGCTGAGATTGGGCAACTGGTTCGCCTGGCCTAGAACTTCAGGGCAGGCTAATGGAGGTCTGACAATGCTAACACCAGCCGAAGTACAATCAGCGGCGAAAAGCGTGAAGCCGTTAATCACAAATTCAGGTCATTCCTGAAATGCCGCGCTCCCATGGGCGAATTAGACGCGCAGTTTTTAAAGCTTCATAACGAGTTGTAAGCGGACTGCAATTGCTGCCGCACATTTCTGATCCTGCTCACAGCCGATGAGGTTACATCAATCGCGGAATTTCTTGAGATATCTGAACACGACTTTATTGCAACCTATCTGGTCAAAGCGGCAGACTATGAATACGACTACCATATGAAGTCAATGCCGTGTTCTTTCCTTGACGGCAACGGGTGGTGCTGTATCCATGGCTGCAAGTCCGCCGCTTGCCGGAACTTCCCCAATACGAGCAAGCCCAACCGACTCGGCAGCATGTACGGCATTATCATGTCCGCCGAAATCTTCCGGTTGTCTTTGAAATTATCAAAAAGCTGAAGCGGATATACCGCTTCAAAAATAAGCGGCAATATGTAACGTTCCAGCCGCCAGATCTCAGACTTCAATGAAATGGCTGATATTCTCCGCCGCCCAAAAAATCGGAGCCTGCTGCCTGATTCTGGCAATAACAAAAGACGGCATTTTTCAGTAATTAAGACCAGCCTTAGACCTGACCGCATCCATTGTCTCTTGGGCCACTTTCCCGGCCCGTCCGGCTCCGGTTTTCATGATATCCCGGACATAATCCGGCCTTTTGGTCAAATCTTCCCGGACATCCCGGTAAGGCGCAAAATAGTCCCAAATAATCTCCACCAGTTCTTTTTTGACTTCCCCGTACTTAAGGCCGGGCCTTAAATAGCGGCCTCTAAGTTCGGCTTCCTGATCCTGATTTAAAAAAAGTCGGCAGATAGCAAATAGATTGCAGTTATCAGGATCTTTTATATCCTCCACAGCCCTGGCGTCGGTCACTATGGACATGACTCTTTTTTGGAGTTCTTTTTTGGAAATAAAGATATTGATGGCGTTATTGTAGCTTTTGCTCATCTTCTGGCCGTCTATGCCAGGGATTGTGGCTAAATTCTCGTCAATACCCGCCTCTGGCATAGTAAAGGTCTGACCAAAGAGATGATTGAACGTCCCGGCGATATCCCGGGTTATCTCCAGATGCTGTTTTTGATCCTGACCGACCGGCACCAGATTGGCCTGATAAAGGAGAATGTCGGCGGCCATCAAAACCGGGTAGGCAAAAAGACCGTGATTGGGCATCAGGCCGCGGCTTATTTTGTCTTTATAGGAATGGCTGCGCTCTAAAAGACCCATGGAGGTGAAGTTATGAAGAATCCAGGTCAGTTCGGTGTGTTCCGGCACATCGCCCTGGACCCAGAAACAGCATTTATCGGGCTCAAGCCCCAAAGCCAGAAAATCCGTGGCTGCGTCCAGAGTGTTTTTGGCTAACAAAGGTCCGTCATTAATGGTTGTCAGGGCGTGGAGATTAACAATAAAACAGAAAAGCTCGCTTTTTGACTGCCAGCCAATCATAGACTTCATCATGCCAAAAAAATTGCCGATATGCAAACTGCCGGAAGGCTGAATGCCCGAAAGAACACGCATATAATTATCCTCTTTTTAATATGTCCGGTTTATTAATGTCTTCCCCGTCCAAAAGTCCGCCGGGGCTGTCCACATCCACTCCTCTTAATCGGCCCAGATGGTAAGCCAGAAGCTGGAGAGGTATGACCGCCACCATGGGGCGCAAACGGGCCTGGACAGCCGGCAGAGGGAAAAATACCTCGGCCACTGAGGCTAAAGCCAAATCTTTTTTTGGTCCGCCCTCGGAAATCAGATAAACCGGGGCGCCTCTGGCCTGACAGAATTGAGCCAGAGCCAGAGTCGGTATTTCTTCCTCATCGGCAAAAGCAATCAGGATAATGGGAGTCTTAGGGCTGACTAAAGCTAAAGGTCCGTGGCCAAACTCACCGGTGGAATAGCCCTCAGCATGAAAATGGGCCACTTCCTTAAGCTTTAAGGCTCCTTCGTAGGCCATAGGCAGTAAGGCCCCCCGAGCCAGAATAAACACATGCTCATAATTGGCCAGTTTTTGGGCCATTTCCAAAACTTTTTCTTCCATAGCCAGAACATAGCGAACCAGTTCCGGGATCCGGCCCAGATTTTCCAGTTCCAGATGCCAGGGACCTTTCATAAGTCCCCGGCTCTGGGCCAGACGGAAGGCAAGTAAACCTAAGACCAGAGTCTGGGAAGTAAAAGCTTTCGTTGAAGAAAGAGTAAAGACGGGCCCGGCCAGGGTCAAAAGCGATCCGGCCGCTTCCTGGGTCAAAGGCGACGGGGACTCATTAACTAACGCCAAAGTGACGGCTCCCCTGGCTTTGGCCAGCTTCAAAGCGGCTAAAGTCTCCGGACTGCGTCCGGACTGGGAGACGGTCACGGCCAGAGTTCTTTCGTCGACCAGAAGATGGTGTCGGCCGGCTTCCGAGGCCGGTTCCACCACCGTCGGCAGTTGAGTCAGCTCCTCAAAAATATATCTGGCCGTCATGCCGGCGTGGTAGCTTGTTCCGCAGGCTGTAATATAGACCTGACTGATCTTTTTCAGGGTCAAATCGTCCAGAGGCGGACGGGTCATCTTGAGCAACAGATTAGGACCCAAATACTGGGTCAGGGTGTTGGCCAAAACTTTTGGTTGTTCTTTAATATCTTTTAAGAAAAATGGTTCTTTGTCAATATCTTTCACGAACATTTTCCAGTAGTGGTGATACAATCATACTCGGCGGCGGAGAAAGCTTCTTCTGACCGGACGCCTCCTGGTCTTCCGGCCCAGATACAAAACGGCCCCGGAATAACTTTCATGGGGACCTACCATAAGTCCCGGACCGACCTGAACATTACTGAGACAGGCATAAGGTCCGATACTCGCCCCTGACTCTATCCGAGTGTTGCCGGTCAAAACGACTCCGGGTCCTAAAGTTACATCCCGGCTCAGGCGCACTGTGGCCTCAATGTGAGTGGTGGAAGGGTCAGCCATGGTCACTCCGGCCGCCAGCCAGGCCGCGTTGATCCGGGACCTTAAAACAGACTGAGCCCTGGCCAGATCAATGCGATCATTAATGCCCTGAACCTCATCGGGCTCGGGACTTAAAACCGCAGCCGCCTTATAGCCTCTGGCCCGGAACTCAGATACAGTGTCGGTCAGGTAATATTCGCCCTGGACATTATTAGGTTTAAGTTCAGCCAAAGCCTCGAAAAGCTTAAGACTGTCAAAAACGTAAAGACCGCTGTTGATTTCGTTAATGGCAAGTTCATCACTCGTGGCGTCCCTGGCCTCAACTATCCGCATAAGCCAACCGGCCTCATCCCGGATAACCCTGCCGTAAGCGGCCGGCTCAGGAACGCTGACAGTCAGACAGGAGAGATCGGCTTTTAAGGCCTTATGGGCGGCAACTAAGTCCAAAAGAGTCTGAGGGGAAACCATGGGCACATCGCCCGGCAGGATAACGACGGAACCTTTAAAACCGGCCAGAACCTTTCCGGCCGAGGCTGCGGCGTGACCGGTACCCAGTTGCTGTTCCTGACGAACAAAAGTCAAATTGGGGGTTGGGGGGGCCGAACGTTCGACTTCTGAAGCTCCCACCCCGGTGACGACCACCAGGAACCGGGGACTTAAAAATCCGGCGGCGTGGAGAACATGGTCCAAAAGCGTCCGGCCCATTAGTTCATGGAGGACTTTGGGGCGGTCCGACTTCATGCGCTTACCCTGGCCGGCGGCCAGTATAATTACCGCCAAAGCCGGATTATCGGTCAATTCGGGTTTTTTGGTGGCCCTGCCTGACAATCCCCTCTCCTCAAAATAAGTCCGCAAAACGGCTAAATTAATTTAAGCCTGACAATGACCCTTGATTAGACCGGACTATATTACCAAAAACAGCCCGAAATTAATATTATCTTTTAACTTTAGAAAAGTTGAAAACGGCTGCGGAGCTTTAATTGGCCTTTTACCGGAAGGATTTTAAAGTTAAGTATTTATTTAGGTTCTATTAAAGTAATTTAACTATGTAATTATTATTAAATAAATTTATTTCATAGCCTAAGAGTGTCTATTTCTATCTTTAACTCTCCAAAACTGTCCGGCCGATTTTTATATTTCAGTCAAAAATATCCGAAGGCCATTGGCGAACATCCTAAGGCAAGACCAGCGTATTTCGCCAATGGCATTTTTTTCAGACTGAGAATAAGCTCCAGGATGGTCAGGCAGCCGGGACAGATTTTCGCCAGGGTTTAAAGACAGAAATTATGACCATAAAGGATAAGGCCAGCATCTGAAAAATGCCGCCTAAAATGCTGTAAAAATAATTAGCCATATATTCAGGGTTATTTAAGGCCTGAAGTCCGTATTCCTGGGAATACTGAGGCTGGTCATTGACGGTCGGTCCCAGGACCACTATTCCAAAAATAATGCAGAAGACAGTTAACAGCCACTTAATGGCCACCCACCGGTGTTTAAAAAAACCCCAGGGGGTCAGCCCTGAAATCAACAGGCCCGTTACCAGGCAGCCCATGGCTCCGGGTATGATGACTAAATCATCAACTAAAATTACCGACATGTTGTATCCAAAGAGCTCCTCACCAGAAGTGGCCGGGCCAAGCAAAATGATCATGAGGTTCAGACCCACCGCTCCGCCAATCCACAAACCGGCCATCAAAAGATGGACAGCTTTAAGAACTTTTTGTCCGGTTTTGCCAAATTTCTTCATAAGCGCACCTCTCAAACAATTATATTTTTTTAATCATTAATTGTCAAACAGGTGAGGAATATCGGAAATTCAAGACAATTGCTAATTTTTATTAAGCAAATTTAATTTTGACTTCTTTAAAAAAATAAGTCTAAAAAAACAGATTGCTTTAAGTAGTTTTCTGGTATATTTAGTGAGGTAAATAATATTATCAAACGGATTAGATAAAAATAGTGCCCCACATAACCGAAGCATATTGGACTCAGCCGGGGGCACTTCTAAAACTTTAGAATGACTGTTCGTTATTTATTCCATGATCAAATAGTATTAAGGCCGAATAAAATAATTTTGGGATCAAAATTGAACCCCGCCGGAGACTAAAAGATATAATGGACATAAAAAGCGGCCCAGGTTCTTTTAGAGAAGATTAAAAAAGAAACAGGCATACTTGGCTGAAGCAGGAATATTAAAAAATTTGGCCGGTCATAATTCGGGCCAAAAAAAGCCGGCTAGCCGCCGGCTGTAAAAAAGACATTAAACCTTCCTAAATATCCAGCTCCCTGACATCTAAAGCGTTTTCCTGGATAAATTCCCGTCTTGGTTCCACCTGTTCTCCCATCAGAACCGTGAAAATATCATCGGCATCCATGGCATCCTGAACCTGGACCCGCAAAAATGTCCGGTTTTGGGGATTCATGGTTGTATCCCAGAGCTGATCTTTGTTCATCTCGCCTAAGCCTTTGTACCTCTGGATTCTCAGGCCTTTCTGGCCGACATTCTCCATGTCTTCTAAAAGTTCCGCCTCACTCATGACCTGATACTTGCGGTCTTTGTGGATCACTGTCAAAGGCGGCGTCAAGGAGTTTAAGCTGGAATCCCGGAGACGGAAGAACTTTTGGAAAAATTCACCGTCTAAAAATTCCTGATTTAAATTCAGCTTCTTCCTCTTGTCATGGAGAGCAGCCAAAACGACCCGATGGCTGCGGGAAGACTGTTCTTCTTCGGTTTCACCGTTATCGGCGGTCACCGGCAAAGGCGGGGCCACTTCGGCGTCCAGCCCGGCGTTTTTTAGGCTTAAAGCCAGATTTTTGGTCCACTCCTCATCAATAAAACCGCGAGGATTTTTCTGGACCTCTTTAATCAGGATGGGCCACAGACGGGGAGGAAAACCTCGGCGGCTCAGTTTTTCTTTCTGCTCGCGCTCACTTATCAAGTTGGCCAGATAAGTCCGAAGTTTAGACCCGGAAAGTTTCTGGTCGCCCTGGCCCAGGATCTCCCGGCCTTCCAGGTAGCGGTGCAAGGTAAAATCCCGAAGACCGGACTCATCTTTAATGTAACGGTCTTTTTGACCTTCCTTAACCCCGTACAGAGGCGGTTGGGCGATGTACAGATGACCGCGGGCGATGAGTTCAGGCATCTTGCGGTAAAAGAAAGTTAAAAGCAGAGTCCTGATGTGGGCTCCGTCCACATCGGCATCTGTCATGATGACAACTTTGTGGTACCTGAGCTTTTCTATTTCCGCGCCGATGTTGCCGTCTTTGACTCCAGTGCCTAGGGCGGTAATTATATTGCGGATTTCCTGGCTGGAAATAATCCGGTCGAAGCGGGCTCTCTCCACATTTAATATCTTGCCCCTCAGAGGCAGGATAGCCTGAAAACGGCGATCGCGGCCGGATTTGGCACTGCCGCCGGCCGAATCGCCCTCGACCAGATAGAGTTCACACTCAACAGGGTTTTTCGATTGGCAGTCAGCCAATTTCCCGCACAGAGAATGGCCTACTGAGCCTTTCCGGACCAGATCCCGGGCTTTGCGGGCCGCTTCCCTGGCCTGGGCTGCGGCTACGACTTTATTGATAATGGCTTTACCGACCGAGGGGTTTTCCTCAAAAAAAACCGTCAGTTTTTCGTAAACCAGAGTATCGACTAAGCCTTTAACATTGGCGTTGCCGAGTTTCCCTTTGGTCTGCCCCTCAAACTGTGGTTCTGGAATCTTTACCGAAATGATGGCGGTCAGGCCCTCCCGGATATCATCGCCCTCTAAAGCCTCAAATTTTTGGTTTTTCGAAAGCTTGACCTGGGGAATATACTGATTCACGGCCCGAGTTAAGGCGGTTTTGAAGCCTGACAGGTGGGTGCCGCCGTCAATGGTGTTTATGTTATTGACAAAAGACAAGACCTGCTCGTTGTAGCCGTCATTGTACTGAAAGGCCACTTCGATATTAATGTTGTTTTCCGTATTCTGGCCTTCCAGATAGACCGGTTTCTCGTGGAGAGCGGTTTTCTGACGGTTTAAGTACTGAACAAATTCCACCAGACCGCCCTTGTACTGAAACTCCACCGACTCAGAGGTCCGCTCGTCCCGGAGAGTAATTGCCAGCCCCCGGTTTAAAAAGGCCAGTTCCCGAAGACGCTTGGCTAAGATCCCGAAATCAAACTCGGTTGTTTCAAAAATTGATGCATCGGGTTTAAAATGAACCATGGTGCCGCTTTTTTGAACCGCCCCCTGGGCTTTCAGCTCGGTTGCCGGCTCGCCCTTTTCGTAGCGCTGAAAATAGCGGACCTGGCCTCTTTTGACTTCCACCTCCAGCCATTCGCTTAAAGCATTGACCACCGAGACTCCTACCCCGTGGAGACCGCCGGAGACTTTGTAAGTCTTCTTGTCAAATTTACCGCCGGCGTGGAGTTTGGTCATGACCACCTGAACTCCGGGTACTTTTTCGGTGGGATGCAGATCGACCGGAATGCCTCGGCCGTTGTCTTTAACCCTGACTGTCCCGGCCGCCGTGATGGTGACCTCAATACGATCGCAGAAGCCTGCCATAGCCTCGTCTATGGAATTGTCCACCACCTCATAGACAAGATGGTGCAAGCCCTGGAAAGAAACATTACCGATATACATAGCCGGACGTCGGCGGACCGCTTCCAGCCCCTCCAGAATCTGAATATGATCTGCCCCGTAATCGTCTTGAGCCTTAACCTGATCGATGCTGTTCATGGATCTCCTGTGCTGTTTGGCGTGATTTTATGCTGAAACGTTTTTTGGAAATGGGCGAATTAAATCGGGGAGCAGCTGACCTTCTTATTTAACCCCTTCGGCCGGACTGACGTCCGGCCGAAGAAAAATACCGGTCATCATATTAAAACGGGTTAAACCGTGGATGTCATGATAATGCCGAAATAACCTAAATCAGCGGTGCCGGTCACCAGAAAGGCCAATTTGGGGTCCCTGAATGAAATCGTAATCTCATCGCTCCTGAGACTGTTCAAAACCTCAATGTAGTAAGTGAGGTTAAACCCTGTTGACATACTCTCTCCGTCATATTCAATGGTCAGAGTTTCCTCAGCCTGACCAACCGCAGAATTGACTACCGAGATATGGAGACTGTCCTGGGAAAACTCAAACTTGCCGATGCGCGACTGGTCATCGGAAATCAGAGCTACCCTCTTCAAGGTCTCCAAAAAAGTCAGCCGGTTAACCTTAGCGTGTCTTTCGTAATTTTTGGGGACCACCAGCCGGTAATCGGGGAAACCGCCTTCCAGAAGATGGATCTCCAAAAGAGAGGTCTCGGTTTTGGCCATAACACTGGAAAAGCTGACTCCCAGCTGAATGGAAGTGCTGGTCTCAGCCAGACGGCGCAATTCCTGAACCCCCTTTTTGCTCATAATTATGCCACGTTCTAATTCGAAATCCTCAATTTCTCTGGAGACGGTGGCAATGTTAAGCCGTTTAGAGTCAGAAGATACCAGCCTCAAAGACTTTCTCTCATCAATTTCTTCTAAGACCATGTAGATACCGGCCAAGTTATAGCGGTCATCCCGAGCCGCCACCGAGAAAATGACCTTGTCAATGGCGTCTGTTAAAGCCTTTGAATCTATCTCCTTAAAGACAAAATCCTCTTCGTTCAACAGCTTGGGAAAGGACTCGGCCGACAAACCGAAAAAGACAGTCCTGAACTGGTTGGCCTTAAACTCCAATGTCAGCTGGTCCCCTTCTTTCAAGCTGACTGTCTCGGAATTAATTGAACGGACGATGGAAGAGAAGGCCTTAGATGGGACGGTTAACTTACCGGGGGACAGAACCTCAGCCGGAATGATTCCTCGGATAGTGGTTTCCAGGTCTGAAGCGGTGATAATCAAAGAATTGTCCCTAGCCTCCAGAAGGAAATGGGAAAGAATAGGCAGAGTACTCTTCTTTTCGCTGGCCGATACCGTCAGGTTGACGCCTTTGACCAATTCATGGGTATTGATGTTTACCTGAAGCATAGGCCTATGCCTATTCCTTTCTGGCTAATTGTTGATGTCAATTCCGAGATCATTTGACACCCAGCCTTTATATTTCCCGGCCGCAAAATAGGCCGAGTGTTAATCTTCTTAACCCAAGTATAATACTATATTTTGTGACCTAAGGCAACAATTTTTTCAAAAAAAACCGGATTTCACACCCAGGCAGATCAAAAAACAAATCCCTGAAAAAAAATTTATTCCCCCAAGCTTAACTCATCCGACCTTCAGTGCCGTGACACCAGCCAAAAGACCGGACAGGAAGCCGACTCTTCTATTTTAGTTTAAATAAAAAATACGATTCTTTTTATTAAAGACCCATACGGGTTGAAAAAAGACGCGCCACATCACGCTCCTCCAGGGAATGTTTTCGCCGATGATGCCTTCACAAAAATCCCTGTTTTCAGAAGTCGAGTTAAAAAATGTAATGATGTCACTTAGTTATAAATATATTTTTATAGTTATAAATCTATTTTTAAAACGGCCTTTTTGCGAGGCCGTCTCCTATGTTTTTGACGTTTTATAAGATAATATGTTTATTTATTAGCTTCAATTAAAGTTTTTTAAGTATAAATTATACCAATAGCTATCTATTTATGTCAATAACAGTATTATACAATTTAATAAAATCTTTGTATTTAATTCCAATTTCTTTCACCATAATTTAAGAATCTTTCCATTCAGCTTTCAGCTGTTTTTTATTTCGTTTCAATCTGCTTCCGTTCCATTTCAATCGTTTTCCTTCCATTTCAATCTGTTTCCCTTCCGCCTAAGCCTTTTTTGCCATGGCTTCAACCTCCACCTCCGATTGGTTGAACATTTGATGCAGATCGAAAGTCAGACGACCCATTTAGCCCCCTTTATCAAGATTGCCCAAAAGATAAGAATCGAAATACATCGCAGATATGAAATATATATCACAGTCGGCCAAGAAAATTTCAAAAACTAAGTCCATTTTCGTAACTCCCTGATAATAGCTGCCACTCAACTGTCAAAAAAGGCGGCTTGAATTCCTAACCCCTCTCTCTTTGATGGGGTCTGAGGTTTGCTGTCCAAAAAAACCACTGCCTCTTCCTTACAGGATGGCCAACAAGAACAGCTTTTTTTCTTTTTGTCCAGACAGGATAAGGGTTTCAGGTAACTATAAAACCAGGTTCTCAATTCAGCCGGTTGAATTGGGCCTCAGTTATGCTGTCCAGGAAATCGGGCCGGTCACAATCCGGGTAATGACAGCTCGTCCAGGCGGAGTCAGACTAAAACAGTCCGGCCTCTCTGCCTTCACCGCCGGCCTTTGACGGCCCTGCCTCTGCCATGACAGCTTCAGGGAATATCCTGCCGATCTCGCCTTTACCGCCAAATTGAAGGGTAGTCTTAAAAAGGCATCTGGCGCTGCACTAAAG
>JAISEL010000107.1 GCA_031264185.1 Deltaproteobacteria bacterium
TATTACCCCGGCGGATAATTATGATAAAATAGTTTATCCTTTGTTTCTTCATTCTTTATCACACTCTAAGGTTTATGCAATTTAAATAGTCTATTTGTAGTATGGCAAGAAAATTATTATACCGTGGTCATCTATAAATAATAAGGAGTATTTGATCTATCATAATTATCCGCCGAGTTAATAATAATATATTGTTTTTTAGTTTTTTTAAACAGAAAATAATATTGGATTCAGGCCGTCCGAATAGGCCGGCCGGCTGTTAGCCCTGAAATGGTCCGCCCTATTAAAGAGGCCTGGAAAAGCTGTTGTGAACGGTTACATGAAACTTAATGATTATTTGAGGTTAATGAATAAAACCAGATTAAACAGGGGAAATGAGCTGCAGCGCTGAAAAACGAGGGAATTGCTGATTATTTAAGTCGGCGGACGGCAGATTTCAGCCGTCCGCATTATTAAGGACAGAATTCTAAAGCCCGAAAAGAGAACTGTCGGTGTGGGGGATAAACTGGCTGGCCACATATTTATCCATATAGCCGGGAGTCTCCGAGAGCTCAAAATTGGTCATCATGGTCCGGATATACTGAGCTTTACGCCACATTTCCCTGGACATGAGGGCCAAAGTGGCGCCGGTCAGTGAACTGTTGCCGATATAGGAAAATTTCTCCAGCGGCAGATTGGGCAGTAAGCCTATGGTAATGGCGTTTTCCAGGTTAATTGAACTGCCGAAACCGCCGGCAATGATGACCCTCTCCAGATCACTCATGGTCAGGCCGACCGCCTCAACGAGAGTCTGATAGCCTGAGAACATGGCTCCTTTGGCGCGGATGAGGTTTTCGATATCAATTTCCGTCAGGACCACATCCCGGTCACCGGCGCTTTCAGCCGCCGGAGCCAGAAGATATTCCGCTCCGTCTTCTCCCTGGCGGATATAGGGGGATGAGTTTTCCACAAAGCGGCCCAGCTTATTGACAATACCGACCCGGAAAAGTTCGGCCACGATGTTAATGAGGCCAGACCCGCAGATGCCCAGAGGTTTGCCCCGGCCGATAATGCCCAGATGATTGACTTTCTGTTCGGTGTTGTAATGGAAATCATCAATGGCCCCCGGAGCGGCCCGCATCCCGCACTTAACACCGCCGCCTTCGAAAGCCGGACCGGCGGAACAGGCGGCGCAGGTCATCCAGTCCTGATTTCCGATAACTATTTCGCCGTTCGTGCCGACGTCAATAAACAGGGTCAGTTCCGGCCTTTGGTACATGCCGTTGGCCAGGACGCCGGAAACAATATCGCCGCCCACATAACTGGAGACCGAGGGAAAGATCTTCAGGACCGCGTGGTCGGGCACATCCAGACCCAATAAGCCTGGCCGGACGGAAGGCCAGACTGCCACCGGAGGCACGTAAGGCGATAAGCGGATATTTTTCGGCTCAATCCCGGCCAATAAGTGGCTCATGGTCGTGTTGCCGGCCGAAGTGAGCAGATAAAGCCTGTCTCGGAAGCCGGGGCTGGTTTCGTCTAATCTTTTCAGGAGGCCGTTGATAGTTGCGGTGACCTGTGACTGAAGCTTTTGAAGACCATCACCTTTGCCGGCAAAGACGATGCGGCTGATGACGTCTTCACCGTGGGAGATCTGGCCGTTTAAATCACCAATCGCTGGCAGGGCTTCTCCGGTAGACAGATTGACCAGGCGGACCCAGACCGAGGTGGTGCCCACGTCCACAGCCAGACCGTAGTAAGCATTATCGTCAGACTTTGGGGAAAAAGACATTAGCCGGCCGTAAGGAATCCGGTCCGGTTCGGCTAAGGGCGGCTCAAAATAGACCGAAGCCGTGACGGAGAAGTTTTCAGCCCGTAAAATCTGGGGCATGGCCTTCATGGCCGAAAATTCCACATCCAGATCGGACAGATTATGGGCGGCCAAAGCCTGGGTCACCCGATCCAAATCGGGGGTATTGTCGGCCGCATCCGGCGGGCTCATGTCAAGAGGGTATTGGAGAACCATGGGCTCAAGCTGTTCGACAGTCAGGTTTTCTTCGGCTTTGGCGGCTTTTTTGAAGGATGTGGCATCGGCCCTTGATTCAAGGGGGATAAAGAATGTGGCCGGGCCTGTGGCTTTGGCCCGGCAGGCCAGCCTGAGACCGGCTTTAAACTCTTCTTCCGAAAGATAAAGACCTGGACTGGCCTCAGCTTCACCTGATCGCAGTTCTACCTGACACCGGCCGCAGACTCCTTCGCCGCCGCAGGAGGCATTGATATGGATATGGCCGCGGCTGGCAATCTCCATGATGGTCTCGCCCGCTTCGGCTTTTATCGACACTTCCTCGGGCAAGAAAGTTATTTCAAAGGTTTTGTCTTCATTGTTGCTCATTGTGGCGCAGACTCCTTGAGGATATCTTAGAAAAATCGGGGATCATTTTTGATGCCCTCCAGGTTTTTCCAGCGGCGGTGGCCCCACATCCACTGGTCGGGATACTTCATTATAAAATCAGCCAGCAGATCGTTTAAAGCCTGGGTTGACTGGATTAACCAGGATTGGTCCGCCTTCGGCGGCGGAGTCAGATATGGAAATAACTCAAAATAGTGATAGCTGCCATCCCGCCGGCTGAAGAAGGGAATAATCAAGGCGCCGGTTTTGGCGGCCAGTTTCAGGGGAGCCAGGGTGGTCAGAGCTTTGCGGCCCATAAAATCTAGAGGCACTCCTTCTCCGCCGACCATAGCCGACTGATCAAAAAGAGTCCCCAAGATACCGCCCGAACGGAGGATCTTCAGCATAGTTCCGGCTCCGCCGTCTTTGAAAATAAAAAAGTGACCGCCCATGGTCCGTAATTTTATAAGAAGACTGTCAGCCACAAGTCCCTGGGTGCGGCCGACAATATGGACTTTGAACCCAAAGAATAAGGGCAGCACCTGGCACGATAACTCCCAGTTACCGATATGGGCTGTCAGAAATATTAGGCCCTTTTTTTGTTCTCTGGCTGTGTTCAGAGCCTGTCGGGCATAAGATTGTCCCAAAATAGACCATTGCCCTTCAAAATAGTCGACTCCCTGATGCAGGAGATTAAGGCCTTCCATAGCCGTCCGGCCCAGATTGGCAAATGTCTCGGTTCCGGTTTTGGCTATATCAAGAGAACTGTCCAGGTAGCCAAGCTCCTTGGCTCTGGTCAGATTGCCTACGGTCACCCGCCTTCGGTGCCTTAAAAGACTAAAGAGGATCCGGCCGCCCAAACCGCCTAAAGCCTGAGCCCAGGCTCTGGGCAGACGGCTTACCGGCCAGGTCAGGATCAAAAATAAAAGCACCCTTATACGGACAGCTAGAGATTTTTTAGCGGTCTGGGCCATCTGGACCATGGATAACTACTGAACCTTGTGATTAATTGCCCTGGATTGTCCGGGTCAGAGAGTATTCCGACTTCAGGTTTGTTAAGGCCGGAATATTGACAGAATCTGCCCCGGTACCACCTGGAGCGTATCCAGCAGTCGGAAAATAACCGCCCGCCACAGCTGTGGTGAAATACTTAAATATCCGGGTCAGAGCGGATGAGGTTTTTAGGGTGGACCGAAAGTATCCGGTTTTACAGATACTCTAATTACTGTTACTGAAATATTAGCCCTGAGCCAAATTATATCAGCTTCGAGACTTAAGTTTCTTAAAAAACCGCCATAAGAGCGCGGTGGAATTAGCCAATTAAAAGCCGCTGACTTTTGAAAATGGTCTTTATCAAAAAAATCTGCGGACAAAATACCAACTACCTCTCTAAAACCTATGGATTGTACATTAATCAATTAAAGGTGTCAAGGGAAATACAGGGATATTTTTATGTGAAGGTGTATGTTAAATACATGGTATTTCAAAATAATGATAATAAAGAAGTTTACGGCCAGCCTGGGCTGCTATGGTGGTTAATATAAAGTCCGGAACCTTTCGGTCAAGGTAAATCCCATGGGGCAGGCGACTTGCCCAGACCTGTGGTTTTTCGGGTCAAATTGGCTGAAACTTGCCCCGCAAGGTTGACCGGCTATAGTAAGAAGGCCGCATTTCATTAAAAAATAACCGAACTGGAGCGTAAATATGCCGTCTTTTCAAACCAGATGTGATGCAGTCGCTATTGCCAAAAAAATATTGGTCAGTCCGTTCAGGCGGCCAGATTTGGGTCAGGAATTTTGGCCTCAACTCTTCGACCAATTCAGTGCCGGTCCTTAAGTGTATCAGGGTAATGATTCATGTTTGCCTGATAATTCTGGCCGAATCAGACAAAGCTGTAATCTCGTCCGTTTTTGCGTTTTTTGATGAGTGAAGCTGCTTTGATAAGTGAAGCTGCGGGGACCGAAATTCCTTATTTTCCGATAAAAGACTTCATGGAAGCCGCGCACAGCTTTCCGGCTTCAGGGTTTGAGAGATCGTCAATGGCGGCTCCTAATTTCCCGGCAGAGAGGTTTCGCAGGTCAGTTGGTGTTAGCACCGGCATTATTAACCAGTATGTCAACGGGTCCGCTTTCTTGAGTTTTTGCGGCCACCTGGATCGCGGCCGCCTCGTCGGCCGTGAATAAGCTGAACTGTGTTACAGGAGGCCGGGCCGACTATTGCAGTGTTGGCGCAGTACCCAAAGCCTGCAGGACAGCCAGTTGTTACCTCACAGGCCGGTTTCGCCATTGGACGGCCGGAAAACACGAACGGAAGACCAGGGGCTGCAAACAATATACGGACGGAAGAATGTATGAGGAGTCCGGACTGGCCGACCTATTGGAACGTCTGCCCAACTGCTCGAGAACGAAGCCGTCAAGTCATGGGCAGGAAGCCGGGTGCGGGAAATCCGCTTGTCCGGTTTGACGAGAGCCGACTGGAAACGGGACGCAAGCTGCCGCGCCAGTCGGCGGCTCTGCTCTATAATAGTTTTGTAACTCTTATTTTGGAATCCAGCTTTGGATTGGTCAGAGCAGCATCCGGAATCATCTGGAATAGAAATAAGAACTTATAATTTTGTTGCAGATGTTTATTTATCAGACGGAGCGCGGGTTAAAAAATATTTTCACATATTATCAAGCTGATATTAGTAAATTGACATATTGAAATGATAAGTTAATAAATATGTGTTCATAATATTTAATTCTCTTTATGTAGTTAATTATGTAATAAGGGAGAGATCGGTGTTGGCTAAGAAAATAATCTTGAAAAGTAAGCTTTTTCCATGTACTATACAAATACTATTTACTGAGATTTTTTTAGGACTGTTCAGCCTTCCCGGTATGAAGGCAAAAACAGGCAGGAAGACCTGACTGACGACAGCGTTCAAACCAACTGACATTCGTGCCATTAATTGTATCTCAATTTAGGAGGCCGCCATGCTAATCAGCCGATGTATAACGTTTTGTTCGATTGTCATTTGTACGATTCTGTTCGCCTCCGCTCTTTCGGCGGCTCCGAATCAGGAAATCCCCACAACCGAACCTTTCACGGGCCGGGTGGTGCTGGATGGCCTGGATGCCCCATGGGGCATGATTTGGGGGCCGGAAGGGAAGCTCTGGATCACGGAGCGCCAAGGAAAACGGGTCGTCGAAGTGGACCCGGTGACAGGAAAGAAGACTGTTTTGTTGGAGATTCCCGATGTCAAAATTGGTCCGCAACACGAAGGAGTTCTTGGTCTGGCCTTGGCTCCTGATTTCGGTTCTTCATCTCTACTTTTTCTGACTTACACCTATCTGGATGGAGAGAAGGAACTGCAGAAAATCGTCACCTACAAGTTCGATTCCGGATCCAAGAAATTGACCGAACCGAAGGAAGTCATATCCGGGATTCCGGCCGGGAACGATCATCAGGGCGGACGCCTGGTTTTCGGTCCTGACGGCGCTCTTTACTTAAGTAAGGGAGAACTGGGCCACAACCAGGGTGCCAACCGCTGCAAACAGAATGAAGCCCAAAGGCTGCCCACTGCCGGCGAGATCGCGGGAAAGGACTATTCTGCCTATGTGGGAAAAGTGCTGCGCCTCAAGCCCGACGGCGGGATTCCCGATGATAACCCGACTTTAAACGGGGTCCGCAGTCATGTTTTCACTTTAGGGCACCGCAATCCTCAGGGCCTCAAATTCATTGGGGAGAGACTGTTCTCCGTCGAACAGGGCCCTTCAACCGATGACGAACTGAACCTTCTGGTTTCCGGCGGGAACTACGGCTGGCCGCTCATAGCCGGGTATCCCGACGATCAGGCTTACGGTTACATCAACTGGTCCGCCGTGGACGGCTGCGAGAAGATCGACGGCTCGGTCTACCTTCCCCCGGATCAGCCTGCGGAAAAAGAAACCAAGTGGAGCCGCAAGGACTTCAAGGAACCGGTCAGGACTTTTTACACCATGCCCAGCGCCTACAACTTCCAGGACGCAAAATTCGGTCAGCTGGCCTACTTGGGCTGGGCCACCATCGCTCCCTCCAGTCTGGACTACTATCCTGCCGACGGTCCGATCAAGGCTTGGCGTAACTCCGTGATCATCTCAAGCCTGAAAAACGGCGCCCTCTACCGGGTGCCCCTAAGCCAGGACGGCCAGCAAGCCCAGGGTGACATCATCAAGTATTTCCACACGCCCAACCGTTACCGTCAGGTCTTGATCAGTCCTGACGGAAAATCCATCTACGTCATCACCGACAAAACCGGTAACTTTTTGGACGAAAACGGTCTGCCGTCCCAACAGCCGGCCAATCCGGGATCGCTTTTCGTTTTTGAGTACAAAGGGGAATGACTTTGGAAAGCGCCTTCCTGGCCGTCTTAAGCCAAGTTTAAATCCGCTCTCTTTTAACGCCTTCAAGCCGGAAATCGCAGTCGGCCGATGATTTCCGGCTTTTTTCATTTCAGTGCAGAATGAGGCTGGCAGCCCCACGGATCAAGGTTATGGCGGTCCGTCCGTTGACTGGAAAGCCATTTTTTTAGCTTCCGGTCTTTTGGCGGCAATGGATTTTCAGGGAATTCTGGTATGAAAAAATCTGTTGAAGGTAAATTTACAGAAATATTGAATTTTTAGTTGATATTATGCAAAAAGTATTATACAATAAAATCTTTCGGTTCCCGGACTTGTATGGGAGCCGGCCAGAAAAAATCCTTCGGATAATCACTTTTTCTTGATTTGGATCAATGAGTAACTTATCTTTAAAGCGGATAATCTCTTTAACGCCAAAAAGGCGAAAAAGGGAGGTTCCGAAGGTGACTGGAGATAAGGTGTTCACCAAGCGAGATATAGTGGAAATAGATCAGGCTCTTTGTAACGGCTGCGGCCGGTGTTTGCCAGGCTGTCACGAGGGAGCTCTGATCATCGTTAACGGCAGGGCCCAGCTGGTACAGGAGAGATTCTGTGACGGTCTGGGAGCCTGTCTCGGGGACTGTCCGGCCGGGGCTTTAAAGATCGTCAGCCGCATCGCCACCCCTTACGAAAAGGCGGCCTGCCCGACCGAAGAGGCAACTGACGGAGGCGGATTAATGTCCTGTAAAGACCTGAGCGACCGCCAGCCGTGCCAGCCGCCTCTGTCCCACGGTCTGACGAGCTGGCCGATACAGTTAAGACTTGTTTCCCCCAACGCGCCTTTTCTGGCTGTGCCGGAACTGCTCCTGGCCGCCGACTGTACGGCTTTTGCCTATCCGTTTTTCCGGAGTACATTTTTAACTCAGGGCCCATTGCTTATCGGCTGCCCCAAACTGGATGAGATAGACTCTTATGTGGAAAAAATGGCCTCACTTTTAAAAAATAATCCCGGGTTACAAAAGATTGTGGTGGTCATGATGACAGTACCCTGCTGCTCCGGGCTGGAATGGCTGGTGGAGGAGGCTGTAGCCAGAGCCAAAAGACCGGATGTGATCATTACTCCTTACCGGATCTCTCCGGCCGGAATAATCAGCGAATCCGGGAGTAAAGGGTGAACCGATGGCTGTTACTATGTGTCCTGGCCAGAATACGGCCTTTTGGCGACCCGGGGACATTTTCGAGATAATTTGTCCGGCCTGCGGAGCAAAAGTGGAGTTTTTCAAAGACGACGCCAGGAGAAAGTGCCCCGGCTGCGGCCATCTTTTCAGTAACCCCAAGCTCAATGAGGGCTGCGCTAAATGGTGCCGGTTCGCCGACAAGTGCTTAGGCTTAAACCCGGAAGTCAGAAAAGACTAAAAGCCCGAAGCTTAAGAGTTTATCAGGTCCCCGAAGACCGCCTCATGGCGGCCGGTTTCAGCCTGAAAATCAGGGTTTAAAAAATATGCTATAATAGGCAAATATAAAGTCTTTTGGCCAATTGACCTGAATAACCGCCGCCCATTTTCTGTTCAGCAGCTTAAGTCACGGGAGGCTTCGTGCCGTTAAACTCTGACCCCCAGAAACCAAAAGACCGGGTCAGGCAGGTCTCTATGCTGGCCACGGCCTCCTCTATTGGTCTGTCTCTGGTCATAGCCATCTTTTTGGGTACAGCCGGGGGGCTGTACATTGACCGTCATTTCGGCACCAAACCCTGGGGATTTATTATCGGTTTAATCCTGGGCGTTGCGGCCGGTTACCGCAATATTTATATTCTGGCCACGCGCCTGGATAACCAGCAGAGGAAATCCAATGACCACGACGGCTCCTGATTACGCCAAACCCTTAGAGGAAATAGTCCGGTACTGCGACCCTTTTGTCCGTAACTGCCTCATCTTATCTTTGATGGCCGTCATAGCCGGGAGCGCCTTTGGGGGATTGGACGGACTGATTGGCTCGGCTCTGGGGTGCGGTCTGGTTTTAATTAATGTCTTTTTATTGGTCAAATCCATCAAAAAAAGTCGGCCTGGCCGTCTGGCCAAATCCATCTGGTGGACAGTTTTATATTTTAACATAGACTTTCTTTTAACTATTGCTGCCTGTGTGGCCGTAATGGCTCTTCATCTGGGCTCGCCAGTGGCCTTTTTGGGCGGCCTGTTCGTTTTTTTTCTCAGTTTAGTAATAACTGTAATTTCCGCAGCTCTCTCCGGGGCCTTAAAAACCAATCAGGGTAAAGCGATTAAAATTTCTCCGGACGTTTACAGCGAGTTTCGAAAGGCTGACCTCAAGCCCGAAGACATTTTAGATGACCGCAGGCCGAACGATCCGCCACCTTCCGTCCACTGACAACCGCTGATGGTCTTTAAGGAGAAACCTAAGCCCAAAGCTGTTATTCTGACCGGTCCCACCGGTTCAGGCAAGAGTTCTCTGGCCGTCGGGGCGGCTGAAATCTTAGGCGGTCAGATCATTAACGCCGACAGTTTAGCTTTCTACCGGGGACTGGATATCGGCACGGCCAAACCTGACCCGACCGACCAAAAGCGCGTCCCTCACCACCTTTTTGATATTCTGGAACCTGATGAGCCCTTTGACGCCGCCCAGTACCTGGCTTTGGCCCGGCCCATTGTCCAAAAATTATTTATGGAAGGAAAACCGCCTTTTATTGTCGGCGGGACGGGTCTTTATCTAAGGAGCCTTACTAAGGGGCTGTTTTACGGGCCCGGACGTCAGGATGAAATCCGAGGCGAGATAAACGAACTGGCCCGAAACGGGGCCGATCTTTACGTTCTTCTGTCTCTTGAAGACCCGGCGGCGGCGGCTAAAATAAATCCCAATGATTTTGTCAGAATCCAGAGGGCTCTGGAAGTCATCAGGGTTACCGGCCGCAGCATTGTTGATTTCCAAAAGCAGCATAGTCTGGCCGACCGCCCTTTTGAGACTTTGGTCTTAGTTATTGATGTGCCGGCCGGAGATTTAGACCAAAGGCTTTTATTGAGGACTAAAAGTATGTTCGACCGGGGTCTGGTGGAAGAAACAAAATCTATCCTGGCCAAAGGTTTTGAGCCGGGGTCAAAGCCTCTTCAGGCCATCGGCTACCGGGAAGTTCAGGCTTATCTGGCCGGGGAGATGACTCTGGCTGAAACCATGGAAAAAGTATATTTAAGAACCAGGCAGCTGGCCAAACGCCAGAGAACCTGGTTTCGCGGCCAGGTTCCGGAAGGAATCTGGGTTAAGCCTGATTTATCTTTAATTACTGAACTGGCCGGGGATTTTTGGGCCGAATCACGTGATTAAATCAGCTCCAGCCATAGCCTGGCCGCCTTTAATTAAAGGCACATTAGTTAAGCGCTATAAAAGGTTTTTAGCCGATGTCCGGCTGCCAGGAGGCCAGACAGTGACGGCCCACACCCCCAATACCGGCCGGATGCTTTTATGTTCCGAACCAGGCCGGCCGGTCTATTTGTCCCGTTCATCTAATCTTAAAAGAAAACTGGCCTATACCTGGGAAATGATTGACATGGAAGACGGTCTTGTGGGGGTTAACACCACTTTGCCTAACCGCCTGGCCGCCATGGCGGCCGGAGAGAGTTTTTTCCCCGGCTGGCCTCAAAAGCCCGAGGTCCGGACGGAAGTTAAAGCGGGCCTCAGCCGTTTGGATTTACAGCTTCTAAAAGACGGGCAGGTAACCTGGGTTGAGGTCAAAAACTGCACTTTGGTTCAGGACGGGGTAGCTCTCTTTCCCGATGCGGTCAGCGCCAGAGGAGCTAAACATCTGATTGAGCTGAGGGAGAAAGTTAAATCCGGTGACCGGGCTATCTTACTGGTCATGATACAAAGAAGGGGAGCGCACGTTTTCAGTCCGGCCCATAAGATTGATCCCCGCTGGGCGGAGACATTAAAAGAGGTTTTAGACAACGGGGTGGAACTGGAAGCCAGAGAAGTCATCCTGGACCTGAACTGCGCCACCCTCGGGGCTCGAATAAAGAGCGCAGTATGACTTTAAGAGACTATTTTGATGAACCGGTAGACGATCCCCCGGCATTTGAGGGGGTTAATGAACAGTCTCCGCCAGTAGTCGCAGGTCAGGTTCCTGAAAAAGCCGATAATTGTCCGGCCGTCAGTTTTCTGGCAAATATTCTTCTGTCACTTGACCTGAGCCGCTATGAGCCTTCACTGCCAGAAAAACTCATTGACTTCGGCTGTTTCTGGCTCAATGACCGGCCTGTTTTTGAACCTGATTTCAGACTGCAAACAGGTCAGAAGTACCGGTTCAACTGGCCCCGCTACGGCCCTGTAAAATTTTATCAGCCAGATGAAAAGAGAATCGTCTATGAAGACGACGGTTTGATTGTATATGACAAGGAATCAGGCCGTCCTTCTCAGGCTGTGCCGCATGATAATTACAATAATGTTTTAGCCGGTCTGGAGAGACTGACCGGAATTAAACTGCGTCTGGCCAACCGGCTGGACGCCGGAACATCGGGGCTCATTATAGCCTCCAAAAATCAGACCGTAGCCGGTCTTATGGGCAAAAGCTTTAGCCAAAGCCGGATAAAAAAAATTTATCTGGCTTTGACCTGCGGACCCAGCCCGGACCGATCGGAGCAAACCGTGACCGCAGCTATCGCCAAAGCCGGGCCTCACTATGTGGCCAGAGCCGAAGGTCCGGGGCGTCCGGCCAAAACGATCTTAAAGGTCCTGAACGAGAAAGAGAATCTTCTCCTGTGGGCCGCCTGGCCCTTAACCGGCAAGACCCACCAGATCCGGCTCCACTTGGCTTTTGTCGGCTTTCCTATCCTGGGTGACATTTTTTACGGCGGCGGTCCGGACAGACGGCTGAGGCTCAGGGCGGCCGGACTGAGGTTTTTCCACCCCACCGGCGGCCGGGAGATAATTTTAGGCCTGACGGACGAAGATTTGGCCGGGCTCTAAGGGCGGCTGATTCAAATGAGCGCCGCCATAGCCCCGGTCAGCTCTTCTATCATTGAGCTCAGATTGGCCGAACTTAAGGCGTTGGTTTCCAGCATTTTCAGAATAAGAGCCTGAACGTGAGGCAGGATTATTTTAGCTTTAGTCGGAGGCACCGTACTTATGGCATTAAGGATAAACTCGGCGTTTATTTTTAAGCTTTCGGTCACGGCCTCCGCTTTTCCGAGCCGGTCTTTTTCGATTTGAGCCAAAGTGACGGAGGCGGCCAGACGCAATAAAGGCAGGCCGGGACAGGCTGAACTTTTCTGGACCACTTCCTGACCGGTTTGATAAAGTGTTTTTAAAGCTTCGGCAAGATTGCCGGCCGAAAGGCTTCTCCGCTCCAGCATTTTCAGGCTTAAATCGCGGGCTACGGTCAGGGCTACGGGGACTGACTGGGTCATGGGGCCTCTTTTTCAAAGTTTTCTTTAGAATATATCAGGTTTTACAGAGACTATTAACCAAAAAGTCAAACTGTAAAAGGCGATAAGGCGAGCAGCTAGGGCTTGGTATCTGAGCTATTTTTTTGCTTAATTGTCATTAATTAAGTAATATAATTCAATTAACAATTTTATTTAATGATAAATAGCTTGTTTTATTCTCCGTCTGGCTGAAAAATTTGGGAAAACTGAAAACGTTCACAGGAGTTGTTCCCGTCCAAAATTTTATTTTTCCTCTATATTATTATAAAATGATAATAAAGAAATAAAAGATATGATATAATATCTAAATAGCTTTATTAGATAATAATAACGCTAATATAGTTAAATTATAATCAAAAGAAAGATTAGATGGACCACCAACTGCCTAAACGCCCCATAGGGGTACAGACATTTGAGAAATTACGGCCGGAGATTGAAAGACTGGGCCACCAAGCCGGCAATCCAAAAATTTGTCCGAGAGGGAGTGCAAACTTGTCCTGATTTAAGGTGATGTTTAGCTTGATGCTGGAACCTAATTTAATATCATTGATACTGATGATGGAATTGAATATAATCAGCTTTTAGACGGTTTTATTAGCGGACATTGCGGACATCATGTTCCGTTTAAAAATATGGTTAATATCCGGCCTTAAAACATTGAGTGTATCAGGAGTCAGGGTCAATGACAGTCGCAATATGTTCTCCTTAGGCAGGTTTTAGGCATCGTATCATGACAATGGACTAGGGAAAGCCATTGAATTCATGCAGCATACAAACAATGGCGATGACTGGAAGTTATTTGTTCGCTGACAGCTGGGATGTGGGGATATTAAATGGCTTATTTGCCGCTCTTTTCGTATGATTATCTGCGTTTCGTCTGGAATGACGATTTCAATGCCTATAATGAGTCTGAAGCCGACTCCATTGCGACAGAACGGCTGCGCAGGTGGGCGCATCGCGATAAGACACTTACAGAAACTCAGCTGGAAGCTCAATTTATTGACTTGTTTTTCAAACAGACATGGAATTTTTGGGGAACGGGCGAAAAAGCTATTTCCGAAGGATATTGCCTTAGCGCTCAATACGGCGTTGATGGGGCCGGGCAATCTGGCGGCAGAGGCGCGGCTGACTTGGCTCTTGGGTGGTGGGGACGGGACGGCATCCCCAGTGTGCCCCAGGTGTTAGCTGAGTTTAAAGATATTCGCACGAGTTTAGACTTGCCGCAGAAGCGTAAAGGCAGTGATCGTTCGCCTGTCAAGCAGTGTTTTGATTATCTGAAATATGCCTTCGATGCCACAAGCAGCGGCTCCATATTAACGCCGACCTGGGGCCTGGTTACCGATATGAACGAGTTTCGCTTATATCACCGGGTCACAGGAGAGGTGGCTTGTCAGCGTTTTGTTATCGCTTCCAGTGACGCCAATGAGTTGTCACTTTTGGATGATGGTACCGAGGCGTTATTTTTAAGGTTCGTTTTTCAGAATATTTTTAGCCAAACAATGCTTCTGTCGCAGCATGGCAAGTCCAGCCTGTCGAAATTGCTTGATGGCCAAATTATCCGCGAACGTGAGTTTGAAAATAATTTTTATGCGGAATATCATAGTTATCGAAAGTTTGTCTTTCGTGAGCTACTGGCTGCAAATCCAGCTTTTGCTCAAATGACCCGCAGCAAGCTTGTTAAACTGACCCAGCTCTTTCTTGATCGCTGCCTGTTCATACTTTTTTGCGAAGATATGGGACGCACCCTTGAGTTCCCCAATAATCTGCTGCGGGACATACTGATAGGGGAAAGCCTGAATCCATACTATTCTCCGCAATTCGTTAACATATGGACACTGGTGAAACATCTATTTAGCGCCATGCGCGATGGCGGCCTGTTCCCGCCAAATCACAAGATTAATCGCTTTAACGGCGGTTTATTTGAAGAGCTGCCGGAATTGGACAATCTGGTCATACCAAATATCATTTTTTGCACCAAAGGGCAGGGAACAAGCCAGGACACGATAACCGCTTCTAAAGACACTCTTCTTTATCTGTCTGCTAAATATAATTTTGGCGCTCATGGAGCTGCGCGTGAGCGGACAGTAACGCTGTATACTCTTGGCCGTATTTTTGAGCAATCAATAACCGACTTGGAATATATGGCAGCAGAAGCCGACAGCAAGCAATCCATCGCATCCCTTACTAAACGCAGGCGTGATGGGGTCTACTATACGCCTGAATGGGTAACTGACTATATTGTGCGGGAGACTGTCGGCGAGAGACTTTCGGAAATACGCAAAAAATTGGATTTGGAATTCGGATTTCAACTGCCGATTAAACCGCTGATAAAATTTAGACAAAATGCCATTGATAAATTGAATGCATACGAATATGCTTTAGATAATTTAAAAATACTTGATCCGTCTTGCGGATCCGGAGCTTTTTTAATCCAAGCTCTGCAATTTTTGATTCAGGAACGCCGCGCTATCGCTGAAGAAAAAGAGCGTATTTCAGGCGGAGAAAGATTTCTGTTTGATATGGAAACAGTCACCCGCTCAATTTTGTCCAACAACTTGTACGGTGTCGATATCAACCCGGAATCTGTAGAACTAACTCAACTTGCTTTATGGCTTCATACCGCTTTACCTGGCAAACCGCTCAGTAATCTTTCCGATCACATATGCTGCGGCAACAGTCTGGTCGGACCTGAGTTTGAAATTTTTTATAACAGCAAACATCAGGACACTTTGTTTGATTCCATAGATGAACAAATGCGGGAAGATATTAATGTTTTCGACTGGACTGGCGCTTTCCCGGAAGTATTCGGGGATAATGTATCCATTGATAAGCGCGGATTTGATTGCGTTATCGGCAATCCGCCCTATGTTAAGCTTCAGCATTTTCGCAAGTTAAAAAACGATGAAAGTGATTTCTATATCAGAGGGAGAAATGATGCGGCTTCAGCAATCTATGCCAGCGCTCAAACCGGCAATTTTGATCTTTATCTGCTGTTTATCGAAAAAGGCTTTTCTCTGTTGAATTCTCACGGCATTATGGGTTTCATCGCTCCCAGTCTGTGGCTAAAAAATGAATATGGCTTGGGCTTAAGGCAAGCCATAAAAAAAATGCATGCTCTGGACAGATTTATTGATTTTAAAAGCTATCAGGTTTTTGAAGAAGCAGCCACTTATACGGCTTTACAGTTCTTTTCCAAGCGTCCGAAAAACGCGGTTAGATTTGCGTTAGCGCCCGGTGGGGAAAGCGAGGTTGCGGCAATTAATTGGAATGGCCGCGTCGAGGAACTGCCGTATGATGAATTGCCGCTTAATGGCGCCTGGCACTTCATAAGCAATAAAAAGCGCCACCTGTTTAATAGACTAAGAGCTAAGTGCGAATCTTTAGAGCAGGCCTCTGCCGACATCACTGTGGGGCTCCAAACCAGCTGCGATCTAATCTATCATCTGCATCGTTTGGAATCTGGCCGATACCGGCAAATTGGGCCTAAGGGTGACGGACTGGAACACCAGATAGAAGATGCCATTATGCACCCGCTTGTTTCAGGGGCTGAGGCTAAACGTTACCTCTATCCTAAAACAGATACATATTTGCTTTTCCCTTATGGCGTTGATTATTCCGGTGCCCGTCTTTATACTGAAGCGGAAATGATGGCAAAATTTCCCAATGCCTGGGTTTATTTGAAAAAATTTGAAAATTTGCTGCGTGTTCGGGAAAGTAATGCATTCAATGACGGCCAATGGTACAGATTAGGCCGTAATCAAAATCTTGACAAACAAGAAATACCTAAGCTTGGAGTTGCGCAGACTGTGCCGGGCATGAGAGTGTTTGCCGACGAACAAGGTGAATTCTATTTCAATAACGTTAGAGTCAATGGTATTTTGCCTGCCGATCCAAAAGACCTTTTCTTTCTTCTTGGAGTGTTAAATTCGCCTGTATCAGACTTCATATTTAAACTCATAGCAGCTCCAAAGAACAATGGTTATTTTGAAGCCAATAAGCAATATATTGCGCCGTTGCCAATGCCTCCGGCCGATGATGCTAAAAGGGCTGAAGTTGGGAAGCAAGCTGAAAAATTACAGAAACTGCACACAGAACTCCGAGATAAAATGGATTCTTTAAAAATGCGGTTATACGCAAGTCAATGCGTGGCTGATAATCGAGAACCTAATTGTCTGTGGGCTGACCTAAAATTAGCGGAAGAATGGCTGAATGAGGCTCCTGAAGAATTATCAGACAAAGAGAAAAGGGGCTGGGCAAAGAAACAATATGAGGCGGCGATTGCCGCCAAATATGATGCCGTTGATTCCCGTTTGGGCGCCAAACAGAAGCTGTCTGTTAAAAATGATGACGGGGAACTGACATTTTTTGTTGGAGAGTCGCCGGTTGTTACTATTTATGCAGATCAAAATGAGGTCGCTTTCATTGCGGCCCAATGGCGGCAAATTGCCCGCGAAATCAAGATCACAGGCCGCCTTAAGGCTCAATCGCTTATTAAAAGTTTACTGTCTTTGCGCAAGACGAGTAATAAAGCTCTATGCAGTCAGATAATTGACTGTGATGGCCAAATACAGCGCTTGATGAAAGAAACATTACATGCTGAATCTTCTATGAACGATATCATATATAAACTTTACAAATTATCTGAGGATGAAATAAAGCTAATAGAAACCAGTTCCCGCCATTCGATGCAAGACTGGGATTTGCCGATATAATCTTTGTTTTTCATTGGCGGCCTGACTGGCCTGCATATCTGGCTGTCCGAACAAGCCAGTGCCCAAGCGGCCTGAATGGCTCCAATCAGCTAAGGCGCTGAATAAGATAACTTTGCATTTTATCATCAAGTTGCTGTTATCGCTGTCAGATTTTTTTTAAGTTTATCTCATCATAATTTAAACGAGGGCAGAGGCGTTATTACCCCGGCGGATAATTATGAGAATCTATTTATTCTTTGGTTTCGCTTCGACTTTCACGTATTTAATTTTATCATGGTCAAAAATTTTTTTAACTTTTTAATGATCGTTTTGCGATTGTTTAAGAATTCCATGTACATTTGAATTCAGCTCATCCTGAGAATGAGCTTGCGGCAGACTCTGCATTTTATTTTTTATAATATTGTTTAAATACTCATCAGGATTCAATTCCGGAGAATACGGCGGAAGAAAAAAAAGCTCGATTTTATTGGAGCGATCTTTTAACCATGCTTGAACAAGCTTTCCGT
>JAISEL010000128.1 GCA_031264185.1 Deltaproteobacteria bacterium
TAATAATTTTCTTGCCATACTACAAATAGACTATTTAAATTGCATAAACCTTAGAGTGTGATAAAGAATGAAGAAACAAAGGATAAACTATTTTATCATAATTATCCGCCGGGGTAATAATGATAATCAGACCTGTTCAGGCCGTATTTTATCGTGGGCCTAAAATCAGTATGAGTATTTTATGGAGCCGGAACTGCTCGCTGGGATGCAGGATTTTGAAAAATTGGTGACCAAAAAAGGCTTATATGTTGACAAGACTAAATATTTTCCCCTGCTGCCAAAGAGAGGAGATGTCATTTTTTGTGCCCGGCCCCGACGTTTCGGTAAAACCCTGACTGTCTCAACTCTGGAAGCCCTCTATTCAGGACGGAAAGAACTTTTTCAGGGTTTTGCCGCCGTAAAGTTTATGGACTCCCCCGAATTCACCCCAAAACCGGTCATTCATCCGGACATGAGCGAATTTGATAACAGCCGGAGTCTGGAGATTTTGGAAGGAAAAATAAGAAAATATCTGACGGGTACCGCTGAACAGTACGATGCCGCCTTAAAATGGGACAATGCGGCCGGCGCCTTTTCAAATTTGCTGAAGGATGTCAGCAGGGCCGCCGCCAAAAAATCGTCCTGCTGATTGACGAATACGGCGCTCCCGCTATAAGTCTTATCCAGAGGGAACTGACCTGTGACTCTGCTGAGCTGGCGGAACAAACCCGAAACATAATGCGAAGTTTCTATTCTAAAATAAAATCCAATGATAAAGTCCTTGACTTCGTCTTCATCACCGGGATTTCCAAGTTTTCCCGCACGGGGGCCTTTTCCCCTCTCAATAACCTCGCTGACATATCTGTTGATTCTGAGTTCGCCTCCTTACATGGGCCTGACCCAGGAGGAACTGGAGGTGAATTTTTCCCCGCATTTAATTGCTACTGCCCAAAAGCTCCGGCTGAACGAAAAAGAACTTTTGGAGCGCATCCAGGAATACTATGACAGTTTTTCCTTTGTCGGAGTGATCAGGGTCTATAACCCATTCTCCGCTTTGCTTTTCTTCGGAGACAGAGAATTTAAAAAATACTGGGCCTTGTCCGGTTCCAACACCTTCATCCGGAAATTCCTGAAAGACCAGGAACTCACGGCGGAACAATTTTCCGGAATCACTGCAGACAGAGATTTCGCCGATTCTCCCGGAGAAATCAGAGTTGCACCGCCGGAAGGGTTTCTTTACCAGGCCGGTTACCTTACATAAAGATAACCAGGGCGCCTGCGCTCCGGACTGTCTCAGCTTTGAAGTCCTGGCCGCGCTGTCAGCCTTGTTCATGGATAATTTATACTCCTCCCGGACTCAAGCCAGGACTGCCAGATTAGAATTGGGCAAGTATCCGGCTGCAGGCGACGTCCCTAATATGCCGGCTGCTTTTTTGCGTCTGTACGCAGGCCTGTCTTATCCGGACCATACTGATGCGATTTCCAAAGGACTGACCGAGAGAGTTCAGGGAGGATTCCTTAAGTTTTTTTGGAAAAAAACTCCAGGACTCAGCTGATTTGAACACGGAAGAGAAATATCTGAAAGATATGCGTCAGAAGCTGGGCGGGTCTTTCTGCCGAAGCGCCTTGCAGTCCTGCCTGTGGAGGCCTAGGCTCTTGTCCGCCCCGAAGCTCATAATAACAAAGGCCGGTCAGATTTGTCTGATCAAATTCCAACATCCACAGATAAGCCAGATAAAGCGATTGAGAAGGTGTTAAAGTAATGCAGGAACCTCTCCTTCACAACGCAAAATAATTAAAACTCCTGGCCTTAAGCTGGCATTCACGGTGCAGTCAGGTCGTTTGGAATAAGCGAAGCTCTGGAGTCCTCAGGTAAGACGAACTAAAGGTAGTCCTATGAGCAGCCGCAATAAATCAAAGTTTTAATGATCGTCAGGCATAAACAACGACTGTTCCGACCGGAAAATGCAATAGAGGCTGCCCTGTTGGCAGCCGCAACGAGCATAAGTTTTAAGATAACTTAAAATCTGTTTGAACATTGGCAAACAGTAAAAAAGGCGCCTAAGACAATAAAGATAATATATACAGGTGACTTTTAGACAATAATTTAGTTTTTAATGTTACTTTAATTAACGCAAATTAACTAAATATAATTGCCAATTTATTAGAAAAAAAATAATAATTTGCTGCAGCGCCAAAAATTCAGGGAATTACGGATAATTAAAATTTGGTCTGTTACTATCACACCCTTATTTCTAAATAACTTCCTTTTAAAAAAATTAGCCCCAAAACCCTCGACAGTGGTATGATGCAGAGGTCTAATCCCGGCGGTAATTTTTTTTAGGAGCGCTTCTGTGACTAATAACGACCACTCCCCCACTACCAATGATACTGACACTAAGTCCAAAAAAGAGCGGGCTTCTTTTTTGACCCGTGAGCTAAAAAGGCACAATGAGCTTTATTACCAGAAAGACTCCCCGGAAATAGAAGACAGTGAGTATGATCAGCTTCTCAGGGAGTATGAGCTTCTGGTCCGGGAGCACCCTGAGTGGCGGACAGAAGACTCCCCGGATGAAATGGTCGGGGCCGCCCCAGTCGGAGCCGATCTGCCCCAGATTACCAGGACGGAACCTATGCTAAGTCTGGATAAAGCCTTAAACGAATCTGAGATCTTAGATTTTTCCGGCCGCCTGGAAAAAGGCCTGGGTTTTAAGCCCAAAAGCTATTACACCATGCCCAAGTTCGACGGTCTGGCCGTAGAGCTGTACTATAAAAACCGGACCCTGAGCCTGGCCGCCACACGAGGCGACGGCCGGCAGGGCGAAAATATCACGGCCAATGCCCTGACCATTAAAGATATCCCCACTAAACTGGCTTCAGCCTCCCCGGCTGAAGAGGTTGTTGTCCGTGGGGAAGTCTTCATGGACAAGGCCGATTTCGCCCGCCTGAACTACGCCCGAGAAGCCCAGGGCTTACCGTTGTTTGCCAACCCCCGTAACGCCGCAGCCGGTTCCCTCAGACAGCTTAATCCAGACATAACCTCGGAAAGAAACCTGAAATTTTTTGCCTACGGTTTAGCCAGGCCGGAAGTAACCGGAGCTGAGACATACGATCTGGCTATGGCTGCCTTAAAACAATGGGGCTTTAAGGTTGAAAATTCCTCTTTCAGCGGCTCAAGGAGTTCCATGGCTCAGGTTATCGAAATTTTTCAATCCCTGTCCGAGGAACGTGACAATCTGCCGTTTGAAGTGGACGGCATGGTCATAACTTTAAACGATCTGACAAAGTGGAGCCGTCTGGGCACCACCGCCAGGGCTCCCCGCTGGGCGGTGGCGGCCAAATTTCCGGCCAGGCTGGCGGAAACTAAAGTTTTAGCCATAAATATCCAGGTCGGACGGTTCGGCTCCCTTACCCCGGTAGCCATCATGTCACCGGTCCAGATAGGAGGAGCCACCATCTCCCAGGCCAGTCTCCACAATGAAGATGACGTTGCCCGTAAAGACGTCCGGGTCGGCGACTGGGTGCTTTTAAAAAGAGCCGGCGACATTATTCCGGATATTGTCAGGGTCATTGCCGAAAAAAGAAGTCCGGGCCTTTTGCCTTTTAAGTTTCCGACCGAATGTCCAGTTTGCGGAAGTCCGGCCAAACGCAGGGAAGGAGACGCTATACGAAAATGCGGCAATTACTTCTGCCCGGCTAAAGTCCAGGCCCGGCTGACTCACTTTGTCAGCCAGAATGCGCTGGACATTGACGGATTCGGCGAAAAACTGGCCGAAACCCTGCTTTCGGAAAAACTTGTCAAAATACCTACCGACATCTTCCGTCTGACTCTGGATAATTTGAAACACTTGCCCAGGATGGGTCAAAAATCGTCGGAAAAACTGATAGCGGCCATTAATCGGGCCAGAACGGCTGAACTTTGGCGGTTTATTAACGGATTGTCCGTGCCTTTAGTCGGAGAAACCGTCAGCCGCCTGCTGGCAAAACATTACAAATCCCTGCCGGAACTCATCAAAGAGTTCAAAAAAGAAGAACCCCAAAGCATCAGTACTATCGGCGAAGAGACGGTCAAAAATCTCAAAGCATTCTTCAACGATCCCTGTACCCAGGATTTCATAGACGATCTTCTTGGCCTCAATATAGTCCAACCTCAGGCTCAGGAAGACGCAGTGCCGGATAACCCTTTAAAGGGTCAGAAATTTGTCTTCACCGGCAAACTCAACTCCATGACACGCCAGGAAGCCAAGAGAAAAATTGAGGCTCTGGGGGCTGAATTCCAGACCGCAATAAGCAGCACCACCAACTATCTGGTGACCAACGAAGAAAGTGGCCGGAGCAAAAAACTCTTAAAAGCCCAGGCGGACGGAACAACTATCATTAATGAAGAAGATTTTTTAAAAATGGAAAAAGAGGCTTTAAACGGCCTGGGTCAAATGGCGGTCAGGGATATATTTCAGCTTTTAGTTAAAAGCTGACCGGCTGGCCCTTAAGACCGCCGAAACTGGTAAGGCCGTCAAACGCGCAGCAGCCAGGACAACGCAGGGAGCATGAGAAAGCTGATTCACGGCCTTATGCGTTCGCGGGGCGGACACATCAAATGTCCTGAAACTATCTGAAACTGTCAAAGCCGCAGCCGGAAACCGCGAAGAAAATAAGGAGGCGGGCATAAATAACATTTACGCCTTCTGGTTGTATATAACATAATTCCAGTCGCCATGAAATTTATTTCGTTTTATTAAAATTGAGTTTATTTGTTCTTGAGTTAGCTTGGCACCAAGATTATACTTTCTGCGATCTAATTTACAAACTACATTTAATCCTTTGGCAGTATAAGTGTGGCTTATAAGATTTACTATAGTTTCATAATCACATAAAGGTTGGCCTCTCCAATTAGTAGATATAAAAGAAAATAATCTATGCTCTACTTTGTTCCATTTGCTGGTTCCTGGAGGAAAATGACAAACTCGAACAGGGACCTGTAAAGTATTTGCTAATTTTTGAAGTTCATATTTCCAAAGATTTATACGATAACCATTTGAACCTCCTCCATCAGCAGTAATAAGAATATAATCCAACGATCGATAATATTTTTTCCCAACATATTTCCACCATCCATGAATTGATGCTGCTGCAAATGATGCTGTGTCGTGATCTGTCCCGACATTAACAAATCCTTTATCATGGGCTGTATCATAAATTCCATAAGGGATTGCTTTATGGACATCCGGACTAGGAAAATCATAGGTATTTACTTTTATTGGATTATTGATTGGTCTTAATGTCACGCCTGGATTTTTAAAGTTACCTGTAAGTTCCTTTTTCTTCGTATCAACTGATATTACAGGCTGACCTTTTTTAACAGCTCTCTTAACTTGGCTGTTAATAAATTCAAATTGCTCGTTTCTGTCTTCGTGTTGTTTTCCTTCTTCAACCTTTCTGTTGGACTGAAGACTATAGCCCAACTGATTCACTAAAGACCCAACAGAACGGTATCCGATGGAATGCCCTTTCTTGTTCAGGTGGTTTGCTATTGTTCGGGTGCTTAAACAGGTCCAGCGAAGGGGGCTCTGAGGATCCCCTCTGGTTGTAGCTTCTAAGATTGACTCCAGCGCAGACAGAAGTTTAGGGTCAGTGGAGATTAGAGAAGGTCTCCCTGAACCAGGCATCCTTATTCTGTTGACATCTAAAGGTTCATAATCTAATTCCTTGATTCCCTTGGTAATGGTAACTCTGGATAATCCGCAAATCTCACTGACTGCGGTAATGCCGCCGAGCCAAAAGATTGAGCTTCAGAGGCGGCATATATCCTCCTCTGTTTTTCATTCAAATGTGGCCAAATATTGTGTATCCGCCTCTTTACATCGTCGGGAATCATTGTGTTCCTCCTTCGGAAATCACACAGCAAAAGACATAATATCATCTTTCCGCCGACTTGTAAAGTTTTTTTTTGCCCGCCGCCTAAGGTAATACCAGTGATTGACCTTTGTCATAATTATCTGCCTGTTTTTAATCCGCTGTCACCACAAAAGCACAAATTTTTGGAAAAACTTTTGACTAAGATTGGTGGTCTGAAAGCTCTAAAATCTTCTTTTGCTTCTTTTTGGTCAAGGACGAGAAGATTAACTCATAAGACCGGTCAATTAAGTCTTTTATAATGTCCACGGGTACGGAGGCATCCAGACAGACCGAATTCCAGTGGACTTTGTTTAAGTAATAGCCTGGAACGATATCACCTTTGTACTGCTGGCGCCAGTAATCGCCGCCCGACGGTATCAGCTTCAGGGAGATGATTGGCCGGAAATCCTTGTTTTCTCCTAAAAGAGCAAACATTTTACCGCCGACCGAGTAAAGCGTGGCCTGCCATTGTTCCTTAAATTCTTTATTGGAACCTAATTTACCAAAGCAGTAGTCATCCAACCACTTGTGATCCATAATTTCTCCTTTAATCCTGTATTCCAGTGACTAATAACGATGCGGGAAGCAGAATTCCTAATCGCTCATTCAATTTTATTATCTTTCTACTGGTTCTTCATGTTGTAATTTTCTTCCGTAGCTTTCTAAGTACTGAAGATAACTGAGGTTAAATTGGTAAAATTCGTGATAGCTTTAATAATCTATGATCCGCTGACTTCACGTTTTCTCTGCTTAGTTCATTAACCAACTAAACCTTAAAATCATGGCCCTGGAGTATATTACTCTTCCTTATTACATACAAAATCAAAAATGGTAACTGCCATCATCTTAATGGCTTCTGATACGTTTTCCCAGACTTGCCATTTGGATGAAAGGTCCTTATACGACAGAAGATCTGTTTTTTTAAGATCATGAGGCAACGGATTGGAGAGCTGAGCCAGAAGTTGCTGCAAAGCGGACTGACCGCTTTCCTGGGGATACAGACGATCGAAATCCTTCAATGCGTTCGACGACTTTTTACTACCCAAGTAATCTGAAAGAGCAATAAAATCGAGATAATCCCTTGTGGCATTCCGTTTCAGGATAAGAACAGATTTAATGCGCAGTATTTCCGCTTCTGTCGGCACGGTCAGTTTCGCCCCGCCACAATCAATATCTGCCGTCTCAAGCGGTTCAGTCCTGATCAATTGCCTGACTCCGGTTTCTATCCCCTGAAGATTCCCCAAAATTAAGACCGGGCTGCCGATACGGGCTGTACGCCAACCAGCGGTAGACTCAAGCTGGTTAAGTATTTTTGTGAAATTTTCACGTAAATCAGTCAGAACATGATCCGCATCGTATGATATACGATGTTTGGCATAAATAGCAGCGGCTGTTCCGCCGACGAGTACAGCTCCCGGCAAAATAGCTTGCAGCCTACAGGCGGAAGACAGCACGTCTTCCCATTTAGGAGCTTTTTTTGTGAATCTGGACATAGTTATACCAGAAATGGTAGCGTTGAGAGAAAGGATTATCAATATAATTTTTACAGACACGCTCGACATCATCAAGCAAAGTTCTGTTCTTCAGGATCGCCGTTCGCAAGTCTGCCCAATCCTGCCACAAACCCCGAGAAATGATATCATCTATAGCCGGCAGGCAGAAAGCCGTTTCATCCGTCAAGTCGAGATGTCTGTGTTTCATAAAAGTTATACCTTTGCACCATGAAAATCGCGCCTTCCTTTAATACCATACCAGCTCCTCAAAGCCTTGAGAACTCCTGTCATGACAGGTGATTTATTTTCGCACGGGCTCTCCAAAATAAACGCACATTTATTTTGCCAGATAATTTTTTGACTCATTTTGTCAAGCGCTGGGGGTGTTGCTCAAAAAAAGGTTGATTTTCCTAAATTCTCTCCATGAAAACTCTTTGATATATTTAGCGTTTAATAACTGTGGTTAAGTGCTCGAATGTCTATCTCTTAAATTCGTATGAAGTTAAAGACTAATGGCTCCGGCCGCTATCTATGTTGGCATAATGTTCCTTAACTTTAAGTTAGTTTATCAATCTATTATTTTAAAGTCAAGTAAAAAATTACTGGCTCGAACTTTTTAAGACTAAATTTTTAAATATGCTGATGATAATTAAAGGAATTTATCAGGCTGTACATCATCATTTATGCTGATGGTCTTTAATTTAATATTATACGGAGTCCTGAGAATGTCCTGCTGTCGTCTGCTGTCAAACGGCGAATATGCTCATCTCAGTTTTCGCCCTCAAACTGGCAGGAATAATTCTGTCTTCACTCCGGTCATAAACACTTTAGCGGGTATAATTTCACGGTAAACTCTTATGACGCCAGGGTTTCACCCTAGGTAACCAGGGCCTTTAGCGACGGCTTGGCGCACCAATAATGGCCAGCAAAAATACCGAAAAATTCAATATGTAGTCTGATACACGGTAAAAAATATTCTATTAGTTTTTTTTAAGACTCAATTTATATTTTTTGTCATCGCTCATCGCATTGCTAACCCAGCCTTGAGTGGCGGCATCGCAAAGAGCCCATTTTTAGAAAATTATATTTATAACTAATTGATATCATTACATTTTTTTTAAACTAGACTTCAAAAAACAGAGCTTTTTGCAAAGTATATTGAGTCGAAATTACGGTTAACTTTTTCCGAACCTAGTTGCCTCTGTCTGCACCTAGTGGCCTCTGTCTGCCTCATCAGAGGCCACTTCTCGAATTATTAAAAACGGGGTACTGTCCAGACCATCAATATATTATAGATAATACCAATAAATATACACTTTAACTAGCTAAAAGAAATATTTCTTTATCAAAAATATTTGTCAACTTCCCTATTTCAGTTCATGGGGCTTTAAAAACCGGCCAAATTTCTCGAAAAGAAAAATTATTTTTTTCTAAAACCGAGCTAAATAAAAACGCTTAAATTATATTTAAAAAAAATATATATACTATATTAATTCTAAATAAATCAATATTAGACTTTATTATAAATTTTCTTAAGGAAGGACGGACGGCCTATTGTTCAGTATTTTAATTTAAATCCAGGCGGAAGCGTTCTTTTTTAAAAAAAATTGTTGACAACCCCTCCGTCCCTGAGTAAAATGAAATTGATTCTCAATACCCGAAAAAATTCTGGGTTTTGTCGAGTTAAGCTTTTAAAGGGAGGGAGTATGCAAACCGCCATTGTAGCTGTCATCCTTCTGGCTGCGGCCGGAATTACTATCTACAGGGTTTTTTTCCGCCCTTCCTGCGGTTGCGGTTGCGGGGGCAAGAAACATCACAACCGGCCCCTGACCGATGACCCCTCTATGGAATGCGAATGTTGCGGGCCTGACAAGCCTCAACAGGACTCATGACCCAGAGGCTTATTACTATATTTTCTGTTTCCAACTTGATTGTTTTCTGAGGTTCACATGTCTGCTCAAACCCAAGCCATGACTCTAAGAGAGATGAAAAAAGGCCAAGTTGCCACCATTTCCGACATTACGGCTGTAGGCGAAATGGGCCGCCGTATCCGGGATATGGGTCTGGTTCCCGGCATTAAGATCCAATGCGTCGGACGGGCTCCTTTGGAGGATCCGGTCGCCCTCCGTCTGATGGGTTTTACCTTAACACTTAGGAACCGGGAAGCGGATTTCGTTAAAGTCAACGCTTAAAGCTTTAAAATCTTTCAGCTTTGAAATCTTTAATCTGAAGGGATCTTCCCGGACCGGTTTTTTGTTTACTTAGTCCAGTATTGACAGTTATGAGTCAAGTTGGGAACAGGTCAGATTTTTCCATTTTTGTTTAGTTTAATACAATTATTTTTAGTTCCAAATGGTAAATTTTAGTCTTTTTTGAGTAAAATATTTTCCCAATGGAACAAACTAGAATTTTGTCTTGGGATTAGGGTAAAGATCCCAAGATATATGGCTTAAATGGTATATCAACAATTTTTAAGGACGCTTTTATGCAAGACGAACATTCCAGTGAACGGCTGCACAAGGACACCAAAGCCGGATTTATCGCCATTGCCGGCAACCCTAATTCCGGAAAAACCACTGCCTTTAACCGTTATACCGGAGCACGCCAGCACGTGGGCAACTATCCGGGCATTACGGTGGAAAAGAAGGAAGGACTAGCCCATCTGGTAACCGGCGAGACCGTCACTTTGGTTGATTTGCCGGGAACTTACTCTTTGACCGCATATTCCCTGGAAGAAGTGGTGGCCAGAAGAGTTTTGGCCGAAGACCGGCCCGGAGCGGTCATTGACGTTCTGAATACCTCTGTTTTAGAGCGCAACCTCTATTTGTCGGTTCAGATGCTGGAAATGGGTATTCCTATAGTTCTGGCCCTGAATATGATGGATGAAGCCCGGACCAGAGGAGTCAACATCAATGTCCAAAGGCTGGAAGAGCTGACCGGCCTCAAGTGCATCCCTACAGTTGCCAAAAGAGGCGACGGACTTGATCTGGCCTTAAGCGAGGCTGTCAAACTCTCCGAGAAAACCAAAGGCCGGGTCGATCCGCTGGTCATTTCCTACGGCACGGATTTAGACGCCGCCTTGACCGAAATGGTTCCTTTGGTGGAAAAAGCCAGTCTTTTGACTGATCAGTATCCGGCTCGCTGGGTGGCCATGAAGTTTTTGGAAAAAGACAAAGACATCATGACCCGTGCCCGCCGGGTCAATAATGAAGTCAGTGACCAGCTGCTGGCTACGGCCACCAGGGTGGAAGATCACCTGAAAAAGACTTTAAATACCTATCCCGAGGCGGTAATTGCCGATTACCGCTACGGCTGGATCAGTTCCGTCATTAAAAACGGCGTTCTGACCGGCTCCAGCGAGCCTTTTGAGAGGATCGCCTTCTCCGATAAGCTTGACATGGTCTTAACACACCGGGTCGGCGGCCCGGTTATTCTGTTTGCCGTTCTCTACCTTATGTATTTTTTCACCATCCAGATAGGACAGTTTCCCAATGACTGGCTGACAGCCGGCTTTGACTGGCTGTCAGAGTTTGTCGGCGACCATATGGCTTCTGGTCCCTTAAAATCTCTGATTACGGCTGGGGTCATCTCTGGAGTGGGCGGAGTTTTGGGATTTGTGCCTTTGATTATGATCATGTTTTTCCTGATCGCTTTTTTGGAAGACTCTGGCTACATGGCCAGAGTGGCCTATATTATGGATCGGGTCTTCAGGTTCTTCGGTCTCCACGGGGCCTCCATTATGCCCTTTATCATCGGCGGAGGTATTGCCGGCGGTTGCGCGGTGCCTGGAGTTATGGCCACCCGAACGTTAAGATCCCCCAAAGAAAGACTGGCTACTATTTTAACCGTGCCGTTCATGACCTGCGGAGCCAAGATTCCGGTCTTCCTGCTGTTTGTCAGTATTTTCTTTAAAAACCATGTCCCTACCGTCATGTTCATTCTGACACTGGCCGGTTGGGCTTCGGCTCTGGTGGTGGCTCTGGTTCTCCGGAAGACCTTAATCAAAGGCGAACCGACCCCTTTTGTTATGGAGCTGCCGCCTTACAGGGTGCCAACCCTGGCCGGTATCTGCATCCATACCTGGGAGCGGACCTGGCAGTATATTAAAAAAGCCGGAACAATAATTTTAGGAATCTCCATCCTGATTTGGGCAGCCATGACTTTCCCGAGCCTGCCGGCAGATGAAGCTAAATTGTATGAGGATCAGATTGCCCAGATCACAGCTCAAGCCCAAACTCAGGGCAAATCCGAAGACGAACTGGCCGAAATGGTCACTGATATAAATAACACTCAGGAAACAGAGACCCTCCGTCACTCCTTAGCCGGACGCTTAGGCATTGCCATGGAAAACGTCACCAGGCCTGCCGGTTTTGACTGGCGCACCAACATCGCCCTTTTAGGCGGCATCGCGGCTAAAGAGGTTGTTATCTCCACTTTAGGCACCGCCTACTCTCTGGGCAGTTCAGAAGATGAAGAATCTCTTTCCCTTTCTGAGCGCATCGAAAATGACAAAGCCACTTGGCACACCTCCAACGCCGTGGCCCTTCTTCTCTTCACCCTTCTGTATTCGCCGTGTTTCGTGACCTTAGCCATGACCAAGCAGGAAACCGGAAAATGGCGCTGGCTGTTCTTCAGTCTCTTCTTTAACCTGGCTTTAGCTTTTGTGGTGGCCATAATGGCCAACCAACTGCTCACAGCCATGGGCTTAGGAGCTTAGTCAGCCAAAAAGAGCCTGGCAGTCAAAGACCCCGGTTACGCCGGGGTCTTTTTTTAGATTAAATCTTTAAATCTTGAAGCTTCGCTGTCAGAGACAATTCGGATATTATGTCAATATGTCAAATATTTTAGCGGATTTTCAAATCCGCTTTTTTCGTTTTCACGTTCGCAAATTTTGTATTGAAAAATACTTGATTTTGCGGTGTACTGAAATATTACCCCGGCGGATAATTATGCGAATCCATTTATTCTTTGGTTTCGCCTTGACTTTCGCGTATTTAATTTTATCATGGTCAAAAATTTTTTTAACTTTTGAATGATCGTTTTGCAATTGTTTAATAATTCCATGTACATTTTATCAGAAGTCAGTAAAATATCTCCTGGCCAGAGGTTTAATTGAGACTGACGAATTTCGCAGTAACGAGATCAGGATAACCTATAAAGGCATGCTGGTTTTAATTAACAGCTTAAATGTACAAGCGGCTTATGCTGTAATCCGGGTGTCGCCAAATATCGAGAGGCTTTAACAGTGGCGGATAATTCTTTACCAGATGTCACAAGGCCTGTCTGCCGGCATTACGGAGGCAAATGGCGGCTGGCTCCCTGGATAATCTCACACTTTCCGGCTCACGAGCTTTACATTGAGCCGTTCGGCGGCGCGGCTTCGGTACTGCTCAGGAAACAGCCGGCCAAAGTCGAAATCTACAACGACATTAACCGATACGCCGTCAATCTCTTTAGAGTGCTGCAGGACAGGGAACTGTCGGCCCGGCTTATTGATATGTTTCATCTGACGCTGTACGCCAGCGAGGAACTGAGAAGGGCCGCTGACCTGCGGGACCATCCGGACCCTGTTGTCCGGGCTTGGGGCTTTGTCGTCAGATCCGCTTTTTCAATTGCCGCCACTGAAAAACCTAATGCGTCGGGTTTTGACAATAACCCCCGGAATGGCCGTACAATCCGCGAAAACAGAGTTGTACCATGGAATAACTACCCCCGCAGTCTCAAGGCAACGATAGAAAGGTTGAAGCGAGTCAGAATAGAAAATAAAGACGCGATCAAATTGATAAGTAATTTTACCAGAGAATATGCGGATGAGGCCTTGGTTTACTGTGACCCGCCTTATCTGCTGTCGGCCAGAAGCGGAGGTCCGCAGTACAGGCACGAAATTGACCGCGACTACCATATCCGGTTAGGCGAGGCCGTTAAAGGCTCGAAGATGATGTTTCTTATCAGCGGCTACGAATCTGAGCTGTACGCTGATTTATATAAAGGCTGGCGGGTTGTCAGTAAAGAGGCGCGGACAATAGCTAAAAGCAAGAGGACCGAATGCCTCTGGATATCGCCCAATGCTGACCGGAAACTTCAAGCAGTAAGAGACCGTCCAGGGCTCTTCAAAAACGGCTGAGACCGCCGCAGGATTAGGAGATCAAGATGCTTTATGTTCACAAGCGTAATGAAGTTGAGGCCATGCAGTATAACGGTCACAACATTGAATCAATCCGGGAGTGGTGCGGAGAGAGCAAGCGAATTATGGCTGCTTTTTCATGAGCGTAGGTTCGAGCCAAGGCTCATCATTTTGTTTAATATCTAAGAAATAATGCAGACAGCTAAACATACAGCCGTGCCTTCCGGTCCGGCTGACAACAGGAGTTATCATGAGAGAAGTGAAGCAGATTTACCTTAGAGCCAAAGAGATTGCCGTGATGATAGGCGTCAATCGTCAGACTATCCATAAATGGGCCTATAACGGTTCTTTTCCTAAGCCGATAAAATTATGCGCCAGATGTTCAGTCTGGCCGTCGGAAGTGGTCCTGACCTGGATTAACGAACACCGGGCCAAAAACGGCTTATCCGAATTATCCGCTGACTCCGTTTTTTAGACCATCCAGGAAGTCGGCCCACTCCTGCATCATCCGGCGGCGTTCGGCGAGGTACTCAGCCCGGTTATAAACCGCCCGAACGCCGCCGGAAACGTGAGCCAGCTGCTTTTCTATCCAGTCCGAATTATATCCCATCTCATTGAGCAGAGTGCTGGCCATGCTCCTGAACCCATGGGGGCACACGACATCCCCCGGATACCCTAAATACCTTAAAGCCGCTGTCATCGCCACATCGGAAATCGGCTGATTTTTAGCGCGAACTCCGGGAAAAAGATATTTCCCTCCGCCTGTGAACAGCTGAAGTTCCTTCAATTGAGCCGCCACCTATCTGGCTAACGGCACCAGGTGAGCCGCTCTCATCTTCATCCTTCCAGACGGAATTCTCCAGAGATTATCCTCAAAATCAAACTCCTCCCATTCGGCGTTCCGAAGTTCACCGGGCCGAGTGAATACGTAGGGAAGAATCCGCAGACAATATACTGTCGAAGGCTGTCCTTTGTATTGAAAGATATCCGCCATAAGACGGCCGATTTGGGTTTTTTCTAAAATAGCCGCACGGTGCCGGACCGTCGGAGACGGAAAAGCCCCTCTTAAATCCTGAGTGTAATCATGATTGATCTGCCCTGTAGCCACCGCATACCTGAGCAAAGCGCTCAGGATGGACTTATTTTTTTGGAGGGTTTCATAATGTCCGCTTTTTTCTATGGGCCGGAAAAGTTTTTCCAGAAGAAGAGACGGTGAAATATCACTGAGAAAGCAGCTGCCAATGGCAGTGGAAATATGCTTGTTAAACAACAATTCATATTTTTTTATAGTTGCCGGAGATAAATTAGGGTAAAATTTAACCTTCCATTCCTGAAAAAGAGCATCAACGGTCAGCTCTTTTTTGGTTCTTTTAATTTCCCCGTTGCGTAAAGCCATTCGAAATTTACCGGCGGCCTCACGGGCATGCTTTAGGGACACTTCAGGCCAGGAAAACAGGCTTTTCCTGGTCTCTTTGCCCTCAAGCTTATATTTAAGCCGCCAGATTTTAGAGCCGGAAGGGTATACCTCAAGATAGAGTCCATGCTCGTCAAAAATCTTGTAGGGTTTCCCGCAGGCCTTAAGCGAGCGGATTTTTAATTCGGTAAGAAGGGGCAAGGGGACCTCCTGTTGGAATTTGCCCCTTCATCTTGCCCCAAATCGATCGGCGTTGTCAGGAGATATAATAAACCTTGGCGATAAGAAAAAAAGCTAAATTATTGATTTTATTGGAGTTAGCGGAACTGAAGAGACAAAAAAAGTGTAATTTATTACAGCTGGTGCCGAAGGGGAGACTTGAACTCCCACGGGGTAACCCCCACTAGACCCTGAACCTAGCGTGTCTACCATTTCCACCACTTCGGCAATCATTTTGAGGCCAGCCGATCTTAGATCAGCGAGTTTCTGGCTCAAAGTATCCTGGTATTATAGGGAATAGTACTTCCTTGTCAAGCTTTTTTTCTCTTTCCTTACGTCATGTAGCTCAGGTTATTTAAATTTTTTTGGCCTGGCAGGACCGGGAAAATGAATTTTTTTATTATGAATATTTTTTTAAGAACACTATTTAATCATATTATATATGTGTATATAGAGTATAAATAAAATTTTTAAGTTAAATAAATATTATATAGTCTCAAAAAAATATATTCAGTGTTAAAATTATCTTTTGACATTTTCCACATCTAAACCGATATTCTTTAGTAGGAATCAAAAATTGGAAAAAATCTCTGAATCCCTTAATATGGGCCATAACATGATCTGAACACAATTTGCGGGTTTTAAGGTTAAACGGTAGAATTAAAAAGTAATTTTGTCGGTTTTTCCTTTATGCACGTATAACGATTTTTCTGTTTTTTCTTTTGGGACCAGGTTTGAAAAAATCGCCGGGTATTTTAGGTCTTACTGTTTCCCCGGCCAATATTGAGATTATGCTGATTATTCCTGACTGGCTATCCACTGAGCCTCTTGACCGGACAGTTCTGACTATAGGGGTCTTTGACGGCCTTCATTTAGGACACCAGTTGTTGATCCGGAGGGTCATTAACCGGGCTAAAGCTCTGGCGGCCATCTCTTTGGTTCTGACCTTTGACCCCCATCCTATGGTTGTCTTGTCTCCAGCCGGAGCTCCAGAGGTCCTGACTACTTTTGACCAGAAAGCTAAACTGTTAGAACCAATGGGGCTTTCAGGGCTTGGCAGGTTATGCTTTACCCAGGCTTTAAGTAACACTGGAGCCGTTGATTTTTTAAACGAGTATATTTCCGGACCTTTGAAATTACTGGAATTATATGTTGGTCCTGATTTTCATTTCGGACGGAATGCGGAAGGAAATATTAGCCTGCTTCGAGATTGGGCTAGATCTTCGGCTTATCCGGTCAAAGTCAGGTCGGTTCAGGCTCTAAAGGGGCCTCAGGATGAGGATTTTTCCAGTTCCCATTTAAGAGGTCTGCTTAAAGTCGGTCTGGTGGAGGAGGCGGCCAGGATTTTGGGGCGGCCTTATCTTATTTCCGGGACAGTTATCTGCGGTCAGGCCAGAGGTCGGCAGCTGGGCTATCCGACAGCCAACTTAGGTCAGGTGCCTCAGCTAATTCCAGGGCCCGGAGTTTACGCAGTCCGGGCCATTTTAGGCGACCGGATTTTTCGTGCCATGACCAGCATAGGCCACAATCCGACATTCAGTTCCAAGGTTCTGACAGTTGAGACATATATATTTGATTTTTCTGAGGATTTTTACGGCCAGACTCTGGAACTTGAGTTTATGGCCAGACTGAGGGACATGATCCGCTTTGATTCGGTCCGAAGTCTGGTTCTTCAGCTTCAGGAAGACGAAAAAAAGGCCCGGACTTTTTTTCAGAAAAATTAAGGTTTGGGATTTTATTTTTTTTCAGGAAGATGGGCTTTAAGAAGTTCATAGGCCACATCTTGTTCCAGCTCTTCGACTAAAACAGTTTTGTGGCGGCTGGCCTGACCGGCGGTAACCTTGAGGCTGGAAGGTCTGATCTTTAAAAGACGGGCTAAAAACTTGACCAAAGCTTCATTAGCTGCCCCTTCCACCGGCGGAGCTGTCAGACTAATCTTAAGTTCATCTCCGTTGTAGCCTAAAAGGCTGTTTTTGGAAGAACGGGGAGTCACCATAACTTTCAGGCGAGTTTCGGCCATGGGTTACGTTATTGGAATCCCAGTGATGGCGACCTGACTGTACATCCAGTCCAAAGACAGTTCTCTGAGCTTATAGAGAACAAAGTAGTTGACCAGAACAATGGTGACAATGACAAAAAGAGCCCGGTAATCCAGACCCCAGGGCCCTTTGGGAAACATGTTCCGTAAAGGAGCCAGGATAGGCTCACTTAATCCGTATACCAGCAAAACTATTGGGTTGTAAACCGAGGCTGAGATCATGGACAAAATCAGCCTTAAGACCATGAGCAGGCAGATAAACCAGGTCAAAGACAAAATAAGTACTAAAAGGCAGACAACAAAGATCGGGATAAGTACAATTGGGGGTGAGCCCAGACCTAAGGCTTTGAGGGTCATGGGCAGAAAATTACCCAGGAAGCTCAGGCCAAGAATCAAAAGGACCGGAGTAAAGTCCATACCGCCCAAGGTCATATTACAGATGCCACGGGTAAGTCTGAGGGCCGGATCAACCAGCTTTCTGAGGTAAACCATCAAAGGGGTGTGCTGGTTAGGATTGAACCAGGAAACCAGAACCCTGATGATGACAATCCATATATATATATTTATAAGCCAGCCGACATAAGGACTGATTTTAACAAGTATAAGTGTGTCTGGCTGTACAGGCTGGGGAAACAAGGTAGCCTCCGGAATTAGACGGAAAAGATCCGGTTAATATATATTTTTAGTCAGTTTTTACCTTAACCAGCTGAGAGGCAGTCGTGAATATGGATTACCCCGACCGGCTGGCCGGTCGGTGAGACAACAAAAGCGTTCGTTATCTCTTTTTGCTGCATGACAGCTATGGCTTTGGCTACCATTGTCTCAGGGGCAAAGGAAACTGGATTTTCGGTCATAATTGCCCTGGTCGGTGTGGATAAAAGGGAGGCTCCCATGTGTCTTCTTAAGTCACCGTCTGTAATAATGCCAATCAGTCGGCCATGATCCACTATGCCCAGACAGCCCAGACGCTTGCCGGTCATGATCATTAAAGCCGCGCTCATCAGCTCGTCCGGTCCGGCCAGAGGTACGGCCTCGCCGGTGTGCATGATATTTCCGACTGACTGGAGGCGACTGCCTAATTTGCCGCTGGGGTGATACTGGCGGAAATCTTCTAAAGTAAAGCCACGGGCGGAGATTAAACACATGGCCAGAGCATCGCCTAAAGCCAGCATCATGGTTGTCGACGAGGTCGGAGCGCAGGCCAGAGGTCCGGCTTCAGGAATATCCGGAAGCCTGATCACAATTTCGGAATAGCGGCCCAAAAGGCTGTGAGGTTTTTGGGTCACCCCGATAATGGGGATGGACCGGCGGGCACAGAAATCAAGCAGGGTAGTCAGCTCCAAAGACTCCCCGGAATTGGAAAAGGCCAGAAGAACATCTTCCTTCGGTCCCAACATACCCAGATCGCCGTGTCCGGCTTCGGCCGGATGAATAAAAAAAGCCGGACTGCCGGTTGAAGAAAGAGTGGCGGCAATTTTTTTGGCAATATGGCCGCTTTTGCCCATACCCGTGACCGCTATCCGGCCTTTAGCGCCTAAAATCAAGCCAACAGACCGGTCAAACGAGTCATCCAGACTCTGGGCCAGCACCTCCAGACATCTGGCTTCCTGGTGAATCACAGATTGGGCCTCGGAGATATGTTGGTCGAGTGGCATTTGGTACTTGAAACCTGAAAGAATTTTAGTTAAATATAGTATTTAGTTCCTTCTTTGTCAAGCTTTCTTTCAAGCGTTGACCCAAGTTTTAAGAGTTAATTTTAGAGTTTTTCTGAATTTTATTGTTAATCATATTAGTTCTCTATTTTAATAATGGTTATTTTTATTGGGATATATATAATTTAAATAACCATGTTTATTTTCATCTCAGGCTTTAAGGGCTGTTTTTAGCCGATATGCTTTTGGACTGATTGCGTTTATGTTGTTCGGCCAGACGTTTAGCTTTCGAAGCTGGGACGGCTGTTACTATCACCGGGGCTGTGCCGGGCCTGTAAACTCCGAGTTCGACGGCCGCCGCCTGGCTTAAATCAATAATCCGGCCGTCAATAAACGGTCCCCGGTCATTGATGCGGATGACCATCTTTTTGTTGTTTTTCAGGTTTTTTACTTCCACCCAGGTTCTTAGGGGCAATGTTTTATGGGCAGCAGAAATTTCATTTTTATTATAGACCTCGCCGCTGGCCGTTTTTCGGCCGTGGAAGGGGTCCCCGTACCAGGAGGCCAGACCTTTTTCCTTGTATCCTTCGGCCGTAGCCAGGATGTAGTACCGCTTCCCGTTAATGACGTAAGATTTACCGGAACGGGGCGGTCCCGAGGACAGCATACCGCAGGCTGAAGTCATAACCGTCAATACTATGGCGGCCAACAGCCAGACTATAAACTTCGTGGCCATCGAAGGAGAATGAGATTCATGGCGCAGAAATTTCTTTCCGTCATTTCGAGGCATTTAGTACTCCTAATCACGGTCGTCCTCTGTACCGGGCTGTTTTTGAGTTTTGAGGCTCCGGAGGCGGCCTGGTCGGCGGACAAAAAAAAGGTCACCGCTAAAAAAACCAAAAAAGTTCCTAGCAAAAATACTGTCCGGGCTAAAAATAAAAGCCAGGCCTCAAAAGCCAAACCCAAAGCCAGGGCTAAAACCCAGGCAGTTGACCCGGAAAAGCTGCCTTTTCCAGAAAATGTCAAGCTCTTAGCCGGTTCCGGAGCGGTTTTGATTACCGACCATCATGTCGGCCAAAACCAGTCCAGAGAGCTTTTTTCCTTAAATCCCGACAAAACATATGTTCCGGCTTCCATTTTGAAACTGGTCACCTCCGGGGCCGCTCTGGACGCTCTGGGCTACGGCTACCGTTTTCGGACTGACTTTTATGTGGACCGGGACCGGAACCTGTGGGTAGTGGGCCGGGGCGATCCGTTTATGGTGTCCGAAGAACTCTGCCTGGTTATGGACCGGCTAAAAAAGACCGGTTTAAGTCAGGTTAAAGACATTTATCTGGATTCCTCTTTCTTTGAACCAGGTATAATCCTGGACGGCAACAATTTCACAATCAACCCCTACGATGCCTACAATCTGGCCTTCGGGGTCAATTTCAACACTGTCAACTACCTTATCGACCAGAAGGGCCAAATTGTTGAATGTGATCCTTGCAGTCCTTTAACGCCGGTGGCCCTGGAACTGGCCGTACAAAACAGGCCAAAAAAACGTAAAAAACAGCGATATCCGCGTGAATTCAGGCTTAACATCTCGGCCAGTCCCCAACAAGCCGAAAAAAACGCCGGCCAGATGGTCAAAATTTTATTGGAAAAATTTTTGATTCCCGTTTCCGGTGAAGTCATCCTCGGGAAAACTCTGCCGAAAGATGTCAAGCTTATCTACACCCATTTGTCCTCCAGAACTCTGGAAGATATGATTCGTGAGCTTTTAAAGCACTCAAATAATTTTGTAACAAACCAGATTTTTCTTACCATGGGCGCCGAAAAATACGGTACTCCGGCCACAACCCAAAAATCCCAAAAGGTCATGGCCGACTTTTTGGCTAAATATCGGCTCCCGGGTATCGCCATGGTTGAAGGCAGCGGTCTTTCCCGTCAAAATCAAATTACGGCCCGGCAGATGGCCAGGGTCTTGGGGACTTTGGAACCGGTCAGACACCTTATCAATTCCTCCGATGACGGTTCGGTTATCTATAAGACCGGAACCATGAGTGATATCCAGACATTAGCCGGCTATCTTGTCAGACCGGACCGTATAGATGAACCTTTGTCTTTTGTGATACTGTTAAACGGTCATTACCGGCCAGGGACAAGGGATAAAATTTTAAACGCCCTCAAAGCCCAGTTCATAGGTGAGCCTGGAAAACAGGTTGAGCGGAAAGTTAACTCAAGTGTTAATTTGCCCAGAAGTGTTCCGCCTGACCAGGCCGGTATGTTTTCTCCAAGTGAAGCGGCTCTTTAAGAATAATTGATAAGTTTCTTAAGTTTGAAGTATTATGGCCTGCAACTTATAGACTTAGTAAAAGTCTATTGCAAAATATGGGCCATAAAACAAAACATACATTACCGGCCAAGGAAGAAACAGTTGACTCTATTTAGTTTTTAATAGTAAAGGCCAAAAGAAATTAAGCCGGCCATTTCGCAATTATTCTGACAGGGATTCTGTCAAAATAAGGAGGTAAAAGTATAATCTGATTATGAAAATTATTCCCCAGATAACGGTTACAGGGTTTGGGCAGTATATAGGCCTTGATGGTTTTTAGCAACCTGTTTTTTCTCTGGTGATAAGCGGGTAAGCTTTAAAATAATAATTGCCGGTCAATGGGTGATGAATATAATTTGGCTTTGAGATGAGATTGAATAATTGGATTAATCCAATTCTGTTTAACTGGGATTTACGATCTTTTGGTCTGGTGAAATGTATTAAATTACAGTAAATTGTTGTTTTGATGTATAAATATTGTATATTTATTGTGGTTACTTCGCTAAAGCTCAATAGACTGGAGTTTTTATTTCATGATTTTAGCTATTGTCACCGGTCAGAGTCATACGCAGTTGGCCGGTTTTTTGAACTTGAAAGGTATTCCGATAAATTAAGGTGAAAAAGATGTCCTCTAAGGCTAAAACTCCGGTGACTGCAGTCAAAATCACCCAGCCGGACGCTCCCCAGTCAGTTCAGCATCTGCCGGTCAAAAGAGAAAATGCCGCTACTCCGGTCGTGAGGGTCGTGGCCATCACCCCGGTCAAAAGGGTTAAGGCTCAGGCCCCGGCCGAACATGTCCGTGCCCAGAGCCCGGTCAGGGCGGATAAAGCTCAGGTTCCGGCTAAAAGGGTCAAGGCTGAAATACCGGCCGACCGCGATAAAGCTCAGGTTCCGGCCAGAAGGGTTAAGGCAGAAATTCCTGTAAACCGGGATAAAGCTCAGGTACCGGCCAAGAGAACTAAGGCCAAAGTACCGGCCAACTACAAATCGGCCCCTCTACCCATGGAAAAACCTAACTGACGGATAAGGAGATCACATAAGAATGAATCATTTGGAGGCTGCGGCCGACAGCTCTCTTGATTGTAATGGCTCCAATAAGGCGTAGGCGGACGAAAAGGCCGAAGAGAAAGTGGGCTGTCTTCACCGCGCCTTAAAACTCAGCGGCTATGAAGGTCATGATTTGGAGGTTTGTCTGCCCCGTCTTCTTTATTGCCTGAAGGCCGAAGACTCGGGTATTTTCCAAGGGGACAGTTTCGCCGCCTGGATCAGAAAATCTAAAATTGACGGTTCTGACCTTTTACAAAAAAATACGAGAGCGAGTGTTTAGAGCTTTGTCAAAAACCTAAATTCCTCATTTTTTTAGCGTAGACACAGCTGGTTGGTCCTGCCTGTAAGAACAGAATCCACAAATCCCTGCTACATAAGAGCTTCACGGTTCTAAAAATAAATTTGAGGGGCTATTGACATTTTCCTGTATACGCTATAATTAGCGTATACAGAGGGGGCAATATGGCTAATTCGTCAAAAATTTTGGTTGAAATTCCAACGGAAAAGGGTGTTCACGTAAAATCAGCGGGGGCCAAGGGCGAGAAATACGTCTATCAGTATACGAAGTTTTTTCGGAATGCCGATGGAAATCCACGAAACAAATCGAAGTCCATTGGCAAGGTTGAAGCTGAAAGGCGGCAAGACGGTTCCCAATTCAAATTACTGCGCTATGTTCAGCGTCACTCCTGAGATGCCGGACATCAGCGTCTGGAGTTACGGGTACACCTATTTAGCGCAAAAGAGCTGCAGGGATATGGGATTATGGGACTGCCTTCAAGAGACATTCGGGTCTCAGACAGACGAGATTGTTGCGGTCGCTCTCTTCATGATTCGAAAAGGAAATGCTGCTGATGGCATTGACGATTGGCAGGAACAAAACCTGATTCCGGGGCTTCGTAAATCGCTGACATCACAGAGCTGCAGCAAACTCTTTGAGTCATTTAACGCACAAAAATTACATTGTTTCTTCAAAAAATGGGTAAAACGGCTTTGACAGATGATTCTATCTGCTGCGATGTTACTTCAGTGTCATCGTACTCCAAAACAATCGCTGACGTTGAGTACGGGTACAACCGTGATGGTGAGGATTTGCCGCAATTCAACATTGGCATGTTCTGCGGTGAAAATAACAAATTGCCAATTTATTACAATCAATATTACCCCGGCGGATAATTATGATAATCTATTTATTCTTTGGTTTCGCCTCGACTTTCGCGTATTTAATTTTATCATGGTCAAAAATTTTTTTAACTTTTGAATGATCGTTTTGCA
>JAISEL010000132.1 GCA_031264185.1 Deltaproteobacteria bacterium
AGCCTGTCTGCGCCCATGATACCGCAGGGCAGACAACTATTAGCGAACAGAATGCCAGAAATTCGAAAATTCTTTCAAACACGGTGTGTTTCTCCTTGACCATGTTAGTGGATTTATGGAGAGAACCGCCGATCACCATTTTGGCATTTTCTGTTTTCCCTTGACGAGAAACAGAAATTTTCGTTCCAATAGAACTAAAAACCCCTGGAATGTCATATGCTTCCTCTGCAAGATTCACAGCCAAACTGTTAAATGACTTAAGCAATTATCCTCTCCTGTTGAAAAGGTGGATGAACTAATATTCCCATGCCCGATTACCTCCCATGACGCAACTCGCAATAATGGACTCGCCAATAATGGAGTTGTTTTTCCCAGACATAACTCGGTCAGAAGTTCGCAGTGGAAAAAATTACTATTTGCAATTATTTTAAATCTGCATGCAATTTTGTAATTTATTGTCCTGTAAATTTATTATCCGTCTAAATAGTCAAAATAGCAATAAATATCTATTTTTTATAATTAAATATTTATTTAACCATCTATTAAAGACGTAAAATAAACCTATTAGCGTTAAATTGCCGTATCTGTATGAACGACTCCCGGAAACCGTAAAGCACTGATAGTCATACACTTATATAATTTAGAGGGGGAAAGATTGAGGCTAAAGACCTGCAAACCGGAATAGCAGGAACGACTTCAGCAAAAAAAAAGACCATCACAACTGTGATGATCTGAGCTGCCCATTATTGCCAAACCATTCGGAAAAAAAATTTCCGCAACTATTTTGGAGTATTGCGAAAAATCAGCTTGGAACTCTGAAACGATCGGTTATTCCCCTTCACAAATCAGCAAGAAGCTCCAAACTACAGATCAACAAAAGAAAAGCAGGTCGGTCTCCTGACTCATCGCTTATTTTCCGCTGCCTTCCCGCGAAAACCGCAGTGACCTATAAGCAGAAAACTTGATTGGTTTGCCAACCAGACGAATTACAGTGATGGGCTCGTTCCCGACTCTCACGGGATTCCCGGCGGCTTTTTCTTAAAAAGCACCTGCTTGCCAGTTCGATGATTATAAACACCGCCAGTTCCTGGGTCAAGCTTTTTTTCTGTACTCTGGAAATTTTTTTGACTGACATCGGCCACAATACTTTTCTCTTTGAGGCTTCGCCGCTGGCTGAAGGACAAAAACCCTGCCGCCCTAAAACATCCGCATTACAATGGCGGCTGGCAGCGGCCGCCTGCCAAAAGAACTAACTGTTCAGGCCCATTTTTTAATCTAATTTTTTAATTTATATTTTAATACTGCCAATCGCTGTTGAATTCGGCCTTTTATCCGATTATTTACCTTTGATTATCCGATTTTTTGCCCAGAGTCCATAGTTTTCTGACCCAACCTCCCCATTACCCGGTTCTAATATCCCCAAAAATCCTTCCCGCCCTTGACTCGGCCAATGAAATGATATACTATTGCATCGCTTTGATATCCAACCCACAGGAGATGCTGCCATGCGCCAATGCCTGCCACTCGGGCTTTCCGGGTTATTTTTTGGTCTTTTAGGAGCTTTGTCAATAGTTTTCGGGGCAGACCAATCAGCAGCCCAAACCCATGAGGCCCATGAACACGGAGTCGCCCAGCTCAATGTTGCCGTTGAAAGCAGCCAGGTGGAACTGGATTTGGACAGTCCCCTGATTAATTTCATATCCTTCGAGCATCCGCCTTCAACTCCGGAGCAGAAAGAAGAGGTCAGGCGCTTAGGCGAGACTCTGGCCGGGTACGGAGAGCTTTTTATTTTAACTCCCGAGGCCGGATGTAAGGCCAGCGGTCTGGCCCTCTCATCGGAAAATATCGAAGCCTCACTGCTGCCGCCCGGCACACTGGCTGACGACGCCCACGGACACGCAGAAGGCGGCCATGTTCACGGTGACCATGACGGAGAAGCCGGACACGGAGAACATCATGAAGCCGGCCATGACCACGAAGACGGCGAGCATGAACACGGCGATCTGGAAGGCCGGTTCGTCTTCTCCTGCCAGAAGCCGGAAGCTTTAAAAAGTCTGGAAATAAAACTCTTTGAAAAATTTCCTTCTTTGGAATCAATAAATGTTCAGCTGGTCTCCGATAAAGGCCAGAGAGCAGCCTCACTGAACTCCAAAAGTCCGGCAATTAACTGGTGATTTGACCATGACCGACCGGATTTCCCAGCCTCCGACAGTCCGGCTGCAAAATGTTTCCTTTGCCTGGCCGGGTCAGGCCCCTATTATTGACATACAGGAACTGACCGTTAACCCGGGAGAGACGGTCTTTCTGGCCGGACCCAGCGGCAGCGGCAAAAGCACCTTACTCAATTTAATCGGCGGTCTGATCCTGCCTCAAAAAGGGGATGTCTTCCTGGGGGATCTGACTCTAAGCTCGCTGTCAGGCCCGGCCAGGGACCGGCTCAGAGGCGACCGGATAGGCTTTATTTTCCAGGAGTTTAATCTTCTGCCTTATCTTTCGGTTGAAGACAATGTCACTCTGCCGGCCCGCCTGTCTCTTCTTCGGCGCCGCCGGGCCCAGGAAGCTTTCGGGTCAGTCCAAAAGTCGGCCCAGGCCCTTTTAACCGGACTGGACCTGGAAGAAAGCCTCTGGTCCAGAAAAGTGACGGCCCTGTCGGCAGGCCAGAGGCAGAGAGTGGCGGCCGCCAGAGCGTTACTGGGCCGGCCTCCTTTAATCATGGCCGACGAACCGACCTCGGCTCTGGACGCCGACCACCGGCTGGCCTTTGTAGATCTTTTGCTGTCCGAAAGCCGGAAGGCCGGGGCCGGAGTTTTATTTGTCAGCCACGACAGATCATTAGCCGATCGTTTTTCCGTCTCTCTTTCTTTCAGCAGCTTAGGGCTTAAGCAGTCTGACAACTATACGCCAGCGGAGGCCCAAAAGTGAGCCGCCTGCAAAGCCTCCTCATTCTGGCCGCCAAAAGCGCCTGGAACCGCCGGGGCACTCTTAGCCTTGTCCTGTTGTCTGTCATTGTCTCCACTGTCCTGCTTTTAGGCCTGGAGCGCCTGAAGACCCAGGTCCGCCAGAGTTTTGTCCGGTCCATAGCCGGAACGGATTTAGTGATCGGCGCCCGGGGCAGTTCCCTGCAGCTGGTTTTATACGCCGTCTTCCATTTAGGCGGAGCGTCCAATAACATGGGCTGGGACAAGGCCATGGAGATTTCCCAATACCCGGAAGTGGCCTGGACTGTCCCTATATCCTTAGGTGACAGCCACCGGGGCTTTCCGGTGGTGGCCACTGACGAAAACTTCTGGAGCCGCTACAGGATAAGAAGAGATGAGCCGGTTAAGATTATTCAGGGCCGGGCTTTTGAAGATCTCTTTGAGGCGGTTTTAGGATCTGAGGTGGCCGCCGGATTAGGCTATAAAACAGGCGACAGTATCATCCTAAGCCACGGCGGCGGAGAAAGGCCAAGAGCTCACGACGACAAACCTTTTCAGGTCGTGGGCATTCTGGCTCCGACCGGCTCTCCGGTGGACCGCAGTCTTTATATAAATCTGGCCTCCATGGAGGCTGTTCACATTGACTGGCGGGGCGGGGCCCCGCTTCCGGGATTTAAAGTCCGGGCCGAAGATGTCCGGAAATTTAACCTGACCCCCAAAAGCATTACGGCTCTTTTAACCGGCTTGCACAACCGGCGCCAGGTTTTTTCCGTTCAAAGTAAAATCCAGTCGGCTCAGGGGGAAGCTCTCTCGGCCGTCCTGCCCGGAGTGGCTTTGGACCAGCTGTTTCAGCTTCTGGGGACCGGAGAAAAAGTCCTGCTTCTGGTTTCCGCTCTGGTTACGGTGACCGGTTTACTTGGTCTGGCCGCCACCATACTGGCCGGTCTGGGCGAAAGAAGACGGGAGCTGGCCGTCCTGAGATCTTTAGGCGCCCGGCCTCTGGACGTGGTCATTTTAATCACTCTGGAGAGCCTGTGGCTGACGGTTTTGGGGATCTTAGCCGGAGCCGCCGTGCTGACCGGAATACTGATTTTTTCAGGTCCCTTTCTTCTGACCCATTACGGGGTTGCCACGGAACTGACCGGTCCGACCGGCCGGGAATGGCTTATAGCAGGCGGCATTTTACTGGCCGGACTTCTGGCCGGTCTGGGTCCCGGACTCAGAGCCTACTTTTTCAGTTTAAATGACGGCTTGAACAGGCCGGTTTAATTTCAGGGCACGCCATGAAAATATCTCTTCCGACCCTGGCTTTGGCTCTGGGTTTACTGATAACCAGCCCTTATGACCTTCTGAGTCCGGGTCCGGCCCGCTATCCGGTCAGTCGGACCGGTCTGTATGCGGCTAATCCGGCTTATGCCGGAGCCTACGGTTCAGGAGGGGCTGCGGCCCCCTACCGGCCGGCCGTAACCATTGAACCGGACAGTCCGGCCTCAGAAAGTCAAGCCCCAAGCGATGAAGATGAAAATCAGGCCGGAAAGGTGGTTGACGGCTACTATGAAAAAAACTGGCTGGTCTGGGAAGAGCTGGTGCCGCCGGACTGGAAGCCGGAGAAGATTATAGAAGACTTGAAGCTAAATGAAATGTCCGACAATGACCCGCGGGCCGAGGCGGCTTTGGAAGAGTTTTTAAAACGCTGGAATGAGGCGCCCGTTAACCGGAAAATGGACAACCGGCCGGTAAAAATCCCCGGTTTTGTAGTCCCCCTGGATTTTGACCGGGCCGAAATTGACGAGTTTCTGCTCGTGCCGTATTTCGGGGCCTGTATCCATGTCCCTCCCCCGCCGCCCAATCAGATCGTCCACGTCAGGACGAAAAAACCGATCGAGGGTCTGGCGGCCATGGATGTTGTCTGGGTATATGGTAAAATAAGAACCGACCGCTTTAAATCTGAACTGGGCAGCGCCGGATACACCATCGGAGCCGACCGGGTGGAAATTTACCGGGAAGGACAGTAGACGGAGGCCCGCAGGAAAAAATTTTTATGAAATCCCAATCCCAGACTGAAGCCGCCTCTCCGGTCACCTTTACCCGTCTGCGCCGCCTGGTCCTGGAGATTCTGGTTCAGGCCGCCGGGCCGGTCAAAGCCTACGATCTTTTGGAAAAACTCCGGGACCGCAGTCAGCGCTTAACTCCGTCCACAGTTTACCGAATTTTGGATTATCTGGAAAATCACGGCCTGATCCACCGGGTTGACGCCTTAAACGCCTATCTGGCCTGCACCGGACAGCCCCACTCCCATCATCCTCTGATTGTGGTCTGTTCCGGGTGCCAGAAAACCAGAGAAATTAATGATCAGGATCTTTATCAGTCTATTTTCCGGAAACTTGAGGCTTTAGGTCTGACGCTGACCTCCGGCAGCATTGAAATCAAAGGGGTCTGCGACCGGTGCGCCCAGGAGGCTTAAGCCGCGAACCAGACACTGGCCAGAATCTCTTCCTCAAAGCCGGCCTGACGAATGGCGGTCTTATAGATTTCCACCTGCTTCTGATAAATGTCCAAATGGCCGGGGTTGGCCAGCTTATAGTCCACAATCTGACCTGCCCCGTCCGGCCTGACATAAAAAAGATCCATAATTCCGGTCAGTATAACCGGTCCGCCCGGCTCTTCCAATTTAAGCCAGAAACCTTTCTCCCGCCAGACAATTGCTCCGCTCTCCAAAGCTGCTCTGGCCTCCCGGCCGAAATTACTCTCCTGAAATGCCAGAGCCCGGTCCACCAAAAAGTCTTTCTCCGGGCCGGACATAACCAGACGGTGCCGGCCGGCCAGCTCCTCTAAGCATTTTTTAAACTTAATTCCGTCCCAGCTGTAGTCGGTCGCCTCCAGCAAGGCATGAAACAAAATGCCTCTCTGAGCGGCCGAAGTCGGTCCTTCCGGCCCCAGCTGGCCCTGACCCAGGATTAGGGGTGATTTGTTCTCCTTCTCCAAACCCGGATCAACTTCAAAGGGAGCGCTGCTGCCGGCCAGCCTGCGGCAGTAGAAGGTCACCGAAGTATGAAGAGTGCTGCGCTCCGGCAGAGGGCCCAGAAGTCCGGGCTCAAGTCCGGAGAAATCATCAGCCGCGCCTGGGAGAGGTCCGGCCGGAGAAACAGCGGACTTAGGCTCTTCGGCCGCCGGCCGGCCCGGCTCGTCTCCGGCCCCGGGCCACAGGGAAAGCTCTTTAATGTGCGTACTGAAATCATGAAGCCCGACCAGAGGATAGAGCCAGTTTTTAGCGGACTCTTCCGAAGCCCGGCCTCTGACCGTATTTTTGGCCACTTTGCCGGTGACGGCCAGATGATCCCGGGCCCGGGTGGCGGCCACATAAAAAAGTCTTTTATGTTCAGCCAGCTCCCCAGTATCTTTTTCATCTTTAAAAGCCTCGTAAGCCCAGCTCTCAAACAAAAGCCCCCGGCTGCCGGTCAGGCGGACGGCCATCCGGCCGCAGCCGTCAATTATAAGATGGTCATTTCGGGAAGACAAAGGTATGTCGGTTTCGGGAATAATGACCACCGGAAACTCCAGTCCTTTGGACTGATGGATGGTTAAGATATTAACGGCCTCCGGGACGGGATCCTCTTCCAAAGTGACGGCTTCGGCATCAGCGCCCATGGAAAGGCCGGCTTCCCACAGATCGGCTATGAGGTCCTCGGAACAGGCGGCCTTTGACTGAGAGTGATAAGGCAGTCCTTTGACAATGCCCAAAAACTTCTGGACCAGCTTAACCCGGTCCCAGGAACCGCCCGGTCCGGAGACCACCACCGGCAGAAGACCCCGGGCCTCGACTATGGTCTCCAGAATCTCCCCCGGCGGGCGGCGGTTAATCAAAGGCTTTAAAGCCAGCAGAAGCTCCCTTAATTCCGTCAGTATGCCCAGATCTTTCCGGGCCAGGTTATCCGGAAACGGCCGTCTCCTGGGAGTAAAGTAATCGGCCAGTTCTGACGTGCTGTCCCCGTTCCGGACCATTCTCTCCAGAGTATCCGGCTCAACCGGCCCCAAAGGCGAGGTCAGAAGGGCGGCTAAGTAATATGAAGGCGCCCGGCCGGCCAAAAAAAGATAGGCGCCCGTTAAACCGCGGACTTCAGGGTAATCAAAATAGTCCGCCCCTTTTAAGGTGCGGCAGGGAATACCGGCTTTCAAAACGGCGTTTTCATATAAATGGGCGTACTTGCGGTAGCGGAGCAGAACAGCCACGTCCCCGGGCTGGGGCAGGCGGCCGGCTGAGTCCGGATTTCGGCGGTCACCTACTAATACGCCGGCCTCACCGGAAAAGAGCTGACGCAGATACACGGCCACTATCCGGCTCTGCCTGCTTTTCCAGGCCGCGCTGTTAAATTTATTTTTATCGTTCTCATCAGTCAGCCAGGCCACCTGAGGGCCTTCATAAAGCCTGGGCCGGACCGATTTCTGCTCATAAAAAAGTTCGCCCCTGAGCTGCCCGCTGAAAAACTTATTGTAAAAATCCACCAGACCTGCCTGGGTGCGGTAGTTGGTGTCCAGTTCCAAAACCTCTCCGCCCTGATTCTGCGGCAGAAGTCCGGCCAGGCCGTTCATTATTTCAGGTTCCGCGCCCCGGAACTTATAGATAGACTGCTTGGAATCGCCAAAGACCCGTAATTTGCCGTCCACGGTCCGAAAATCAAGCTCGCTCCAGCTCCGGCCGGCCGACTCCGGGGGGCCTAAAATCTGGGCCAGCAGATCGGCCTGCAGGCGGTTAGTGTCCTGAAACTCATCCACCGCCACCAGCTGCCATCTGCGTCTTTCGGCCTCCCGGACCTGGGCTCTGCTCTGAAGGAGGCGGCGGGCGAAAATTAAAATATCATCAAAGCTGAGCGATCCTCTGGAAAGGCGCTTCTTCTCGGTCCGGGAAACGATAAGTTCGGACGCCTTAACCAGAAGACTGACCAAAGGCCGGGCCAGGACATCAGAAAAATAACGCAGCAGTCTGTTCCGGGAATCTAAAAGCGGGCCCAAGGCCCCGGTCACATTCTTGGCCGAAATGCCGCTGACCGAAGCGGTATGTTCCGTGACCTGGCCTAAGATCCCGGCCAGCTCATCGGCTAATGTCTCCGGCAGCTTCCGGTAAGAGGCGGCCAGTTCAAAAAGGCACGTCTCAGCCGCCAGAACTTCCAGCTCCGCCCTTTTTTTAGATTTAAGGCCGTCCGCCAGGAGCAGTCCAAGGGCTTCCCGCTTAGTCCGGTAATCTTCCAGAAGATCGTCCAGCGGCGGGGGGTCAAAATCCGAAGACGGAGCAGTCAGGCCCGGCAGACCCCAGCCGGACAGACGGACTAAAGCCAGGGTCAAAACGCTTCTGACCGAAGGCAGAGAACTGCTGAAACCGGTCAGAGGCATGTACTTCAGAAATTCCAGAAACCGGGGATCTCTTTGATCCAGAGCGTCGGTCAGGACTTCCTTGAGATCGCCGTCCGGACTGCCTTCTTCCGTTTTAAGACCCGGCGGCAGGGAGAGATAAAATGAGTAATCGGAGACCAGACTTAAGGCATAGCTGTGGATGGTGCTGATCCGGGCCTGGCCTAAAGCCCGGATCTCCTTTTCCCAGTAAGCCCGGGCCTGGCTGTCGCCGGCGGCTTCCGCTTCTCTGAGTCTGACCCACAGCGACCGGCCGATCCTCTCCCGCATTTCGGTAGCCGCTTTTTCGGTAAAAGTCAGAGCCAGAATCGCGGTTAAGGAGCGTTCCCGGGGATTGTCTTCCAGAAAGCGTAAAAGATATTCCACCAAAGTTCCGGTCTTGCCGCTGCCGGCTCCGGCCACAACGCAAAAATTGGACCGGCTTTCCAGAACTCTCTGCTGGGAGGAGTCAAACGTCCTGCTCATATAATTAGCCTCAAACCAGGGGACGGCTCCTTTTTCACTCAGAAGTTTCCCGGGAGCCTTTGTTCAGGCTGGCAATGGTTCCTGCGGGGCAGACAAAACCGTACCGGCAGTTTCCGCAGCCGTCAGGCTCCGTCTCCCGGCCCATGACAAGGCCGGCGAACGTCTGCTCTAAAAATTCCTGAAAGAACCCGGGCGGACAGGTCACCGGTATTTTCGTTTCCCCTTTTTTGGGATTGATAAACTCAAACTGGGCCGAGACAGGCTTTTTAAAATGACGGGCCGCAGCCAGACGGTAAACCATAACCGCGTAGTGCTTACCGGAAAGTTTTTCCGGGACATCGGCGGGCGAATCTACGGTTCCAGTGCAGTAGGAATCAGAATAAGTCAGCTTGTAGTCCAGGATGTTTAAGCCGTCTCCGGTCAGATCCAGACGGTCAATCCTGCCCGCCAGCCCGAACCGCTCTTCGCCGGCGCCTAATATCAAAGGCGGAACCCGGCCGCTCCAGCCCTTTTCCTTATCCTTAAGGCCGAAAGCCCATTCCAAAGCGTAAACCTGAGCCCTTTGGAAACCGTCCTGCCGGGCCAGCCAGCCCTTAAGTAAATTCTTAAGGGACAGCAGTGTCTCCTCAAAAAGCGGCAGCCGGCCGACGGCGCTGGTTTCAGCCAGATTACTGGCAAACAGCTCGAAAATTTCTTTAAGTTTGTTCCAGGAATAGTCCCCCCGGCTGCTTTTGCTGACCAGAGGATTCAGGAACTGTTCCAGCACCCCGTGAATAAAGCTGCCCTGATCGAAAAAAGACCAGTCTTCGACTGCCCCGGCCGGACCGGAGAGACCTAAAACATACCCGTACCAAAAAAGACGGGAGCAGAAAGCGTAATCGCGCAGGGCCGGAATTGGGATAATGGGGATACCGTCATAATCCCTGAGGCCCTTCAGCCACTTTCGGACCGCCCGAGCATCTAAGACCGCGGAGGCGCCGGGCCGGCTGCGGCTTTTAATCTGGTTCCACAGAGCCTGGGGATTTAAATCCGGAATATAAGGAGCCAGTTCCGGCGGCAGAGTGTCGGTTTTTTCGGCCAGGCAGACCAAAAGCTCCGAAGGATCGGCCAGCTCCGAGGCTTTCAGTTTATCGCTCATTTTTAACGTTTTAAGGCTGTTCTCCGGCCAGAGAGCCTTTAAACTTTCAATAACCGGAGAAGGCAGGAGCTGCCTGGGCGGAGAGCCGTTATCAAATTCGGTGTAGGATAAAACGACTTCATCAGCCTGGCCCAAAGCTGCGGAAATTATTTCCTCGCCCTGCTGATAGCGTTCAGCCGCCCCTGACCATAATGAACGGCCCAAAGACGTCTGACTTAAACTTTTTAAAAATTCCGGCGGCCACCAGCAGCCCTCGGCTCTGGCCGCCGGAAAGACTTTATCGTTTAAGCCCAGCAGATAAAGCTTGTCAAACTGGGCCCCGTGCAAATCGTAATAATTAACGAGCCAGACCCGGTCGGCCGGAGTATCCTGGCGGCCTAAATAAGCCCCGCCGACGGCATCGCTGAAATAAGAACTGAAAGTAATGAGATCGGCGTCAGGCACAAAAGGGGAACTGGCAATGGCCGCAGCCAGCCGGCTTACCGCCTCGTTCAGCCGGTCGGCGGCCAGACGGTCTGAGGCCACTTTCTGACCGTACTCCTTAATGACCTGAGCCTGAATATCGCCGGGCCGCTCGAATTCCGGCCAGATCTTTTCAACTGTCCCGTCATCGTCAGGCGGCAGGCAAGGCCATTTAAGCCTGTTCAAAGCAGTCTGAAAAACGCTTAAAAACTGGGGCCAGGTCTTAAAATGCTGAAATCTCTCCCGGACCTGCCTTAAGTAAGCAACGGCCTCCAGGACCGGCTGGAACCGGACTTCGCCCCGGCCGATCGCTTTCCGGATGTTTTCCTCAAATCCGCCCCCGGCCCGGTCGTCGGTTACCCCGGCCGATAATAATTCTTCAAAAGTAATATCGCAAATCGGTCCAAAAGAACTGAAATCATAGTAGGGAGACGATAAAATCTGCCAGACCCTGGCTGTCTCCCAGCTGGAAAGAAACAGAGCTAAAAGATCGGACACGGCCAGAACCGGCCCGCAGGAATCCAGAGGCACGCCCCGGCGGTAGAAAAACTTAAGGCCGAACCTTCGGGAAATATCTTCAAAATCAGCCAGATAATCTTCCAGCTGGGGTACGGCTGCAGCCAGATGATGGGGAATCCGGCCTCCGGCAATATCTTTTTTAATGAGGCGGCCGACGGCTTCCACTTCCTGATAGCGGGCGGGGGCTTTATAAATCTTAATGGCCCCGTTTACAGGCGGCGGACTCTCCCTGGCCGGGGGGCCGAAAAGATTGCTGGCCGCAAACCTCAAAGCCTCAGGCACTTGAGGATAATTGGGAAAATCCGGCTCGGCAAACTCCAGGTTTAAAGCGGCAATATCAGATTTTTCAAAATCCCTGATCAGCCTGAGCCGCTGGAAGCCGGTATTCAGGCCGGTTTTTTCCTCCAGAAGCCACGGCGGAATATCCAAGCGGACATTCACTTTCCGGCCGGACAGGGCCAGAGCTTTCAGAAGTTCGCTTTCAAACGGAGAAAGACGCTGGGAATGGTAGCAGTGGACAGTTTTAATATCCGTTAAAAACTTAAAATTCCGGTTTTCCTTTAAAGAGGCCAGTAACTTTAACCGGCAGCTGAAAGTGTCATCCAGCTGACCTAAATGTTTTTCATACAAAGCCCCTGTCCGGGCTAAGGCCTGAGCTAAGGAGGCCGGCTGCAGGCCCCCCACCTCCTCCCAGGTCAGTCCGGCCAGTCTTAAGCGGTCCAATCCGTCGCCTAACTGCCCGGCCAGTTCATTAAGCTGGGATAAAGACGGCTCCGGGGGCAGATCCAAAGCCGCCCAGAGATCAGGGGCCAGATAGTTTAATAAAAAGCTCCGTCCGAACTCACCGATGACCGCCGGCCAGTACTCTTCGGTCAGTTTTTTTTCCAAAGCGCCGAAAGTATAAATCTGGACGTTTAAAAGGACACTTTTCTGGCTGAGTATCTCTTCCCGGAGCTGAAAAATCACCAGGTCATTGGGGACTACGATAAGTTCTGAACCCGAAAAAATCGGTTTGGCTAAAAGGTCACGGAGGGCCGGAATGGCGGCCAGCGTCATGGAGGCTCCTTAGAAAAGGAAGTTTAAAAATATGGAAATCTCCCTGGCCCCGGTCATTTTCAGGGTCAGGTGGTAGGCCAGCGCCTCCTGGGAGACAGGCTCAATGCGGTGACCGCCCAGCTTCTCCGGGGGATCAAAGTTTATGTCCAGACCTTCTTTAGTCCAGTCGGAACAGGTCAGGCCGATTATGATGTTCAAAAACTCGCCCAGAACGTTTTCCACCCCCTCCCTGGTATCGGACAGCTCCGGGCCTAAGCCCATCTTAACGGCGATATCCCTGGCCAAATCCCTGGCAGCATTGTAAAGATGAAAAGCGCAGATAAAAAAACCGGCAATCGGTTTATTGTCCGGGGACAGTCCCCGGAAACTGACCTTAACGCCTTCGGCGTACCGGCGTTTCAGGGATTTCGTTTCCAGCTTCAGGCTCTCCCCGGGATGAGCCACGGAACTCATCCTGACCATAACATCCTGAGCGTGCTGACCCAGTATTTCGGCGCATTTATGATAAATTGAGCTGGTTTCCATACATCCACCTTGAGGCGGCTTACAGACTCTCTTCCCGGCTCCGCGGCAGACCCATATTTTCGCAGCCTGGTTTAGGCTGACTGTAGCCGGACACTTTATGGTAGGGATCAATGGTCACAGTTATTCCGCATTCCCCGGTCGTCACCAAACTCGGCTGGGAGATTTCCCGGCCTCCGGGGCCGTAATCAGGTCCAGCCGGACTGACCGCAGCGGCCAGACGGTCCCAATGGTACTGCTGACGGCCGTCGGTCAGGTTGAACTTGTAAGCCGGCTCCCCCCAGGATTCCACGAGATCCGCGACGGGGGAGCCAAGCCAGGAGTTCATAACAGTGGTATAAGTTCTGGGCGGAGCTGTCAGGGCACAGCCGGCCGAAACCAGAAAAAAAGTCAGTACGAGATATTTTTTCATACGAAACCCTCAGGCGCCTGGAGAACCTTGATACTTAACCCGGAACCGATGTTCCGGTATTATTCGGCCATTATTTCATTTTTTCCGAATTTTGTCGAGAAAAAAGCTGAAAACACAGCAATTCTAATTATGGCTTTTAGAAGTCTGCGGGGCTTTTCCGGTCAGCTTCTCCTTGAGCCTGAGCTTCCAAAAAAGTATCCAAATCTTTTTTTCCATCCTAAAGTCTACTAAAT
>JAISEL010000139.1 GCA_031264185.1 Deltaproteobacteria bacterium
CTCTCCCCAATGTTTTTCGATGGCTAAACCCTGGAAGAACTCCTTTTGGCCGGAAAAGAAAGCAGCCAAAGTGGTGACGGTCAGTGATTTTCCAAACCTCCTGGGCCGGGAAAGGAACCGAACCTCGGCTTCGCCGCCAATCATTTTAGCTAAGTATGCTGTTTTATCCACATATTGGCTTCCGCGTCCTATAATCTCTTCGAAAGTCTGAAGGCCGATTGGCAGAGTTTTCAATTGGGCGCCCATAAATTCCTCCGTAAAATCAAACAATACAATATAGCCAGTCCATGGTCAAACAAACGACAAACCTCCGGTCAAATTATCGGCTGTCCAATATCGACTGACATGATACACTACAAGGGGAGTCTTGAAAAAAATCTTTGTAAAAAAAACCTAAAACTACAAATAATTATACATAAAACACTGATTTTAGTCAATTATAACACAAAAAAAACATTAGCAATAGTTCACGACTTCAAAATTTATAGCAAATCCTCCTGTCACCAAGACGACCATCCGGCCATCTGAATATAAACCTTAAATTATTTTTTTAGATCAGAAAATACTACCTCAACAGGCATTAAATCATTGAGCAAAACAATTTCTCCAGCAATTTAAAGGAGAAAGATAAATAGCTTTAGACAAAAAAAATAGTTTTACTGCTAAAAAATTTCCCATTAATTATTGACATCTTGTACGCCGCCTATTGGAATAATAACAGGATGAATACCCAGATGAAGATGTTTGTTTGAAAATTATATGCGGTCCTTTTGTTATTATCAGAAAAATAAACTACAGCTATAAATTAGAAAAGTCAATAGCATTATAATAGATATTCAAAAAATATGTCACTTTAATTTTATAACCATATGTTACCTGAAAGATTTTTTTGCCTTCATTAATGATCTGATTGAACTCGAACCATGTATAAGAACTATTATAATTCCATTTAGCGTTCAAGATGTCTCTTAATCATGCAAATTTGTCAGCCTAAAATTGAATTTCTATCTGAAACAATTTCTCTTAATCCCTTAACTGTGTAAAAAATTGCTTTGCTCAATAAATTGCTGATCCATTGCTATATGCAGTCTCAAGATCTGTTATAGCAAACCAGGAACATAAAAAGGAAATTGAATCAATCAAAAATATAAATTATATCATTGTAAATTTGAAAATACTTGTGACATTTTGACCGCTCCTTATAGTATTAACCCAGCGGATAATTATGATAGGTCAAATGCTCCTTATTATTTATATATGATCACGGTATAATAATTTTTTAACCATACTACAAATAGACTATAGAATTTGAGTCTGCTAAGGACTGAAGAAACAAAGGAGAAACTCTTTTATCATAATTATCCGCCGAGGTAACAACAAAACCGTAAATTCAAAAATTTCAAGCGTTATAGAGGAACATAGGATACCGGAAAAATAATCACGTCTGCCAAGAGCCCATAGATCCGGCGTATTTACCCGGCTGACCAGGGGCATAAATAGGAATAAATAGGAATTGGCCTACATAATTCTAAGTCGCTTTTAAGACAGCAGTAATTAAAGTCAGTAATGCAGAAATAAAATTATTGATCACAGTTGCGGTTATCCCTGAAATAGCCAGTCATAGCTAATTTTTCTGAGATAAAAGTGAGTATTACTCCGGCGGATAATTTTGACCATAGATAAAATTAAATAAGCGAAAGTCAAGGTGAACCCGAAGAAAAGAGATTCTCATAATTATCCGCCGGGGTAATATTATAGCCATGAAGTGACTCCATTGCTGTTATTAATAATATACTGCAATCTTGAAAGCAATTTAGAATAAGAAAGCAATAAAAAAGGACAGCCCAACCCCGGCCACCTGTTAATAAAAATTAATCCCTGAGCTCCAATAAATCCGTTACCTGTATTAGCCTTCACTGCCTCCGTCGGCAGCCTGAGTCTTTACCAACGGGACACTGACCAAAAACACGGCCGGAGGTCCTATCCAGTCCAGGTGAGCCCGATAAGGAGCCAGAAGTGTCCTTGCCAGGCTTAATCCCAAACCGGTGCCGCCTTTGTTTTTTCGGGTGGTGTAGAAGGGCGTAAAAATCTTCTCCGCTTCCGCTTTGGTTAAACCTCGGCCGTTGTCTCTGACTTCTATACGGCCCAGACCTCCTTCTGCCTTCAAAGTCACTTCTATCCTGTCAGCCTCGTTTTCCCGGCTGTTTTCCCAAAGATTCAGTAAAACTGTCTCTAAAACTGTTCCGTCCAGAGCCAGCCAGAGCTTTAAATCGTCCGGACTGACTTTTATGTCTGCCTTCATTTGGGGATAGCGTTCTAGAAACCTTAAAGCCAGATTTTTTGCGGCCAAAGTAGCCTCTGTCTTCTCTTCCCCGGTGGGATCATAAGCTTCAGCCCTGGCCAGAGCCAGAAGTCTTCCGGTAAGAATCTCCAGTCTTTCCAGATCCAGACGGATATTGTTTTCAAACTTCTCTTTGACTTCCGGAGACATATCGTGACTGTGATCATTTATGATCTCCATGGTTCCTTTGATGGAAGCCAGAGGGGTTTTAAACTCATGGGAGACCCCGGAACTGAAAGCCTTAAGATAATCTGATCGCTTTTTAAGTCTTCCGGCCATATCAATGACGCTGGCTCTTAAGTCGTCAACTTCCCTGACTACTAAAAACCCCCCGGTCCGATTTTCCAGATCCCCGGCCAGGCCCTCAGCCACTAACCTGGAATCTTTTGCCAGACGCTTAATGGGACTTATGATCATCAAAGCCGAGATCAAGCTGACTATAACCATCAGGATTAAAACCATGGCCCCGGATAAAATGATATTGCGCCGTTCCTGATATAAAGCCTTTAATACATCCCTGGGAGTTCTGGACAGATGGATGACTCCCAAAAGTCTTTGTCCTTGAATCACAGGCAGAGCGGCAAAAACACGGTAAGGTGTGCCCCGGCTGGCCGAAGAAAGACTAATCCAGCCTAAAACTTCCCTGTGTCTCAAAGTACTGGCATAGCTGCCTTCCAAGGCGCGGGCCACCTCAATGTTCCGTTCCAGTGAAAGTCCTTTACCTCTCTGACCGTAAACAATCAGACCGTGATAATCCAATATTGTGACTGTGGATAAAGTAGTCAAAGTGGCTTCGGCTAAAACCGGAGCCAATCGATCAGCTGCCTGTACGGCAATGGGATCTGGCTGATAACTGGAGGGAACAAAGGAAAGGGATCTTTTATCAATACCGGCTCTGGCCAGATCCAGTTCGGGGAGAATAAAACGCAAAGGTTCGGTGGATTTTGGGACAATAAACCATCGCCTTAAGCCGTGGTCCGGACCGCCGATAGCCAGGACAGCTTCTTTGTACATGGCCGAGACGACTGCACCCTGAGCAATGAGTTCACTTTCTGTCTGCCGGACCAGTTCGTTTTCATAGATCCGAAACAGGTAAACCCCTGATATGGGAATAAGCAGGATAACCAGATTAACAGCTAAAAGGACCAATCTTAAACTAGGATGGCGGCTCCGCCTTTTCCTCACCGTCAGGACTCCATAATAGCTTCCACAAATTCGGCAGCCTGAAAAGGCCTCAAATCGTCATACTTCTCGCCCAGACCGATAAACGTAACAGGCACTTTAAGTTCATTAATTATTGACACGACCACCCCGCCTTTGGAGGTGCCGTCTAATTTTGTAATGATTAAAGAGTCAACTCCCACAGCCTCATGAAAAGTCCGGGCTTGGCTGGCGGCGTTCTGACCGGTATTGGCGTCCAAAACTAAAACGGTCTCATGGGGCGAGCCGGGCATAGCTTTATTAGCCACCCTTTTTATTTTCTTAAGTTCGTCCATGAGATTAACTTTGGTGTGCAGGCGGCCGGCCGTATCGACTATAACCACGTCAATATCTCTGGCTTTGGCTGCGGACAGGGCATCAAAAACCACAGCCGAGGCGTCGGCTCCGGTCGGCTGAGAAACAATATCTGCTTTTAAGCGTTCAGCCCAAATAGTTAACTGCTCCACCGCCGCCGCTCTGAATGTATCTCCAGCCGCCAGAAGGACTTTCCTGCCTTCTTCCTGATAACGTCTGGCCAGTTTGGCAATGGTTGTGGTCTTACCGACCCCGTTGACTCCCACCACCATAATAACCTGCGGCCTGACCTCATGAAGGGGTCTGGGCGGCAGGTTAATAAGTTCCAAAAGCCGTTCCTTAATGGCCGCCTTTAAGGCGTCTGAGTCTTTCAGTTCTTTCCTTTTGACCTGACCGCGGATTTTAAAAAGAAGATCCTGGGAAGTCTTGACTCCCATGTCGGAAGTAATTAAGATCTCCTCTAATTCTTCCAGCACATCTTCATTTATCTCCCTTACGGAAGATAAAACCGTCTCAATCCTCTCGGTAATCCTGGCCCGGGTGGAAGAGAGCCTTTCTTTTAAGCGCCGGAACCAGCCGACCCTGGCCGGTTTGACCTCCTGTTCCGGTTCGGCTTCTTCGGCTACAGATTCCTCTGCGGCTTCCTCAATGCCTGAAACTGCCGGAGCTTCCGGAGCCGGGGCTACAACCGCCGCCGGGGACTTTGGTTCTTCCGTGGCCGGGGGGACTTCCGGGACTTGGGGCAATGACCCTAATTCCGGTGCCTTTAAATTTACAACCGGAACGGTTGAAGGCACCGCCTCCGGGGCAGCCAAAGCCATGGACTTTACCCGGCTCTGCGGTTCGGCAGGAACGGGCATGTCCGCAATTTCCGAAACTACCGAACCCTCTGGCCGCGCCTCAATCAGCACTTCTGAAACGGCCTCTGCCTCCGGGGCTTTCGCCTCTTCGACTTCTGACTCTGATTCTGGCTCTGAGACCGCCCCGGATTCGGTCTTTTCGCTGCCGGAAAAAAGATTTTTAAGACGGCCAAAAAAACCTTTTTTGGCCGTCTTAGCGGTTCCGGCTTCAGACTCAGCTTCTGACTCGGTCTTTTCGGCCGGATCACCGTGTTTTTGAGCTTCAATTGTCTCGGAAGGAACGCCCGAGCTGTCAGAAACGTCAGGGCCGGCTGAAAAATCGGAGGCGGGCCTAGAATCGAAGGCAGCAAAAGAACCTAAGCTTTCGTCCTTACCTGTGGGACTAGCCTGTTCCAGGGCTGGCGGGTCAAGGGCTTCGGGTGGCGGGCACTCCGGCTGGGTATTGGATATAAGTTCGGAATCATCGCCAGCTGTCTTCGGGACAGATACTTCCGGTGAGGCCAAAGAGCTGCCGTCGGAACTTACTTCGGCCGGATTCTGGGCCGGTTCTTCCTGGGAGATTTTATCTTTTTTAGAGCGGAAAAATTTAAGCATCCGTCATACCCTCGGCTTCGGCCAGGTTAACGCTCACCAGTCTGGAAACTCCGGGGGTTTCCATGGTTACCCCGTAAAGGGTGTCGCTTATCTGCATGGTCCTTTTATTATGGGTGACCATGATGATCTGGGAGGCCTGGCTTAAGCGCCTTAAAAGGCGGTTAAATCGGTCTATATTGGCCTCATCCAAAGGCGCGTCGGCTTCGTCTAACAGACAAAAAGGACTGGGTTTAATGAGGTAAAGGGCAAATATCAAAGCCAGAGCGGTCAGAGCTTTTTCGCCGCCTGACAGAAGACTCATGACCATTATTTTTTTGCCCGGGGGATGGACATGGATCTCCACCCCGCTCTCTAAGGGATCATTTTCGTCAGACAGGCCCAGCCAGCCCTCACCGCCTTCAAACAGAACCGGAAAGATCTCCCTGAATTTGGCGTCCGCCTCTTTAAACGTCCGGGTAAAAAGCTCCCGGCAAGTCTGGTTTATTCGGCTGATGCTGTTTTTAAGATCAGTTAAAGCCTGAGTTAAATCGTCATAGTGATTTTTATGAAAATTGTAACGCTTATTAAGTTCCGCCTCTTCCTCTATGGCCGTTAAACTGATCTCGCCCATAGATAATAAGCGGTCTTTAATCTTCCGGCAGGTTTCCTCGGCTCCGGGAGGCAGTTCCTTAGACGCCCACTCACGCGGGTCCAGTTTCTCCGGCGGGGCCTGAACAGTTTCAGAAGACCACCTGTCATCTTCATCGGACTCCCCGTTTTCGGTTTGACCGGACTCATCAAAGGTCGGAATTTTAACTTCTATATTTAAGGGCCTAATGTTTTCAGCAGTACGGTCTAAAGAACCGGGATCAGGCTCGGTTTCGGCCGCCGGTAATTCTTCTTCTGCCAAAGGGTTTAAGTCCGGCTGAACGTTTTCATTAGACCCGTTGGAGCTTGAGGCCGAACTGTCAGGGAGCAGATCCGGATCAACTAAGGGACCGACCAATGGGGGTTTTTCTGCAGAAAATTCGGCCGTAAAAGGCTCTTCATTCATCAAAACCCCAGAAGCGGGATCATCTGTGATTTCGGGATTTTCTACAGGCCCGGCGGACGGTTCACCGTCTTGGGACTCCTCAGTCCGGGCTGACGGCGCTTTTAGCAAAGCCTCCTGTTCTTCCTGAACCGGGTCGACTAAAACTATCCGCCAGTCTTTAAGCAAACCGTCAGCCAGCTGATTAAAACTGTAATCGGCTTCTAAATCGTCTTTTTCCAGAACATTTAATTCCTTAGTGGCCTCTTCCCGTTTTTTCCTGGCCTCTCTGGCCGCTTCTTCTTTGGCTGAGACAACCGTTCTGGTCTCTTCCCTAAGCTGCCTTAATTCGGCAACTTTTTTTTCGGCCTCAGCCAGACGTTCCGGGAGATCCAAGACATCTAAGTCCAGCTTTTGGAGTTTTTCGGTTAACAGTTCTATTTCCCGGCCCAGAGTTTCGGCATCGTTAAACAGATCGCCGCGCCGGTTTTCCAAATTATCCAGCCACTCTTCGGCCGCCCTTAAGGAGTTTAAAGTACTGTCCAGACGCTCCGAGGCAGTTTCGGCTTCCAGGGAGGCAGCCTGCCCTTCTTCCTGGATAACTCTCAATTCGTCTTCCCTTTCGGCCGCCGCCTCGGCCGCCGCCTTATAGACTGCCTCCAGCCGGGCCGCTTGAGCTTCAAGCTCTTCTCTGGCTAAAGCGGCTTTTTCCCTTTTCGTCTCATTATCCAGATACTGGCTTTCGACCTGCTCCACTTCTTTGGCCAGAGATTCAAGTCTTATGACCAAACCTTTTTCTTCCGACTGGGTCACTAAGATTTTGGAATTAGCCTCGGCTAAAGAGGCTATTAATCTCTCCCGACTGTCCTGAGCCAGAGCCAGAGCCGATTCCGCTCTGGTGCGGTTTTCCCGGGCCAGAGCCGTTTTCGCTCTTTCAGCCTCTAACTTCTCCTTAACTTCAGACAGTTTCTGGCCGGCCGCTTCCACTTCTTTCAAGCGAGCCAGAAGTCCCTCCTGGTCGTCATTTTCCGAACTTATGCCGCCGACCACAAAAGCCCGGCTCAAATATTCCCCTGAACGGGTCAGAATACACTGACCGTCAGATGTTTCCTCCAAAGAGTCGGCTAAAATAAAGTCGCCCAGAAGTTCTTCGGCTAAATCATTGGTCTTAAGATCAGCCTGGGAAATAAAGCCGCACCGGCCTAACCGCCTGTCCCTGGCAAACTTTAAAGCCAGAATGGCCGCCGGGCGATTTTTGGTTAAAAGCCAGGCCAGTCTTTCGCCCAAAGCCGATTCGGCCGCCGCCTCAAAGCCTTCGGGCACTTCCAGATATTCGGCCGCCGGACCGAGTAAACCGGCTTCCAGCAGTGAGGGTTCATTCATTAAAGCTTTAACTCCGGCCGGATACCAGCTAAAACCGCCTTTTAAGTTCTCCAGAGTCTCTAAACGGGCCGATAAAGCCGCAGCCTCGTTTTCCAGAAGTCCCTGACTCCGGGTCAAATTTTCCAGATCGTCTCTGGCTGAGGCTAAATCTTCGGTTTTAATCTCAATATCTTCTTCCAGGTCCTTTAATTCTTCCTGAAGCCCGTCTTTAAACCTGATTCTGGCGGCCAGACTTTCCCGTATTTCCCTGATCGCCCCGTCGCCCTGATTTTTCTCCAGTTCCAGAGATTTTTTCCGGTCAATTAGAAAAGCCAGTAAGTTTTCCAGGCCGGCTAAAGTCTCCCTTAATTCCTGTAGGCCGTCTTTGGTGCTGCTGAAATTAGTTAAAGCCGCATCCCGTTCAGCCGTCTGACTTTCGAGAGCGGATTTTAAAGTCAGCCACTTCTCTTTTAAGAGATTTCTTTTTTCATTGGCCGCCGAGCTTTCGGCCCTGATTTTAGCCAGAGAGTCATTGAGACTGTCCCGCTCAAGCTGCTTTTTATCCCTGTTGTCTTCTAATTCCCTCAGTTCGGTTAAAGCCTTCTCCCGTCTTCCTTGGGCTGCAGTCAGGGTCTCTTCGGTATGCTCTTTTTCCAGCCTGAACGTCTCAAAAGAATTCTGGAGTCCGTGGTAGAGACCAAGCTCATCTTCCAGTTTTTGCTCTAAAGCCGTCTCTTCCAGACGGAGGGCTTCCACGGCCAGTTCCGCTTCCGAAGTTACGGCCGCCAAAGATGTCAGCTCTTCCTGACGCCTGATCACTTCCTGAGCCATGTTCTGGCGCTTGCCGGTCAATTCCAGGTATTTCCGGGAAATGAGGACCAGTTCCAGTTCTTTAAGTTCGGCCTTTAAACTCTGGTATTTGGCCGCTTTGGCAGCGGCTCGGGCAATGACCCCCAGCTGCTGCTTAGTTTCGGCCATTAAAGCGGCCACTGCGGTCAGATTCTGCCCGGCTGAATCTATTTTTCGCTCAGATTCTTTTTTCTGCTCTTTAAAACGTATTATACCGGCCGCCTCATCCAGAAGAAGACGGCGGTCTTCTGGACGGGCGTCCACCAGCCGGCCGACTTTCTCCTGCTCAATGATGGCGTAGGCTCTCGTGCCCATGCCGGCTTCCATAAAGAACCTTAAAATATCCTTTAAGCGGCAGGGGGACTTGTTGATTAAGTACTCGCTGTCCCCGCCCCGGTACAGGCGCCTGGTCACTCCTACTTCGGCCTGGGAGCGGCCGGGTTCTAAATCCCTGGTTAAAACTAAAGTCACCTCGGCCAAAGCGGCCGGAGCGCGGCCCCTTGAACCGTTAAATAAGATATCCTCCATGTTCCGGGCTCTTAAATGCCGAGGACTCTGTTCACCCATAACCCAGCGAATGGCGTCAATGATATTGCTTTTGCCGCAGCCGTTTGGTCCGACCACGGCGCTGATGCCCGGTGAAAAAGGCACAACGACCCGCTCGGTAAAGGATTTAAAGCCAACTATTTCCAGTCTCTTAAGGTACATACTCACCTAAAAAATATAGACGCCAAACGAAAATAACCCTCAATAATACCACAAACCTGAGGGCCGGGCAATATTAGAAAAAGGGCTCTAAAAGAGCCCTTTCGTGAGTAAATAATTCCTCAGATCGTATAAAATTAGTATCTTTGACTAAAATGCCGAAACTTTCTCCTTAATTTCCTAAGGCCGCCGTTCAGCCATTCCGGCTTTGCCCTCTTTGTAAGGCGCTTTGGCTAAAGCTATCTGTATTAAAACAAAAGCGCATAAGCTTAAAACGCCCATGACCAGAAAAGGAAGATTAAAACTCTGGTTAACTTTGTGGAGGGCTCCGATGACCGGATTGGAGACGGCGATACCCAGCTGCAGAACTCCGGCAAAATAGCCGATAATGGCCCCGTAATGAAGGCGCCCGAAGGACTCGGCCACCACCAGAGGCGGGGTCAGGGTGGAAGTCTTCTTAGCTCCGGCGGCGAAGGGAATAACGGCTAAAATTACAATGGGCGTAGCCGAAAAGCCGATTCGGTAAATTAAGAAAACTCCGATAATAAACATGGACGTGGTCAAGGCAATATAAATCCTGCCGCCCAGTTTGTCGCTGACCCGGCCCAAAATAATGGTGCAGACGCCGGTCAGTAAGGCGTAGAAACCCATAATGCCGGTTGATGAGGGTACGGACATACCCTCATCCTGCCAGAATTTAGGCAGAAAATTCTCAATGTTCGTGGAACAGCCGACTAAGAAAATGCCGATTAACAGCAGCCAGAAAGATAAGGTCGTCCTGGCCTCCTTTAAGGTCACCCCGTCCCGGACCGGGGGCGTCGTTTTTTCTAACGGAACCTCCCCGGCCGGGGCATCTTCATCGGCTCCGTAGGCTTTCTGGTTTTTCTTGGCCGGATGATCGGTCATAAACCCTAAGATAGCCGTAAACGTCACCAAGGCCACGGCCGCTGACAGGACCTGATTGGCCACCCGCCAGTCAAAACGGTAAATGAGCTGTCCGGCCGCCGGCATAATGACCGCCCCGCCGAACATGGAACCGGCAATGACTATGCTCATGTAAGTGGCCCGGTTTTTAACAAACCAATTGTTCATAATGACCGAAACCGGAGCCACCGTACCCCAGCCGATAGCCAGTCCGGCCAGAAATCCGGCCGTATAAAGACCGAATAAAGTCTGGGCCTGGCTGATGACAAAAAGTTCAACCGCACAGATAAAAGCGCCTAAAAATAAAATAGTCTTGGCCGAAAAACGCTTCAGTAAAAATCCGAAGCTCATGTTGGCCCCGAAGGCCACTAAGGTGGCAATAGTTGAAATTAAGGCCACGTCCCCAAGGGAATAGCCGGTTTCGGCAATGATGGCCGGCAGAAAGACGGCAAAAGCCTGAATGCCGCCCTGGATAAAAAACATGACCAGAAAGCAGCAGACCAGGATGGTCCAGCCGGAAAACTTGGTATCATTGGCCACAAAACACCTCTTATCCTTATCTCCCCGCCCTTAGCGAGGAAAACTCTATAAACTCCAATATACCATAAAAAATTCTTAAACCCGCTAAAAAGAGAAATAATAACAAGTTAAATTAAAATTATAATTGAAAAATTAATATTAAATTTTAATTAAACAATAAAAACTCCTGATATTAAATTTTTTAACAATCATACTATAAATTTAAAGACCAATCCAACCGGTCTCTGGCGGCCTCCTGTTAATAAAGACTCCGAAAAATGGTCAACCTGACGCTTTTAAGCCGCCCGTCAGGCAATTTGGCCGATTTAGCAGGGGGATTAGAAAAGTATGTCATATTTATTATCTGAGGGCAATAACCGGCCGCCGACCCGGCAACCATACGGCTTTTTGACCTAAACAGATAGGTTTTGGGCCCCAATAAGCTCATAAGTCTTTCTAAAAACCGGAAAGACAGAATATTTCTCCCGGGTAATTATTTTACATTCTGCTTTGGTTTTTTTACCTGAGCCGCGTTTTTAGGCTTTTAGTCCACTCTGGCCAAAATCTTCCGGTCATTTTTGACAGGATCTACCGGCCAGAAACGGCCGACTCAAACTGGGCTTGCCCGCTGTTCCAAATTCAAGCCCAAAGCAGCCGCCAAGGCCGGGCACTCTGATTCTGTGTTTATACTGGTGAAATTTGGTTTTCGGCTCCGGAAAGTGCTTTTTTCCTCATTTAAGGCTATGATAATAACGGTAGTCAGATATCTTTCTGTGCCGATGCGGCTGTTTTTCAGCCTGATGTAAAGGTTTTTTCAATGACTTTCAGATATGATTTTTTTCGTGTATTTTCCGGATTCTTCAGGTGACCCATGCCCGCTGACATCGCCTCCCCTGAAGTCGTCCGTCACCGCCGTCTCATTATCTGGACGGCTATAAGCGCTAACTTTCTGGGCAATATCGGTTTAATCGGAATTAATGTTGCCGCTCCGGCCATTTCCAAAGAAATGGCCATGTCGGCCTCGGAAGTAGGCTGGCTGTCTTTGGCCACTTTAATGACCATGGCCATGTTTTCCGCGCCGGTGGCCCGTCTGTCGGACATCGTAGGCCGCCGCCCGGTTACGGTTTACGGTCTGTGGATCGCCCTGATAGGCTCGGCTTTGGGCGGTCTGGCCTGGTCGCCTCTGGCTTTATTGGTCAGCCGGGCCGTAACCGGGGTGGGGCTGGTGGCCTTCTTTACCACCGTAACCACCATGGTCGCCGATGCCTATCCGCCCCAGGAAAGAGGCAAAGTCTTAGGGCTGGTCATCTCTTCGGTCTACATAGGACTGAGCGTAGGGCCCATTATGGCCGGCTTTTTAGTTGAGTATTTAGGCTGGCCCTCATTATTCTGGTTTACTGTTATCGGTTTAATCCCGCCCTTAATTTTAATTTACCTGGTCAAACCGGATATTCCGCCGACCAAGGGCGAAAAAATGGATTATAAAGGCACGGTGCTATGGGCTGTGGCGGTGGCTTTAATTTTTTCCGGTTTAGCCAGCCTAGGCCTTAATTTATCCATAGTCGCACTTTCGGGCGGAATGATCTTACTGGCCGCCTTTATTGTTAAATCCATCCACAATCCCAGCCCTATTTTGGATATGAGCCTTTTCCGTGACAGCCGAAGGTTCAGTTTTTCCAGTTTGGCTGCTTACATAAGCTACTTGTCCTCATTTAGTGTCTCATTCTTACTGAGTCTCTATCTTCAGTACTCCAAAGGCTTAAAACCCTCGGAAGCGGGACTTATTCTAGTCTCCCAGCCTATTATCCAGGCGGCCTTAACTCCCCTGGCCGGCCGGCTCTCCGATCGTTTTGACGCCGGCCGTCTAGCCTCCCTGGGTCTAGCCGTCATTCTGGCGGCTACCCTGGTCTACGCCAATAATCTTTCGGCCGAGACAGGCACTTTGGAACTTATTTTAAACATGGGTTTATTCGGGGCCGGATTCGCCCTCTTTTCCGCGCCCAACACCAACGCCATCATGGGAGCCGTACCGCCCAGACGTTTGGGTCAGGCTTCGGGCGTTATTACCGTCACCCGTCTGTGGGGGCAGATCTCCAGTATCGCTCTGACCACCATGGTCTTCAGCCTGGTCATAGGTCCCGGCGACATTACTCCCGACCTGTACCCCAGGTTTATTACGGCCGCTAAAACCTGTTTCTGGCTCTTTGCTCCCCTGGCCTTGCTGGGCATCATCGCCTCTTCGGCCAGGGGTCGGCAGCAGACCGATAAATGACCAGAATCTTATTCCTAGGCGACATTTTTGCCCGGACCGGCCGCCGGCTGGTCCGGGAATTAGTGCCGCCTCTTTTTAAGGAACTGGAGCTTGATCTGGCTCTGGCCAACGGCGAAAACGCTGCCGGAGGGAGAGGGCTGACCTCATCGACGGCTCTGGAACTTTTAGCCTGCGGGCTTTCGGCCTTAAGCGGCGGCAACCATACGTTCCGGCAGCGGGATATTTTAAATATCATTGATCACGATCCCAGGCTAATCCGACCGGCCAATTATCCCTCCCCCTGTCCGGGACGGGGCTGGACCCTTTTAAAAACAGGAGACACAAGTATTGGATTCGGTAATTTAATGGGCCGCATCTTTATGACCCCTATTTTACAGTGCCCGTTTAAAGCGGCCGACCAGATGATTAATGAAATGCAACAGGCCGGAGCTCAGGAGACGATTATTGATATTCACGCCGAGGCCACCAGTGAAAAGAAAGCCCTGGCCTTCCATTTAGACGGACGCATCGGAGCTTTGCTGGGCACCCACACCCATGTCCAGACCGCTGACTGTCAAATCCTGCCCGGAGGGACGGCTTATATTACCGATGTCGGGATGACCGGAGCCCATTATTCGGTCATAGGCATGGCTCACCAGGAAGTAGTGGATAATTTTTTAACCGCCCGGCCAAGATCTTTTCGTCCCTCGGAATCGGGCGGCCGTCTGGAAGGCGTTTTACTGGAATTTAACGAACACCACAAAGTCAGGTTAATTCAGCCGGTGACAAAAAACTTAAACTGACATGCAGATTAACTCAGAAAAAAATCTGCCGCATAAATTTACAGTGTATATTACCTCGGCATTTAATTCTGAGAATGCTGTAATAATGTTTCTATTACAGGTTTTGAGCAAATTCTCCTGGAATTTCGTGCCGCAGCAGTATTTTGATTTTGTTTCAGATAACTTGTAAAATCCGGACAACTTCGGAAGGCTCTACCCTTTGGACAAAAAAACTGACCCTCATCCTAACGATCCTCTGGAAACGGAAAGCCGCCAGGAATCCGGGCAACCTAATGAGTCGCCCCAGGACCCAAAAAGCCGCAACTCTTCCGGTTGTTCCGCAAACGCCGAGTCCTCTGGATCTTGGCCCAATGAGCCCATTATCAGTCTCAGCACTGACCCCGCAGCCGATCCCTGTATCTTTCAAAATATTGATCCGTCTGCTGAGCCTGCAGCTCAGTTAAAGCCAGATGAACTTTTAAATAAAGCTCAAGCCGGGGATGTCAACGCCCAGCTGGATCTGGGTCTTTTATTGGCTACTTCGGCTAAAAACCAGGAAGATTACGCCCAGGCGGCCTACTGGTTTCATGAAGCCACGCTCAAGGATCTGCCCGAAGCTCAGTATAATTTAGGAGTCTGCGCGGCCCATGGTCTGGGAGTAGACCGGGATCCGAAAATCGCGGCTGATCTTTTTGAGCTTTCAGCCAAACAGGACTACCCCCCGGCTCAATACAATTTAGGCTTATGTTTTTTGGAAGGCCTTGGGCGGCCGGCCGATCAGCCGTCGGCTTTATTCTGGTTTAAAAAAGCCGCCCGGTTAGGCGACGCCGAGGCCCAGTGGCGGATAGCCGAATTTTATCTTTTAGGCCGCGTGGTACCGGTCGATATCCCTTTAGGTATTGGGTATCTGACTCAGGCGGCCGAGCAGGGCATTTTACCGGCCCAGTTGGCTCTGGGCAGTGTCTACAACTTAGGCCACGGTTTAGCTCAGGATCTCCAAAAGGCTGTTTATTGGTTTACCAAAGCGGCCGAAGCCGGTTCTCCGGAAGCTCAGGCCAATGTGGCCTATGCCTGGCACTGGGGAAGAGGAGTCCCCCACCGGGATTTAGCTCAGGCTTTTTCCTGGTGGCAAAAAGCCGCCGAACAGGGCTTAGTCCCGGCCCAAAACGCTCTTGGCACGTATTACAGTTTGGGCCTAGGCACGGAAACCGATTTGAATGAAGCTTTCGCCTGGTTTTATAAAGCCGCCGAAGATGGCCACCCCGGCGCCCAGTTTAACGCAGCCGTCTGTCTGGAAGCCGGTTTAGGCGTAACGAAAGATATTACCCAGGCCTTAATCTGGTACCATAAAGCAGCCACAGGCGGCGAAGTCAGGGCTCAGGCTATCATCGGCCACTGCCTCTTGAAAGGGCTGGGCTCGGAGAGAAATCCGGCCAAGGCGGTCTATTGGTATGAAAAAGCGGCAAAAGCCGGCTACTTACCGGCCCAGTTTTCTTTAGGCGTCCAACTGGCTGTGGGGGATGGCATTGCTTATGAACCGGTCAGAGCGGTCTACTGGTTCAGGAAGGCAGCCATGGGCGGACTGCCCGAAGCCCAGTACGCTTTAGGCTACTGTTACCTTGAAGGTCAGGGAGTGGGTCAGGATTTAGGCCAAGCTTTGGAGTGGATCTCCAAAGCTGCCTTAAGCGAATATCCAGAGGCCCAGTTGAAAATGGGCTACTGTTACGAAGAAGGGGTGGGCGTAACCCAGGACCGGAAAAAAGCCCTGTACTGGTATGAAAGAGCGGCTCTAAACGGGCATCCGGCGGCTCAGGCCCTGGCCGGTTTAAACTATCAGGCCGGTACTGTGGTCCCTCAGGATCTTAAAAAAGCCCATATTTTACTTAAAAAAGCCGCCGAGGCCGGAATAACGAAAGCCCGGACTATCTTATCCGAGCTTGACTAGACTTCTGGCCCTCTTTGAAGCTCTATTCCAACTCTATCCCGGCTCTATTCCAACTCTATTCCAACTCTATCCCAACTCTATTCCAGCTCTATCCCAGCTCTATCCCAGCTCTATCCCAGCTCTATTCCAACTCTATTCCAACTCTATTCCAGCTCTATCCCAGCTCTATCCCAGCTCTATCCCAGCTCTATCCCAGCTCTATCCCAGCTCTATTCCAGCTCTATCTCAACTCTATCTCAACTCTATTCCAACTCTATTCCAACTCTATTCCAACTCTATTCCAACTCTATTCCAACTCTATTCCAACTCTATTCCAGCTCTATTCCAGCTCTATTCCAGCTCTATTCCAGCTCTATTCCAGCTCTATTCCTGCTCTATTCCAGCTCTATTCCAGCTCTATTCCTGCTCTATTCCAGAGTCCTCATTTTTTCCCGCCACCTTGCCATCAGGCAAGTTGTTGGCTTTAAAGCCCAAGAATCATGCTCTTGGCCCTTAATCTGAGTTATTATTAATTGGTTATTTTTTATTTTATGTTCGTTTGTTTCAGGTTTATTTAAAACGTATTTTCAAGAATCAGCGTTATCGTGTTTAACTGGCCTTGAATATGATTCTAAATTATCATGTTGATTTTTCAAAACCCAACGACCATATCGACGGCTACCTCTATGTTCAATAAATCCAAGTTTTTTTAATTGCCGGATAGATGATTCAGACTGGGCTCGATTAAGATTAATTGCATCAGCTATGTTTACAACCGTCATCTTGGGGTTTTTGGCAAGCAACGAAAGTATTTTTTGCTGCCTTATATTCAATTCACTTAAGATTATTCCGAACTTTTGTTCGAAGTCAGTTTCAGAGCTTATTGAGGAGTCAAGTTCTGATGATTCCTTTTTAGATTCGGCGCAACTTACAGGTGTTTTATAACCTTATGCCTCAAAGGAGTATTTATCATCAAGTGGGACGATTATTTTGAAGATGTCTCCTTCTATCAGCTGTGGGCGTTGACCTGAGTAACGAACACCATATTTATACAGGTTCCGTACTCCAGAGCCGAGTTCTTCCGCAAGCCCTATATGGCGAAAGAATGCTGCAATTGTCGGATTTTTAGGAAGAGGTTCGTAATTTTCAGGTGTTATTAACCCGGCGGATAATTATGATAGATCTAATACTCCTTATTATTTATATAAGATCACGGTATAGTAATTTTCTATCCATACTACAAACAGACTATAGAAGCTGCATAAATCTTTGAGTATGCTAAAGACTGAAGAAACAAAGGATAAACTCTTTTATCATAATTATCCGCCGGGCTAATAGATTACTTCATGGCAAAAGAAAGGCCGAGATTTTAGCAGCCATTCTTCACCAAATGATTCGCCGCTATCTCAATTTGACGTTGGCTGAACTTACGCTTCTTTTCATCCCAGGCATAAGTATGATTAGCAATCTCATTGCCTACCGCTCCCTCGCGTTTCATTACCCAGTGAACCGTTGAAAGAAGCTCCATGCCAAACGGTGTTTCAAAGCCATCGACAAGTTCCGCCACAAGGTTGATGCGGTCGGTTGTCTGCGGCTGACTGTCAAGGAACACAAGCGCATCACGTTCCACACCGGGTACTACCGTAATTTGCTTATCAGGCACATCTCCACCATCAGCGTAGCCGCAGAGAAAATGTCCATCAATAGCTCTCAAAACATGCGACAGATTCTCTGCATACGGACCATAAGGTGCCTTAACATACCGCAAGCGTAACGGTTCTCCGCACTCTTGCAAAAAGTACATCAGCTTGTGAATCTCCAACAGTGTTACGAATGAATCAAGCAAACCATCCAGATACCGCTGTATCAATGTGACAAGCGCGGCTCTGCCGGATGTCATTTTAGGTACTGCGCGATTACGAACCATTGTGTCGGCATTTGGTGTGCTGCCTGGCTCATATACTACCACTTGCACATCTTGCAACTGCGATAGCGCCATTTCAATGCATGGTTTAACATCATTCCAATTCAATCCACCTAAACCGCAACCAAGAGGAGGAACAGCGATAGATTTAATATTAAGCAGTTTGATCACATTTACCAAATCGATCAGGCCTAACTTGATATCCTCAATGCGACTCACTCCGTGCCAATGCCGCTTTGTCGGGAAGTTTATGATGTATTTCGGATTACACAGATTTTCTACTTCGTACACAAGCATCTTGCCAGGCTCAACCTTTCCGAGTTTGCAAGCTTCTTTGTAGAACTTGAAGTTGTCGGGGAAAGACTTTTTGAACAGAAGAGCTATCCCGCGCCCCATTACTCCAACACAATTTACTGTGTTCACGAGTGCTTCGGATTTATTCGCGAGTAAATCGCCGACCTTGTAATCTATCATAGCCATCTTTCCTCGTTAATAGTACCAATCCTGCACGACCTTAACTGGCGGCTGGTGACTTGCAGTCGTAAGAATCGCGCTAACTGCAACTAATTCGTTGCATGAATACACGCCTATTTCTTCAAAAAGCTCCCACGGAAAATGCTTTTCAAACAGAAACTCTGCTTGTTTTTTGTCTTGATGACCGCTCCACTGCTTCGCCTGAACTGCCTCCTAATCAATTTTATCAAGGTGAACTAAATCAGCATAGTCTTCAAAATATGATGACCCTGCGTTCGAGTTCGTGAATGCCCACCTTAAATAGTTTGTGTTAGCCCAGTCAACAACTCTCCTTAAGTCTGCAACTAAGTGTAAAATCGGTTCCTGCCCCCCGTGATATGTAATCTCGCTGTGATTGTCTTTCCAAAACAAATAAAGCATTGGTGAACGCGGACAGAAGTAAAACGGAACGCAATCACTAACATGTAATCCTGTATGCGATGACAATAATGAAAACAATCTGCGATTTTTAATCTTTTGCATACCGATTGTTACGCCGACTTGAGGGCGTTTCTGCATTTCTGCATCAGATACCAGAAAACGTTCCTCAATAATTGCGGATAACTTGCTGATGTGGACGATGTGATATATTTTAGGGTTATTCGGTATCATTGCCGTTCACGGCCATATAACCATCGCATATTTCAGAAATTAGCCATGCGCGATTTTTCGCAGACAGCACAATTTTTCATCGGCAAATTACGTGTTAAAATTTTCAATTGTATAGCCCAGCTCGTCAAGTTATGCAACAGTTTCGTTATACTCAAAAGAGACTTGAGAAGAACATTTAAATCTCTAATTTGAGAATAATTTACAAAAAATTTGACTTGATGCCTGTTTTTGAAACTTCGCTCTTTGAATCTTTCAGTTACCCCGAAACACTTAAGGCAGTTCAACATCAAAAGACATCATGTGTGTTTTTTTATTGTACTACAAAATTTTCCGTTTGTCCTCAAACAGGATAAACCGACAGCAATTCTAATTATGGCTTTTAGAAGTCTGCGGGGCTTTTCCGGTCAGCTTCTCCTTGAGCCTGAGCTTCCAAAAAAGTATCCAAATCTTTTTTTCCATCCTAAAGTCTACTAAAT